>JBKQNQ010000194.1:0-6702 GCA_052145875.1 Thiobacillaceae bacterium
ATCCGACGGCCAAGTTGGAACTCGCCGAGGAAACCCAGCGGGCGATGGGGAAAAAGGGCAACAAGACCCGGCTTAAGGCCGCACGCAACAAACAATTTGCCGACAACACGATGCGGCAGGTTGACACGGCAGAAACAGCGCAAATCGAGGAGCCAGAATCCCCAACCTGGCAGCCTGAACCCAACCACCCCGACCCGCTCACGGATGCGGATCCCACATCTGACCGCCCGGACCCGCTGGACGGTTGGGATCTTGAAAAGGGTGAATAACCACGACAGCAAGGAGCTACCATGAACACGCTAGAACAACTGCAACTGCAATTTCCCTTCATCAACATCAGCGATAACGCCGACACCCTGCTCGGCGATCTTGAGGCGAGCCGCGTAGACGCGAGCCAGGCCGCCAAAACCCGCCTCATGCTGCTAAACGGCGAACCCGGGAGCGGGAAGACCACGGCCATCGAGCGGTATATGGCCCGTTACCCCACACGAGTCACTGGTGGAAAGCGAATCATGCCGGTGATATACGTAGTCGTTGCGCCTGGCAGCACCCGCAAGCGCATCACGCTGGACTTGGTGGCCGCGGCGGGAATTCGCGACGCCGAGTTTTGCACAACGGCCTTCCTTAGAGGCTTGCTCAAAAGCATGTTGGCCGACCAGGGAGTGGGGCTAATCGTCATGGACGACTTCCACCACCTTTTGCAACGCGGTCACAAACGAACCGTGGACCAGGTTTTCGCCTGGCTCAAAGCGCTCCTCGAGGAGACCCAGGTTCCTATCCTGTTGGTTGGCATATTTCCAGCCGCCGCGCCGCGCCCTGGGGTCGAGATGGACCCGTCTCAAACCCTGAACGGGGACACCCAGCTTAAGAACGATGCGAATTCCGATGTCGGGCCGCGTATCGTCCAGCGCACCATCCTCCACAATGGTTGGGTCCAGGTGTTCAATATTTTTTACACCTCCCGCGCCTTGAAGGTGCTCGGCACCAAGGTGAAACGTGGACAGCGGGTGCAGGTGAAGCTCAACCCCGAAAACCTGGATAGCGTCCAGGTTCTAAACCCGTTCACCCAGCGCTACCTCAAGGCTAAATCAGATAGCCCGGACTATACGCGAGACCTGACGCTGCGTTCCCACCAAGGCCTCATGGCGGGTAATCCAAACCGTCAAGAGCGAGCATGAACACCCTAGAAGAACTCCAACAACAATCTCCCGATACCAACATCAGCCGCGATGCCGGCTCACTACAGGGGGAGGCGAATCGCCAGGAAGATGCAAATTCTGGTGATTGGACCCGCATCGTCCAACGCACCCTCAGGCATGGGCGGGTGAAGGTGCACAGCATTTATTACTCGTCCGACGCCTTGAGGACGCTCAGCACCCGGATGACACGGGGACAACGGGTGCCGGTCAAGGTCAACCGCGAGAACCTGGACGCAATCCAGGTTCTCGACCCGTTCACCCAGCAATACATCACAGTTCAATCGTTGTGGCCCGAGTATACGAGGAAGCTGACGTGGGATATTCACGAGGACAATTTATGGCTTCTGCGCCAGAAGTGGCCCGTTGCCACCCTGAAACGGATCTGCCGGGAAGCGCCTGAACCCGTGAAGCGACCCAGTCTTATCATCACTCAGAAAGCCGAGAGTCCGCGCAAGCAGGCCGCGCCAGGGCCAGTTCGTCGGGCAAGGGTGAAGTCATCGCCGCGCGTCGGCACCGGCACCAATAAATAGGAGCCCATCATGGACATGCAAACCAAACGCGCTCGGCTTGAAAAGCTCTACGTCTCATCCCCGCGCATCAAGGGGATCCTCGCAGAAATCGAGCACTGCCGGCTGGATTCGAAGGATGCCCAGGAGCCCCGGTCCATGCTGCTGATTGGCCAGTCTGGCGCGGGCAAGACAACGATCATCAAAAAGTATATGAGAGACTTTCCGGAAAAGGAAACCGACGAACGGCGAATCATTCCCGTCTTCCAATCGGAATTGCCGGGCAAGGTCACCTGCAAAGCGCTCGCCCAGACGCTCCTCACCGAAATGGGCGCCGACGACACGGAGTCCGGCAACCTGACCTCGATTACGAAAAGGCTCGCCCGGCTCATCAAGGAATGCGAGGTGGAACTCATCATTCTGGACGAGTTCCAGCATCTCCTGCAATCCGAGTCCGCACCGTATATGGCGGGAGTTCGCGACTGGATCAAGTCGTTGATCAACGCGACCAAGGTTCCCATCCTGCTCGTGGGCACTCCTGGGTCAGAACGCATTTTGTATAAGGACCCGCAGCTCAAGCGCCGATTTCCCGTTGTGGAGGAACTCGCGTATTTCAACTGGGTTGACGACGCCAAAGACTACCGGGCGTTCCTGGCAATGGTGGACAAGGGGCTTCCTTTCGACGAACCGGCCAACCTTGCAGACCCGCACCGCGCCATTCGATTCCTTGTAGCGTCCGAGGGAATGATTGGAAATACCATGATGCTCATCTACGAGACGGGCCGCCGCGCCCTCGAGCAAGGGCTGCCTGGACTCACCGACAAAATGTTTGCCGCGGCATTCGACAAGCACTTGCTGCGCGAATCCCGCGTGAAGCGCAATCCTTGGGGTATGACGGTTGATCAACTGGAGAAGGTCATCGCCGCGTGGGCGGACGAAGCAAAAAGAAGGCCCACCAAAACTAAAGTGAAGGCCGCTGCCGAGGGCTCGGCCCTGGCGGGGAAGAAGGAGAAGAAGGATTCGTAATGCTGGTCCATCCCAGACCTAAGCCGGACGAAAGCATCTCGGCGTATCTGCTACGCGTCTCCGAGTGCAACGGTTACGAGCGCCCGGGCGGCCTGCTGAATCTGGCTGGCTTGTCTTTCAACATGTCCACGATGCATATTGTGCTGACCAAACCAGATCGCCTACCTGCCCTGGCCAAGAAAATCGGAAGGCCCGTCACTGAGCTGCTAGATCTGGTCTACACGCCGGAACAAAGTGTCAAGCTGCCGTCCTATGCGCAATACCATGGCCGAAAAATACCGATTACGACGCTTCGGCTGAAGAACAGCTGCGTATGCCCAGAGTGTCTTGTGGAGAGCGACTATGGCCGGCAGAATTGGGACTGGGCCTTGTTCGCCGCCTGCGGCCAACATGGAAAGCTCCTGCTGGATCGCTGTCCGCAATGCGGGGAACCGGTCGCACGCTACCGCCGAGGCGTCTCAATTTGCAACTGCGAGTTTGATTTCAGGACGGCTGAGACTGAAGCTGTCGATACACGAGCCGTGGATTTCGTGCGGGCCCTCCTGGCTGGGGACACGACTTACGGGGATCCCGATGATGCGCTGAAGTTGCTGACGATCATGGCGGGCGTCGCCAGCCTATGGGACCAACTGGAGCCGGATCTCTTTCCGTTCTGGACGACCCCCGTTGCCCGACTGCACGAGGGCCTGACGGACGCATGCGATACGCTGCGTAGCGGCAGCATCGCGAGCTTTGTCCAGAAGATTGGCGAGCGCCGAATGGCGCGCTGGCCGGAACTTGGGCCCCGGGCCGCCCTGCTGCCATTCCTGACGCATCATGACCAACTCAAGGGGATCCTGGATCCGGAAATCATCGACGAGGTTGGTAGGCGCTTACACCCGGCCCCTATAGGGCCGTCAGGGGCCCAGGATGACGAGACGATCAGTCTGGAAGGGGTCCAGACGATTTTTGGCGTATCGGATCGCGTCGCTGTCGACATGGTGACGTATGGGGCATTGAAGCCGGTGCGTGGGCCTAAGGTAGATGGCTACGGCCACTGGGTTTTTGGCGTCGCCGATGTCATTGGCTTGATGCAGGCCCTGCGCAAAAAGGCGCCGAAGAAACACAGCCCGATATACAGAATGCGCGACCTCAGCAGAGGCGTCTATGCGCACCTTACCAAAGGTTTTGGGCATGTGCTCGGCATGATCAGGGATGGCAGTGTGGAAGTGGTCACATTCGATGAAATGGCAGGAACCCTCCCCATGACCCTTCAGGGGCTGGTCGACCCAAAAGCCAAAGTCCAAAGCAATCAGGTCTCGGTCAAGGACTGCGCCAAGCACGTCGGCATATACACGGACGCGATCTACCGGATCATCAAGGCCGGAATCCTGCCCTTTACGATGGACGGCCCGCGTTACGTCGTGAGCGGAGCCGATCTGGATGAATTTACCCGCACCCATGTATTCGTCAAGGAACTCGCGACAAAGCTAAAAGTGAACCCCCGCAACTTGGCCGAGAAACTGATGGATGCCGGCGTGTCTCCCGTGTCCGGACCACGTGTGGACAAAGGACTGGTTTACCTTTTCCGGCGCGAAGATGTTGCCGCGGTGAACCTGCGGGCAATCAGCAAGAAGCCGACCTATATCACCATCACGGGCCGCAAGGCCATAAATCGACACTGGCTGACTTCTGGTCTTTATATGGAGAGCGCTGAGGTGGCAAAGGCCATCGGCGTAACCATTCAGGGGCTTTCACGGATCGAGCGCGCCGGGCTCCTGAAAAGGCGCATGGTCAAGGATCACCTGGGCAATACGCGCCTATTCCTGGCCAAAGAGGTGAACAATTACATCGCGCAGTTTCGTAACAATCCGGAGATGCTCACGCTGGAGCAGGCCGCCGCCATGTTGGGCGAGACGCCTGAATATTTCGTTCGGAAGTGGGTGCGGTTCGGAAACCTAAAGGCCGTTTCGGACGGGCTCAACCTGTGGTATCGCCGAAGTGATGTCGAGCCCCTGAAAACTGAGAAGCAGGCCTATATGACAGCCAATGAAGCCGGGAGGTTCGTCGGCGGCGATAAGTCAACCGTTGGGAACTGGACAAAAATGGGTCTGCTTAAGCCGGTATCCGGTCCGACAATTGACGGGTCAAAGTGGTATCTCTACGACCGGGCAGAGGTGGAAGCGCTGGCCCGCACGATTCAGGTGGAGCAATCGCCTACCACTTCCCGAACCTTAGCCCCCCAGGAGCGGCGTTCTGCCCAAGAGTCGATAACTGCGCAACGCATATCAAAGGAGTATTAAATGTCGTCTGATTTCTATAATCCGGAAGTCTTTGGTCTCTTAGCCGCTTACGCCGTAAGACCCGGCCCATTTGTTGCCGGCACCAGCGACCTTGTTATTCGCCCCTTTCGCCAGAGCACGCTTCCCGAGACGGCTGCGTTCATTTCCCGTCAGCTCGGATTGCAGAATATCCGTTCCGTTGCGGTTAAGCGCCCAGAGGCCAGAGATCCTAGCGGTCCGCCCGACTATTATATGGACGAAGAAAGTGCCTTCATGGAAGCAGAAATGTGGGCGCAGAGATACTTGCGCAAGTTCCCCGACCTCCAGCCAGTCGATCTGCTTAGTATCTGCTCTGGCTACGAATATCAATGCACGGATACCTGGGACTTCCACGTCACAGCCGCTGGCCAGCAGATTCGCAATATCCGCGAGCACCTGATTACCCAGCTCCCGGGTTATGAAACGACACCCAAAAATTGGGCGTGCCATGTGAAAGGAGCACACTCGGAACATTTACACGATCTCATGGACAGCATACCGGCATTTGAACTTCCCCCAAGGCTTACATTCCAAACAGCGGGGGAAGAAGATGTGCCTGCAATTCTTTGCAATTCCCAAGTATTTGGTGTTCTCGCTGCATACGCCGCAATTAATATGACGTCGGATGGCTACCAACGTGACGTAGCCATTGTCCGTTCCTGGAGAAAGGGCACGCGCGCTGAGATAGCCGCCTTGATTGCCTGCCATCTCGCGTTACAGAACGTCCGCTCTATTGCGGCAAAATGCCCCGAGGTTCGAGATCGTGTTGCTTTCCCCTCTTGCTATATCGACGAAGACAGTGTCCTGGATGAGGCTGAAAGATGGGCCGGTATTTTCCTGTGGAGATTCCCCGAACTTCAGCCAGTCGATCTACTGAGCATCTGCTCCTACTATGAGAACCAATGCCGGGATACCTGGGACTACCGCCGCACGGATGTCGCCCACCAGATTTTGTTCATCTGCGAACACCTGATTGCCCAGCTCGAGGGTTATGAGACGGCCCCCTCAAACTGGTTGGATCCGAGCAAAAGGAAAATCTCCGAGGCAGTTAATTGATTGCCCGCCCGCGGCTAGCACACGTAACCTCAGAGCGCGTTACAATGGTTGTCTTGAATTAGCAGTCCCAGGGCTCCTGCCCGACCTCTATGGCCAACTTCGCACAGCGATGTTGATGCTCATCGTCCTGAAACCATGGAGGTTCAAATGCTACACACGCACACCAAGACAATCACTGTCACCGAAACCGTTATCGTTTGCGACTGCTGTGGCCGCGAGATGCTGGCCAACGATCAGGACTTTGAACACCAAGAGCGCATCGCCATTCGATTCCGCGCCGGATACGGCAGTGTGTTCGGGGACGGGTCCTTGGTGGAAGCCGATCTATGCCAACACTGCCTGAGGGATGTGTTAGGGAAATTTCTGCGCGTCACACTCGATGATCCTCGCGACCCGCAGCATCATTTGAGAAGCCCAGCCGAAGCGCGGCGGGCCTACCAGGAATACCAACTGCGCCAAGTGATCGGAGCCGAGGAACTGCTGAAGAACCTGCGAGAGGCGCTACAGAAAAGGCTAAATGAGGATGCTTCCTAAACGGCTGGATAGCCACCGAATCACCGCCGCGTTTGACCACCAACGCCCGGCCCGGCTTTGGCATGCCGCGCATAATCTGCA
>JBKQNQ010000195.1:0-9915 GCA_052145875.1 Thiobacillaceae bacterium
ATTGATGAGGATAGCAACCAACTTGCCAAAGCCCTGAACGATGGCACGCCCATCATTGTTACAACCCTGCAAAAATTCCCCTTCGTGATCGATAAGGTAACGGGACTCGAGGAGAAAAAATACGCCATCATTGTGGATGAGGCTCATTCCAGCCAGACGGGCAAGGCGGCCCAAAAACTCAAGTCCGCCCTTTCCGATGGCAATGCCATGCATACGATAACAGTGGAACTGGATGGCGGAACCGTAGAAATCAAGACCGATCTTGAAATCGATCCTGACAACGTGACGTCAGAAGATGTCATAAACGGGGTGCTCGCCTCCAGAATACGTCCCAATAACATCAGCTACTTTGCCTTTACGGCAACACCCAAGGCCAAGACGTTGGAGCTATTCGGACGGACAGGCACTGATGGCTTGCCGGTTCCGTTCCATATCTACTCAATGCGCCAGGCTATTGAAGAAGGCTTCATTCTGGATGTCCTGAAGAACTATATTTCCTACAAGGCGTATTACAAGCTGGGATCCCTTTCGGACAACAAACTTGTCCCGCAGAAGAAAGCGAAGAAGAGCTTGGCGCGGTATGCCGCGCTTCACCCCTACAACATCAGCCAGAAGGTCGTGGTCATCGTCGAACACTTCCGGGAGCACGTGGCCGCAAAGATCGGGGGTAAGGCCAAAGCCATGGTGGTCACCGACAGCCGCATAGCAGCCGTTCGCTACAAACTTGCGGTGGACGCGTATCTCAAGGAACGCAAGTATCACGACATGAAGGCCTTGGTGGCGTTTTCTGGCAAGGTCGAAGACCTGGAGTCGGGTCCGGATCTATTCACCGAGTCCAACATGAACCCGCAAATCAAGAGCCAGGATCCAGCAGAGGCATTCAAGCAGGAGATCTATCGGGTCCTGCTGGTTGCCAACAAATACCAGACGGGGTTCAATCAGCCCCTGTTGCATTCCATGTATGTGGATAAGCGCCTGTCCGGTGTCCTGGCAGTGCAGACGCTGTCGCGCCTCAATCGCACCTATCCCGGCAAGGATGAAACCTTCGTTCTGGATTTTGTGAACGATCCAGAAGAAATCTTGAAGAGCTTCCAGCCCTACTACCGGACGGCCCGCCTCGAGACAACGACCGACCCCAATATCGTCCACGAATTGCAATTCAAACTGGACAAGGCCGGGGTGTATTTTCCGTCCGAGGTTGAAGCATTCGCCAAGGATTTCTTTGATCCCAAGCGCAAGCAGGCCAATCTTCACACCCACCTGAAGCCGGCTGCGGACCGCTTTAAGGCCCTTGGTCAAGACGAAGCCGAGCAGTTTAGAAAAGACCTGGAGTCCTTTCTGCGAATGTATGATTTTCTGAGCCAGCTTATCGCGTATAACGATCCCGACCTGGAAAAGCTTTACGCATTCGGCAAGAGCCTGATGCCCAGGATTCTGGACCGTGGCAACTCTGGCATTCTCGTGCTTGATGAGGATGTCAAATTAACTCACTACCGGTTGCAAAAGCTCGGGGAGAAAAGCCTGAACTTGGCCACCGGCGAGGCAATACCGCTTGCTCCGGCGACCGCTGTTGGATCAGGCGGGGCAGACGAAGACGAGAAAAAGATGCTTGCCGAGATCGTCCAGAAAATGAATGACCTGTTCTCGGGCGACCTGACAGAGGGCGATTTCGTGGGTTACGTGACCACCCTTAAGGGCAAGCTGTTGGAGAACCAGACCCTGGCCGAACAGGCGGCCAACAACTCCGAGCAGCAGTTCACCATGGGGGACTTCAAGAATGTTCTGACCGAGATAATCATCGACGGCCAGGCCGGACATAACAAGATTGCAAGCCAGTTATTGAAGGACAAGCGCATCTTTGCGGCCATGCAGAGCATGCTGGCCAAAATGGTATACGCTGCGTTTCAGGGCCAGATTCGTCGCTAATTGATAGGTTGCGCCAGTGACCTGGATGATCCGATTAGCGAATATGCCACGCGAGGGTTCAAGGCTATGGCGAGGATCGCCACATAGCGGCGGGCGAGTTCTACCGGTGCGGAGTAACCCGTATGCCCCGCGCTCAGTTTCCTATCCGCGTGTAAATAGTGTCCGTCCCTGGAATCTCCATCGTGGTTGGGCTTAAGAATATGCAGCGTTCGGCTGAGCCTCGCATAAGGCCACTTTCGTAAGTCACTATGACTGATTGCCCGCTTACCGTGTAGTTCACCTTTTCGATTGTGCCGCCAGCTTCCATCTCACCGTCACGAAATGTGATGGTGGTGGGTGACAGCGTCAAAAGGGATTTGGGGTGCGTCCATGTGCCAGCTAAGGGGCCCGGAGAAGAATGGCCACAGGCAGAAAGCAGGGCTACTAAGCCACAGGCTATCACGCGAGTAATAAGGGTTTTAAGCATGGCAGTCTCCGCATTGTTGTTCACAAGTGTAGTCACGCCCGCTTAGTCGCACGGATACGCTACAATTCCTGAGGGCAATAAAGAAGCAAGAAAGTGCCACACGAAAACCCAGTAAACCCTCCGCCAAATGAAACCGTGAAGCGATTTCTGGAAGACTTGGCACCTCTCGTTCCTGCCATATTGGAGGGCTTGGACACGGTCGCGGTATTCACACAGCAGCTACGAACCGCAGCCGGCCAGGTAGCCTCACAGCTGGAAGCGTTAGCCGATGACATGGCTCCGCTTCTCGCGGCACTAGCTCAGGTTGACTGGCCTGCCGCAATAAGACGCTTGGAGGATCTGCCGGCTAAATCGAAAGCGGCCATGAGGCTGGCTGCATCAAATGGCTGGTTCTTTGGCTGGGAGGATTCGCTCCTGGGGCTGATGACGCTGGTTCAAAAGCTGGATGTGGTCGAATCAGACGAGATTGATCAGGTCATGGCGGATTATTACCGGGAAAATCTTGAGTTCTTGACCGTTAGGCTTGTGGCTAAGCATCCAGATAGAGCGAGGGCTATCCTCGCGGCGGTTGACGCTCATAGAGCGCTCGACGAGAACGGATATATTTTGTCGATACCTGTGTTTATCGCGCAAGCTGATGGCCTGCTGACCGAGTTAGCGGAAGTGAACTCGGCCATGATGAAGGTGAGCAGGAATTCTCAGGAGTTACAGGGGTCGAAGGCTTTGCGCGAGAAGCTCGCTGGTGACCAGGCGGCATTAGACTTGATTTGCCCGATCCTTCAACTGCATGAACTCGATTTTTTAAAGAGCGCGAAGGAACGCCATGAAACCGTCTTGACAACTGGCGAGGCATTCACCGCCCTGAATCGCCATCAGGTCATGCACGGCGAGTCATTGGACTATGGCACGGAGCTTAACAGCCTAAAGGCGTTCTCGTTTCTGGCTTTTGTGGGCACGCACCTACCGTCTGTATTAGATTCTTACAATCGGAAACCGGTGAACAAGCCCATCGCCCTGACCGATGATTTAAGCTATTAAGCCGCACTAGCCCCTATGCCCCAACCTAAAGAGACTCACTTTGCCGTGGGCACGCCAACTGGTAGAAGATCGACAGTATGGAAATTCTTCATCCGTCGGAATGAGATATACATACTAACCCGCATGTTTGGTTCCGATGCGAAAGTAAGCTTGCATTCCAGCGGAGAATGCCAGTGGTCTGGGACCGATAGATGGGTCAGGAAGGTTCCTGGCCGCAGAAATTCTGAGCGTCACATCCACAAGTGGCAAATGCCCCGTCCCACTGGCAATGCCGCGGTTCATGTGTTCCAAATCCGAATTCCGGAGACAGAGCTTCGAGTTTCCGCTTTGGTCGAGGACCTCTCGTCCGTCGAGTGGCTTCCCGCTCCACCACAAGGAAAGACCGTCTCACTTGAGTGCTACATTTCGCCTTCATGTGATTATGACCCTGCCATTGCTGCCAATTTGCCGCACCCTTACCTCTTATCGTTCCAACTCGATGACGGTCGCTGGTTTGTGGTTTTGAAGCATATCGCGCCACTCGATGGCCGCGAACTTGACGGGTTTCGCGCACACATATGCGAGCAGGCGCGTGCTGCCGGCATAGAGCCACGACCCGAATATCGAGCCTGCGCCTTTACGGTCAGCGACGCAACCGCGCGTGGCCTGATCGAGTTGTGCCCCGTGGGCTAGATTGGTCGGGCCGCCTGAAGGACCTGTTCATTGCGCCCTGGCTAGCGTCGACGATCTGATTGCACGGTGGCCCTGGCGTCATTGCTTGCTGGAAATTCGCTCATCAACGTTCGCTTTCTGCCTATGCTTCGGGTCAGTGAGCAGCTTCTTCGATTGTCTGTCCATATCACTTGGCCACGCGCGCATCCTGATACGTTTGATAAAACCCGGAACTGGACTTAGCACCAGCTCGGAGAGAAAGTATTGCGCGTAAGCCGCATGCTCGGCGGCAAGTGCAAGGGCATCAGCAACAACTTTCGCATCTGTGGCGGTCGCTTGCGGGTTCCTCGGCGGGTTTAGATTTTGCGACGTCATCTCAAGGAGACGCTGGGCGTCTTCCCGCACTCTGGCGAGATGTTCCTCAAGTGAGGTGTAGGCCATTCTGAACAGGCTGAGGTGCGCCCCCAAACGGGCGTCGATACTCACGACCCGTGCCATATTGGACTCAAACAGAACTGACAAGCGCGGATGCCTCCAGGACAGGTAGTTCGCGACCCACATTGGATAGTTCTCTGGCGCCACCTTCTTTTCCTTGGCAAGCCTGGTGAGATGCTCGTAGGCCGCGCGCACTTGCATGACGTCAGAGACTAATAGAATTGCCGAGATACGCTGTTCCCTTCGGGTTGCTGACGATGCGACGATCAGGGCGACAACTAGTGCCATCAACCCGCCGACGACTGAGCCTATTAGCGTCTGCCATTCATCTAGGAATGCGATGATTTCGGACGTGCCGCACCCTCCCGGTGGGGTCATGGTCGTAGGGACGGTCGTCTTACAGCTGACTTATGAGCCATTCTCACCTACAGCACCCACCCCCAAAACACCGCTTCACCCAACGCCACCCCACCACCAGTGGCCGAAAATAGAGCCTGGCATCTTCCCGGAACGCTTCCCGGCACGCTCCCCAAATTTGCTGCTGCACGCTGTTCATCACCGCCCCTTACCCACATCGCAACGTCCTCAGTCTAGCAGCCAAATCGGCCATCCGCCCCCAGTTAGCCCCCAGTTGAACACCTGCTCAACAGCTATAAACTGCCAGTAAATCAATAACTTAGTGATTGACTTCACCCTCGTCACAGCCTACATTGACAACACAAAAGCCAACAAGGGGAGATCCATGGATGACTCACCGTATCTTGCTGCCCTCCAGAAATACTGGAAGCAACACAAAACGTTCCCATCGATGTCCAAGCTTGCGGGCGTCGTCGGCATGGCCGATAGCAGCGGTGTATTTTCACTGCTGAGCCGATTGACTGCCGCCGGCTATCTGAAGCGCATCGATGGCGGCTGCATCGGGCCCGGGCGAAAATTCTTCGCCCGTCCCTTGATCGGATCCACCCGCGCCGGGCGGTCCAAGGCCAATGACCTGGATACGCAGGAAACGATCAATATTGACGAATACCTGATCGAGGACCAGGACCGCACCACGTTCTTAAACGTCCGCGGCGACTCGATGACCGGCGCCGGCCTGTTGGATGGTGACATAGCGGTAGTCCTGAGAAACGCACCGGCCCAGGAGGGTGACATGGTCGTTGCGCGCCTGGAAGGCCAATGGACGGTTAGATATCTGGCTCTAACCCGCGAAGGCAATTTCTTTCTGGAATCGGCGAACCCAGCTTACGAGGCGATCCACCCCACAGATGGGCTGGAGGTCCTGGGTCTTGTTGTCGGCTTAGTCAGACGATACCGGACGTGATGGCGTGTCAGTGTTGCCATCCTGGTCTGTGGCAGACCAGCCTGACCTGACCTGACCATGATCCGGTGGCGCATTTTCGAAACGGATCACAAAGAGCGGTTTCTGGTTGGGCACTGCCCCGAGGAAGGCCCAGGCCGCATCAGCACCGCCCTAGTCAGCATTGACATCAAGACAGGGCAATGTGTATCGAGTTCTGGACGCCACTATAAATTAGTCGGGCCGCCAGGCTATGACGAGGATGGGCAATATATCTGGGACATGTGGGCCCAGGCCAATGAGGTCGCGCACTACGACGATGTGACGAACGCGCTCATTCAAGATTGAATTTCGCCCGTGGGGTATTGCTACACAGATGGCATAACCGCCACCATTCTTGTCTCGGTAGGGGACGGAATCTCCCGCGTTCCCCAGTCAGCAATTTTTCACCGCGTAGTATTATTGGATTGGGGCCAATACTTCCAACATAGCGTGAGCAGTTGGGCGAATCTCACCTGCCACCAAATCAAGCCCAAATTCGGTAAACGTGGTGCCACTTCTTTGCACCGCGAGTTCTTTTTCACACCAATCCCGCAATTCGTCAGCCAAGTAACCAGACATAGCTAACAGCTTAGGGAGACTCGCTTTCTCACTTCCGTTGTCGCTGGAGATCAGGTCTTGAAATAGAGCTGACGCCAAAGCTTCGTCTTCCTTAATCCGGTTGGCTATAGGCTCAATACAAAATGGCAAAAACTCCCACAAGTATCCGTTGCTTGTCTTCAGGAGATGAAGCAGAAATCGGCGGAAGTCTTCCCTGGACCCTAGGGCACCGAACAAGTAAGCGTAGTCTGCTCCAAAATAGTTAGCCTGTCCGTTTGATGTTCGTAGCTCATCGTAAAGAGCCGCAAGAGGTGGACTGGCCCGCCGGGCAATTGAGAGTCCCGCAATGAATGCCGATGGTCTTGCTCTAGCATGGCTTACCAGCGCCTCGTAAAAGTCCTCATCGTTACCAAATTGCCGCCCAAATATACGTCCCACGATAAATTCGCCACGACGTTGATCATAAGGTGATTCGTTTTTGTCACGCCGCACATTATGCAGATAACGTAAACAATGCTCACGCAGTAGCTGGGATCTTGGCAACTCCCGTGCGAGGCCTTCAAGTGCGCGGCTTGATAGCGTCTCTTGCTCACTTTCACAATATTCAAGAAAATCAGCCCGCAATTCCGGTGAATCACCTACGTAAGGTGCCAAGTGATCCCAACACCACCATTCGTTGCCGGAATATTCACTAATACGCATGATTGTGTCAGACCCAAATGCCTCTTTCAGTCGGCCCCAGTGCTTGGCGACATAAGCTACAACTTGGCGATTGGTGTCAAATCTAAAGAGGTTTATGGCCAGCTTCTTGCCTGGCTGCCACTCAGGCAAGCTGTCAAGCACAGCTATCTGATTTAATGCGATTAATCCTGCGAAGGCCGCTTGCCTTATCGTATCGTGCTGCGGGCCGATAGCTATAGCATCTTCTTTGAGTGTCGCGAGGGCCACTGAGCGTGCGCTGGCGTCGCCGGCAACAGCTTCGTGATACCCGATAGCTGCGACTGTGCGAACCCCGGCATTGGTTTCCAGTCGGTAGCGTAACAGTTGAGCGGTAAGCGCGTTGTTACTCACTGTTCTGTGACCGAAGGACGCCGCCAAAATGCTACGAAGTGAGCTTGGCAGGCTCGATAGGTAACGTGCCAAGATTGGCCTAATCTCCACATCTTGGCTGTAAGCATGAACTAGTGCTGTCCAAGGTGCGTCCATGTTTTCAATTCGCTTGAGGGCGAGTTCTCTTACAGCCGTATGTGAGCTAAATCCGGCGATAAGCATTTCTGTGGCATCAAAAATACTGGGATCATAGAACTCAGGCCGCAGAATGGCCTTCATTACCTCATCGTCATCATGAGATACGCCAAGCCGGGTAAATCCTTCAACCAAGAAATCTGCCCGTTTGACTTTCTCAAGGCGAGCGATTTCAAGAAGCTTAGCTCTACATTTCGTTTTGTCATGGATGATTGCGGGTAATTGGTGTGCAATGTATTGCAGTCTACCAATAGGCCATTCGATTGCCGCATTAAGCACGATCGCGACTTCCGGGTCATCCATTCCCCACCCCTCGAGAAGACCGTAGATCGGCCAAAATATTCCCAGAGTCTCCTCTTTGTTAACAGCATCGATCAACATATGCTTTGCATGTTCGGAACGACTGGCCACGGCCAGCTTGGTAAATTCATGAACCATCACCTTATCGGTTTGATCGAGCCTGTAATCCAGTGCTGCACTAACCGAGGGGCCGTAGGTTCGCGTTTTTAAACCGAACCGAAAGCCAAAGTCTGACAAGAAGTATTTATCGGAACGGATCAAATCTGCGACTCGCGCGTCCAACTCGCCGGAAGCACTTGAGAAGTGTAGAAGATATTCTCTTGCAACATCGCGGTCGATATTATGGCGCCGCAACCTAGATTGGCCGGATTCTAAGCATGCGTCCAGCACTTGCTTTCGATTTGGCCACCCATCTATCAAAGAGTCGATCAGTTGAGAGGTCTCAATAGGCATTCCATAGATTGCATTCCGCGCCAATGACAAGATCTCGTCAAGATCCGCATCGTCTTGTAAGCCCGCTTTGATTCGTCCACGAATACCTATGAAGCGGAGAAGGGGATGCGCAGATTTGCGTGCGGCATTAATGGTGTCTTTCAGGCTCTTATAATCCCACCAACCGTGAAACAAAGCCTCTAATGCGGAATAAATGGTTGCGGCGTCGGCAACTGAGTAACATAGGTTCCGCAGACGGGCACCGATCTCCGGATCACCCTTGAACACTTCTGCAATAGTTATAGCGGCCGCACGCTTATTTCCAGGATCCTCGTTAAACAGTCCAAGCCAAAGCAGGTTTTGTGCTCCTTCGACAGGCCACTGTTTAAGGGCCGGGTAGATGCTTCCCCTAAAGCGTATTGGATCGGGGAACCATTCCTGCGTCTTCTTCCGCACATAATCCCGGGCACTGCTGCTGGTAGCCGCTTCTAAGATGAGGCGAAGCAGCCTTTCCCTGTAGGGAAACCAATCATGTGTTTCTACCAGATCAAAAAAATTTGGTGCTAAATCACGAGCAAGGCGCGGGCTGCATTTGAAATCACCAAAAACGACTTCAGCTGCCAATGATTGACGAACCATATCGGCTCCAGCCGGAAGAGTTTGTGAAAAGGCCCGGCGCAGAAGCTGGTCTATATCTGACTGCCGCGGTAGGGTGTGCAGCATTACTAGAATACTTGTGGTCCATCGAGGATTCCCGGATTCGCGTTTGACAAAGTCCTCCTGCTTTTCAAGGCTCCATCCGGCTAAATGAATCCCGGCCAGCGTCTCTTCGAAAAGAGCATGAACAAAAGTCACTTCTCCAGGAGCTTTCTCAACTAGCAGTCCGGCTGTATCTGCGTCCACTGCGAGAAGTTCGTTAGCCCCAGCTATGGCCTCATGACCCGGCAAATCTGCACCTTCGGCACTCCGCAAATAGTCACCGAGTAACTGCTTGGCTTCGTTTGTTGTGCAACCAGCGTCCATGCCTGATTGACGCTTGTGGAATGCGAAGTAAGCCAGACATTGCTTTCTAAGCGACGGGTCCACTATCTGCGAATAGCGAGACGTGCGATCCAAGGCTGCTTGGGCTCGACGTTGAGGATGGGTTTCCAGCAGTAACCTAGCCAATTCCTCATAGGCCTGAAAGCGACTCCTAGGCAAGGTAACCCTCCGGACAAACAGGGAAATCAAGCCAGACAGTAGAAGTGGAACCCCAGAGATGGCGAGTAGCGTTCCCGCCTGGCCGAGATCCGCAAAAAAGCCACTGACCTGACCTTTAACCTGGTGATCGAATACGGTAGCGTCATCTCCTCGATCTAGGCCGGGCGCATGTAGGTGCTTGAACCAAACCTCCGCCAGCGGAACGTGTCAATGAGTATGAGACACCCGGGTGCATTAATTTAGTGTCGAAGGTTGAGTTGTCCTCGGGTCAGTGGTTGTCGCTTTGGGTGGGTTGATCCAGGCCGCGATGGGCAGCTTGGGTGGA
>JBKQNQ010000196.1:0-16732 GCA_052145875.1 Thiobacillaceae bacterium
GCCAGCACTTTCAGCTCTAGATGCAGTCGTCGCTCTTCACCCGGTTCGCCTTCGGTGTGCTGGCGCGGGGCCCGGTTGACACTGGATTTGAAATGCACATTGCCCATGCCCCCCTTGCCTCCTTGTGCCAGAGTCGCCTGGGCCCCATCGTGAGCCAGATCGACCACGATCTCGCCGGTTTCCGCGTCGGCGAAGACTGTGCCCACGGGGACACGAATGACGGTGTCTTCACCGCTCCTACCGTAACACTGCGCACCACGGCCGTTTTCACCGTTCTGCGCCTTGAATATGCGCGTATACCGAAATTCAATTAGCGTGTTGAGATTGCGGTCCGCAACCGCGTAGATGCTACCCCCGTCTCCTCCGTCACCGCCATCGGGTCCGCCCTTGGGAATAAATTTCTCCCTGCGAAAACTGCCCGAGCCGTCGCCACCTTTGCCGGCCAAAACGCTAATTGTGGCCTCGTCAATAAACTTCATGATCGCAATCCCATACGTTAATCACAGACTACACCCACGGTACGGAGAAAAGGGCGCGACGTGGCATCCGTTCAGGCTATGCGGACCACGTCATGCTACGCCAGGTTACCTCTCGGACCGCGTTGAACCCATTCGCTTGCCAGCTTCGCCTGCAAAGCCACCGCCTCTATGGGCTTAGGCCAGGCCACAGTTTTGGCTAACCATCGCCTGCTCGCGATCGCCCCCGTCGACGAATTGTGGCAGGGCACACCGGCGCGAGCGTGGCATAACCAACTGCGTCGCGTCTTTCAGCCCGGCAGTTCACCTCAGGCTTCTTGCTGTCCCCAGTCGCCAAAAGAAACCTACCGCTTCGTTTGACGAGGCGCGTAGTCGATTTCCAGCTCAAGTGATGGCGCCTTGGCCGGCACCAAAAAAAGAGCCCTGTCCGACAACGACAGGGCCTTTACCTGTGGGAAAGTGCGCGTGCTAGGCGGCCAAAGGCTCCACACGAACCATGCGGCGCTTTAATGCCCCCTTGATCTCAAATATCACTACGCCGTCAATCTTGGCGAACAGCGTATGATCTTTGCCAATGCCCACATTGTCACCAGGGTGGTACTCTGTGCCCCGCTGACGCACCAGAATGTTTCCAGCCAAGACTTCCTGGCCGCCGTAGCGCTTCACGCCCAGACGTTTGGACTCCGAGTCGCGACCGTTTCTTGAACTGCCGCCTGCTTTTTTGTGTGCCATGTCTTAATTCTCCTGCCTGGGCAGAGCCAAAATTAAACAGAAATGTTGGAAATCTGCACTTCAGTATAGTGCTGACGATGTCCCTGACTCTTGCGATAGTGCTTGCGACGCCGCATCTTGAAAATGCAAATCTTGTCGCCACGCCCTTGCGCGAGCACCGTCGCCTTGACACTGGCGCCGTGCAGGAGCGGGGCCCCGACTTTCATGTTGCCATCGCCCCCCACCATGAGCACTTGGTCGAAGGTCACTTCGCTGCCAACACCCGCAGTCAGCTTTTCAATTTTGAGTTTGTCGCCGGAGGTCACGCGGTATTGCTTGCCGCCGGTTTTAATGACCGCATACATCTGAGGTCTCCAATCCGTGTATCGGAAAACCCGTAATTTTAATTAAAACGAGGAAACGGGTCAATCCCGCGCGCATCGGTTGTGCCCGTTGGTGTTAAGATTCTGGCCTGAAAAAAAAACCTGCCACATTGTGACCATTCAAACCTTGCAGGCATTCCTTGCCGACGACATGCACGCTGTTGACCGGGTCATCCGTGCCCGGCTGCATTCTGACGTCACCCTGGTACGCCAAGTATCTGAATATATTATCAATAGTGGCGGGAAGCGCCTGCGCCCGGCGCTGGTCCTGCTGACGTCGGGCTGTTTCGCCTACCAAGGCGAGGCCCATTATGAGTTAGCGGCCGTGATTGAATTTATCCACACCGCCACGCTGCTCCACGACGATGTTGTCGATGAATCCGAGTTACGGCGTGGCAAGGAAACCGCCAATGCCCTGTTCGGCAACGCCGCATCGGTCCTGGTCGGCGATTTTCTGTATTCCCGAGCCTTCCAGATGATGGTCTCGATCGACAACATGCGGATCATGCAAATTCTGTCTGATGCCACCAACATCATCGCGGAAGGAGAAGTGCTGCAGCTACTCAATTGCCACGACCCGGATATCGGCGAAGATGATTACCTGCGTGTCATTCGTTTCAAGACAGCCAAGTTGTTTGAGGCGGGCGCCCAACTCGGTGCGGTCATCTGCAATGCCAGTGCTGAACAGGAACAGGCGCTGGCCAACTACGGTATGCACCTTGGCACGGCATTTCAGCTGATTGACGATGTTCTGGACTACTCGGGTGACTTTCTCGAAACCGGCAAGAACATCGGAGATGACCTTGCCGAAGGCAAACCCACCCTTCCCCTTCTGCACGCCATGAAACACGGCACCCCCGACCAGGCGTCAGCAATACGCAGCGCGATTGAGGAAGGTGGTCTGACGGAATTCCAGACGGTACTCGCCGCCATACACAGTACAGGCGCGCTGGAATATACGCGGGCGCAGGCACAGCGCGAAATTAACATCGCCACACGGGCTCTTTCATGCATTCCGGATTCAAAACACAAGGACGCTCTGATAGAATTGGCGAGCTTTGCGGTCAAACGAAGCTTCTGATCGCTAATTCGGGGTGTAGCTTAGCCTGGTAGAGCGCTACGTTCGGGACGTAGAGGCCGGAGGTTCGAATCCTCTCACCCCGACCAGTCAATTCATGGTAGATCAATGCATTAGATGCTTTTCAGTTCTAGTTTCAGTTCCTTGGATAACCTGTCAGAGCCACTCAATTAGGTCACAATTGGGGCAGGAATTGCATTGCGATTCTAAAAGAACCTAAACCTCATGTGTAATACGGGATTACCTCGCGTCCTCCCGGCAAAAAAGAGCATCATGCCGTGATCACCGGGGCCAACCGATCGCCGCACGATCACGATCATCTCTTGGTGTGAGCTTCTCGCGTTGGGCCTTCCAGCCCGCTGCCGCGCCCACGCCTTCTGCTCCACGATTCAAGCTACTTCTGGCCACATGGCACATCGTAGACAAGCTGCTGATGTTCGTGCGAAGCTGTCGCTGGCAACGAACACTAAATCAATCCTTGAGCAGCCACGGGACACGCAAGACCATGACGCACCGTTTCTACATCGTTGATGTCTTTGCAGAAGCATCCTATTCGGGGAATCCGCTAGCGGTTGTAGTTGGGGAAGAAGCTCTATCCGAGGAGGCGATGCAACAAATCGCGGCGGAGACAAATTATTCGGAAACAACATTCGTGACGACTGAGCCCGAGCTGGATGGCGGGTACCGTGTACGGATTTTCACACCGGCGCGAGAGATTGCCTTCGCCGGACATCCGATTCTTGGCACCGCCTGGGTCCTCCGCGATCACGTTGTGCCTGAGGTTTCCGGGCCGTTGCGACTGAACCTCGCGGTGGGGCAGGTCCCTGTCACGTTCGAGCTGCCCGATGAAAAAGGGAACATAGCGTGGTTTCTCGCCCCGCCAGTTTCTCTCGGACCGACGTGTGCTCGTGAACGGATCGCAGCCGCAATTGGACTCTTGCCGGAAGAAATTGAAGACCGGTTCCCGGTCCAACAGATCTCTGCCGGCACGTCGGCCATGATCGTCCCATTGCGTAGCCTCGACGGGTTGCGTCGCAGCAGACTTGACCTCGCCGCGTTCGACGTACTCCGGGTAGAAGGCTTTCCGCCCCTCGTCTACCTTTTCTGTCGCGAAACCCATGACCCCAAGAACGACCTGTGCGCGAGGTTTTTCTTCGAGGCGCACGGTGTGCGTGAAGACCCGGCAACCGGAAATGGCGCCGCATTTCTCGGCGCCTACCTCCTCGAGCATCGATTCTTCCCGGGGCCCGGTCTTTCCTTGCGGATCGAGCAAGGTTATGAGATTCGTCGACCCTCGTTGGTCATGCTGCGTGCACGAATTGTCGACGGAGGTCGGGAGGTGCGCGTGGGTGGTTATGTTATTCCAAGCGTCCGGGGGGAGCTCGTCACCCCCACGCGGTAATCCGATTCCCGGGCAAAGCGCAGCGCGCACACTGCTTAGAGCCACCACTTGCCGGCGTTTTTTTCTCCGGAAGAGACGTTGCAGCTAGGTGTTTGGGGCCCGTCCGCACTGGCTTGGCGTTAACTAGACCGGGCGGCAATGACATGGCCCGTGCCGGTCGAGCCGACAGCCATCGCGCGATAGGCACAGTGAGGATGGATTTATGTCTACACCCGTCGGGTCAATTGGGTCGTGAGTGAGTTCCCGCAGATACTCGCCGCTCCCCGAAGTGTGTAGGTGTCCGCTGCAAGCATGGGGGATCCACTCGCGCTGCCGCTGGCCATTAATTGGAGAGGATGAGGGGGACGGCCGGGCTCGTTCCACAATGTTTCTCACGAGTTATCCTTTGTCGTCCGGTTCTTGGAATTCCCCTGCTCCGTTCAGGCTTGCAGCGTCATCGTCCAGGGTTGGTCGAAAACGTTTCGTCCAGGAATTCGATCCAGTGAGAGATCGGCACGGGCGACACGGATGCCAGATGTGTCAGGCAACCGATGTTGGCCGTTGCAATGGCTTGCGGGCGGCTCGCCATCAGCGTTCCCATTTTAAGCCCACGCAGCGACTCGGCTAATGCCGGCTGCAGAATCGAATAGGTACCCGCCGAACCGCAGCACATGAAGGGATATGCAACGGGCACAAGTTTGAACCCGGCGCGCTTCAGTAACTTCTCGACGACACCGTTCAGCTTTTCGCCATGTTGCAAACTACAGGACGATTGGAAGGCGATGCGGCGCGCGGCTTGCGGGGCAGGCAAATCATGAAACAGGTCATCCTTCCACTCTTCAGCGATAACTTCCGCGATGTCCTTGATCATATCGGAGACCCGCCTTGCCTTGTCGCGGTATTGACCATCGTCATCCAATAGATGAGCGTAATCGCGGAAGTGCATGCCACAGCCGCTCGCTGTGAGCACGATGGCCTCGATGCCGGTCTCGAGTTGCGGCCAAAGGGCGTCAATATTCCTGCGCATGAAGGCGCGGGCTTCGTCCGTCGCCCCCATGTGATGGCTTAGTGCACCGCAGCAGCCATCCTTGGACGCAACCAAGCGAATTCCAAAGCGATCCAGCACACGTGATGCAGCCGCATTGATATTCGGGGCCAAGGCTGGTTGCACGCATCCTTGCCAGACCAGCATCGTTCGGGCATGTGGGCGGTCGATCCAGGCGCCAGTCGGTCGTCGTTCTGGAATTCTGGAGCGCAGAACAACCGGCAAGACTCGGCGCAGGGCTTGTCCAGTGCGCAAAACTGCGGTGAATCGATTTCGGTATGGAATCACCGCGCGGAGTGCACCGCGAATCAACTTCTGCTTCAGAGGGCGTCGCGCCGCCTTTTCGACCAGTTCCCGCCCGATATCGAGCAGACGCCCGTAGCGAACCCCTTGCGGGCAGCTGGATTCACAGGATCGGCAGCTCAGGCAGCGATCAAGATGCAGTTGCAGGTTGGCAATGAGCGTATTTCGCTCAAGCGTCTTAACCGAAAGGGCCGGCGGCAATGAAGTGGCGCTGGGCATGCTCCCCTCGAGCATGTGCTTGATCAGATAGATACGTCCACGCGGTCCGTCCCACTCGTCGTCAAGGAGCCGGAAAGTTGGACAGGTAAACGTGCATTGACCGCATAACACGCAGGGAAGCATGAGTACCGCCGCTTCACGCCCTAGATCTGTATCACGAAAACGCTCTGCCAACTCGATCTTCATTTCGGGACTCCGGGTGGAGGCATCCAGGGTTAAAGATACTTCCCAGATCCAAGGTTTGTTCGAGATGAAACGATTGCGTCAAGGAACGCGGATTCGTCAATGTGACGAAGCTGGACAGCCGGATGCGGCGAGCCCACCAACCTTGGCGCTTCGCTCACGCCTAATGGCGACATCGAGCCGCAGCCTTCACTCCGGCAGGCAACCCAGCTTACTCCAGCAGTCGCTTGTCGGTCGCTGACCCAGGCCGATCACGCCGACCTCACCCCCCTGCATTTCCGGGTGGCGCCATGACAGCGACCCTGTCGTTGGCCGATTCGTCCCCGATTGCAGTGACACCGGTTCCGGCATCCAATGTCGCGGGTGGCGTCTCCTCGAAGGCATGATCGAACGCAACCTTACTTTCGTCATGAGCACACGCATCAGACAGCGGACAGGGCCTGAATTTGCCACCGTGCTTCAACTGACATCTGACCGAAGACCATTCCGCGGCCAACTCTCCAAACGCCTGACAGGCCGGACTTTTGTATGCGTCTTTGCGGCACATCAGGGTGATCGTATGGTGGGGCAGTCCTGGCAGCAGGGAAATTGAGTGAAGGCCATGCTGCGAGCAGGCAATGGTGTCGGGGAGAATGGTAGCAAGTCGCCCGAGGCGGACGATCTCGATGATCACGCTAAGTGACGTGGCCTCCATTGCAATTCGCGGCGTGATGCCGTGTTCAAGACAGTACAAGTCAATGTGGCGCCGCAGCGCATAATCGGTCTTAAACAGCACGAGGGGTTCCTGCTCCAATACATGCCCGCTCAGCAGCTCCCTCTGTCCAGCCAGGGGGTGAGACGCGCCAACAGCGAGATTGAGCGTCTCGATGAATAGGATATGCTTGTCAATCGCGTCGGAGCGTTCTTCCGCCAAGAGCGCGCTGCTAAAGGCAATCCCAATATCAACACGGTCTTCGGCCAGGGCGGCCTCAATGTCATCCTGGGGCATTTCGAGCGCACTCAAGGTGATACCGGGGTATCGAGCGTTGAACTGGTCCAACAATGGGGTGGCGAGATAGTCCGTGATGGGCGTCAGGCCCAAGCGCAGCGAACCGCGGGTTAGATCATGCAGCTCATGGATGGCCCGCTTGCCCGCGTCCAGTTCCCCCAACGCTCGGCGTGCATGGTGCAAGTAAACGTGACCGGCGGCGGTTAACCGCACCGTGCGCCCGGACCGGTCGAGCAACTGCACGTCGAGCAGATCCTCTAATTGCTTAATTTGTTGTGAGAGCGTCGGCTGCGAGACAAAGAGCACTTCTGCCGCGCGTGTAAAGCTATGGTGTTCCGCCACCGCAAGCAGGTAGCGAATCGAGCGTGGGAAGATGATGTTCCGATCCATAACCAACCCCTATAGGACCCATCAGAATTTAGTCTTGGGAAAACACGAATACATAATACATAGTACCAATTAACTGACGCGACTGAGCTTTTGTCAATGCTTGGCAAAAAGCGCTAGACGCGAAGTCATTGCGGTTTTCAAACGGTAAGGCGAATGGGACATTTTCTTTGCCCCAGACGGGCACGGGTTAGATTCTATGCTCGCCCAGGCTCATTGCGCGGGCCCTCTTGGCTTCGCAATGCCCTAAATTATTACCTATAAGCTCAGCGAGTGCTGCAGACAGGCTCCTGAGAACTTAGCTCAATTTCAATTACTGGAAAGCAGAAACGGAACTGCCCATGAACAAGACTGAAATGAAAGAAGCCATCCTTGAGGCCAAACTCCAAAAAGGACTGGCCTGGAGTGACATTGCCAAAGCGGCAGGTCTTTCCCCTGAATATACCTGCTCGGCATGCCTTGGCATGAACCACCTGGACAAGCAAAATGCCGATGCAGTGGCTCGAGTGCTCGGTTTGGAGGGCAAGGTGTCCGCGGCGCTGCAACGTTTTCCGCACAAGACCTGGAGTCAGACAATCCCGACTGACCCCGTAATCTATCGCTGGTACGAGATCGTCGGGGTGTACGGAGAAACGATCAAGGAACTGATCCACGAGAAGTTCGGTGATGGCATCATGAGCGCAATCGACTTTACGATGGAAATAGACAAGCAGGAAGACCCGAGAGGGGATCGTGTTGTCGTCAAGCTAAACGGCAAGTTTTTACCCTATAAATCATGGTAGTTCCGCCGACTCCCGCCATATCGCGACAAAATGGCCCGCAGTGTGCCTCTCCCTTCATGTAGGGCCGTACGCCAAGGGCCGGAGCCGATATGCTGAGGTGACGGATTCGGGGTTTCACCAGTTCGACCCGGCCGCACGCATGTTCGCCATGCAGCAACGAACGTTTCCCGCTTGGAGCGCCAATGAGCACTGGACATGAGATCGTTCCCCCGACGCGAGTGACCCCCACGCGGCGTACAAACTCGGACCGCGTCCCTTCAGCGCGTGGAGCCTTCTGCAAGGGACTAGGGTGACGCGGCGCGTGACCTCGCCCTCCAACAGCTCAACCATGCGGCTCGCCGGCGGATGGCTGATGCGAACTACGGGAGCCGTCGATATATTGCCCGATGCGCCGGCCATCGTCAGGCCGGGACGACGATGAGGTAATCATGGTTGCCCGGGACCCGCACCGCTTTGTCAATGAGCTGGATGAAGCCGCTCTCGAGCGCCTCATTGCCCGTCTTGAAACACGGGCCCAGGACGCCGTATTTGCGCGATTGCTCGACAAATATTCCGTCGAATTGCCCCGGAGTCCCACGGCTCGCATCCTAGAGGTTGGCTGTGGCACCGGTGCCGTGCTTCGACGTCTCGCACGCCACGGGGAGTTCAAGGGAACTGCGATCGGCGTGGATCATTGCCGACAGTTCATTGAGGCCGCAAGCATTTTGTCACTTACTGAGAATACCACCGGCCAGCTCGATTTCCAGGTCGGTGACGCCCACCAACTCATTTTCCCCACGGCGACATTTGATGCGGTTATCGCCCACACGCTCATGAGCCATGTCACCTCACCCGAGGCGGTTTTACGCGAGATGGCCCGTGTTGTTCGCCCGGGCGGCATGGTGGTCATCTTTGACGGGGATTACGCCTCAATGACCTACGCATGTCCCGACCACGATCTCGGTAATCAGATGGACCGTGCGCTTGTGGACGCAAGTTTCAACAATCCCCGGATAATGCGTGAATTGCCTCGGCTTTTACCCAGATTCGGATTGAGGTTGATGTCGGCTTGGGGCGACGCCGTAGTGGAAATCGGAAGCGCAAGCTACTTTAAGTCGTTTGCACAGACCTACGTGCCGTACGTGACGAAGGCCGGTTTGCTGCCAGTGGAGACGGTGGAGGCTTGGCTTTCCGCACAGCAGCGGGCAATGGAAGACGGAACGTTCTTCGCGGCGTGCAATTACTACGCGTATCTGGCGTCCCGCATTACGCCGAACGGTTTCGAACCGAACGCGCAACACGCACCGGGGTAACGAGACCCCGTGCAGCGGTCGAACGCTTCGCACAACGTGTGGAGACAGCTCGCGCCTTATAGTCCGGCTGAGGTGCTGGCCGGATTGCCGTGCAGTCATACTGATTCGACGGGGAAAACCCCGCATATAGCATTTGCGCCGTTTGCAGGTATCGCTGTGACGGTCACCCTTCCTGAGGCGAAATGATGACCTATGAAAAAATAAGCTGGCGCTATGATGACCAAGAAGTCTCTGTCGGCCTTGACCGTGCCGGCACGGGGCCGATCGTGCTTCTGCTTCCCGCCCTCAGCTCGATTTCGACGCGGCGCGAAATGCAGCCCCTTCAGGACCGGCTCGCACAGTCATTTACAACGGTTTCAGTCGACTGGCCGGGCTTTGGTGAGCTGCCGAAACCCTACGTGGATTGGCGACCGGAAATCTATAGCGCGTACTTGACCCACCTGCTCACGCACGTTGTACCGGATCCCTCTGGAATCGTCGCGGCCGGCCACGCTGCGGGCTATGTGCTTAAACATTTTGCCAACTCGAAGCCGGTCGCCACGCGGCTTGCATTGCTGTCGCCCACATGGCGTGGTCCTTTTCCCACCATGGTCGGCGGCGATCGGCCGATATTTGCGAAGATTGCCAAGACCGTTGATCGACCCGTCCTCGGGCCCCTGCTCTATGCGCTAAATGTCAACCGAGTGGTCGTCGGTATGATGGCTCGGGGCCATGTCTACGCCGACCCGCAGTGGCTTACCGCGCCTCGCATGAAGGACAAACTCGCGGTGACACAGGTGCTTGGGGCCCGTCATGCCTCGGCACGCTTCGTTACGGGTTGCCTTGATCCCTTCAGGAGCCGAGAGGAGCAGCTGATCGCATTGAAGAGTGTTCCCGTCCCGATCCTGAACCTGTTTTCCGACGCGGCGCCGACCAAATCGCGTCTGGAGATGGAGGTGATGGCCACGTTGCCGAATGTAAATACCGTACGGCTGCCTCGGGGAAAACTGTCCTTCTACGAGGAATTTCCGGAGCAGGCGGCTGTTGCGATCCGTACGTTTCTGATGGCTACGGGAAGTTAAACGCCTAAAGGACAAGATGCAGCGGCCGATGCTCGCGCGCTCAGGTGGAGCGACGGTGTGCATCGATCCAGGGGAACACGACCTCATCGTGCTCACCTGAACGTCTTTCCGGAAGAACCTGTCTTTCCGTCCTGCAGGCGTTTCTAGGTGGCGACTGGCCCAATCCATTCGAGCCCCCCCACATCGGTGCCGCGCGCGCTCACCTAACTATGGTGTCGACGGCAGCTCGAACGAAGCCCGGTGCAACTGCACTGATAGTCGAATGCTGCAGCGAACTTGGGGTACTGATGACCGATCCATAGTCAACCCCTATGGAGACGATCAGCATTTAATCTTGGCCATCCAAAAACTCATGGTCCATAGTACCCAAATTAATGACTTGTGACGTGGTCCGGTGCACACCCCATTGCGACTGGAAGAACACGTCCCAAGACGCCGTTGATTCTTGAATCAACCGAAGCGAGGTCGGCATTTCCGAAAGTGTTATCGCAACCGCCGGCAGGTTGGCTTGTTTGTAATCTAATTAAGGAGACCCAAAACATGTCATCGTCTACCAGGGAAGAGGTGCTCCGACATATTCAAACGGTCGGTTACCTCCAGCCCGCTCTGCATCAGCCAACCCATGCTCCCTATCCTGATGCCATCGACCACACCCTCTATCGCGCATATATGCGGTCGCCGCACGACGTCGGCGGCGAGCCGGACGTCCCCATTCCGTGGGAAGAAAAGCAGGAAGAGCAATGGGAGTTGAACACCTACGTGACCTGTGAGTGTCTGGCATGGCGCGGCGTGTGGAATGCCGAGGAGCGGCGCCGCAGACAGAATGTCGATGTCGGCCACACCAACTATCTTGGTCTGCCGTATTACGGACGCTGGTTGCTGACCGCCGCGAGAATTCTGGTTGACAAGCAGCACGTAACCCTAACTGAACTGATTAACAAAATTGATGAGGTGAAAAAGCGCTATGAGCAAAAGTCCCCACGATAGAGGTCATCATGCTTCAATCGCCTCCGGCGTTGGAGATCCGCAGTGCTTCAGGGGCAAGGCCGGGGGGCCACCCCAATTCAAGGTTGGCGACCGTGTTCGGATCCGGGATCTACCGGATATCTTCTACACGCGCACCATGACCTACACACGGGGCGCGGTCGGCACGGTGGCAGTGGTGACACACGAGAGTCCCGCTCCAGAAGACGAGGCCTGGGACAACACGGACAATCCCGAATGGTTCTACATTGTGCGCTTCAAAAACAGAGATCTGTGGCCTGATTATCCCGCCTTGTATGCGAACGACTCGGTACAGACGGAGTTCTCCGAGCGTTGGCTGGAGCTGGAATAACACTTGCATAGCGGACATTCACGAAGAGGAAATGCAAATGGCAGAACATAAAGCTGCACCGATGGTTGATGAAGTCAGCGATTTTGAAATCCTCGAAATCGCGGTACGTGAACTGGCCATTGAAAAAGGTCTTTTTTCCGCCGACGACCATCGGCGCTTTGCGGAGTATGCGCACAGCATTGGCCCGTTGCCTGCGGCGCGCCTTGTTGCCAAGGCGTGGGTCGACCCCGAATTCAAGAAATTGGCCTTGGAGGATGGCGTCAAGGCGAGCTTGGCAGTTGGGGTCAACTGGATCAGCAGCCCACCGACCAACTTCGGCACTCCCAGCGATTATTGTGATTTGAGAGTTCTCGAGGACACCCCGACGGTCAAGCATGTCGTCGTGTGCACCCTGTGTTCGTGCTATCCGCGCCCGATACTCGGACATTCCCCCGAGTGGTACCGAACGCCCAACTATCGTCGTCGCATTGTTCGCTGGCCGCGGCAGGTGCTCGCTGAGTTTGGCCTTCAACTCCCTCCTGAAGTTGAAGTCAGGGTTGAGGACTCCAATCAGAAGTGCCGCTTCATGGTGATGCCACTGAGACCCGCTGGCACGGACGGCTGGACCGAAGAGCAGTTGGCCGAGATCGTGACACGAGATTGCATGATTGGTGTGGCATTGCCCAAACCCGGCATTACGTCAAATTCAAAGCGTCCGGTGCACCCAGCGGTCCACCCCGTGCATCACGATCACGATCACGATCACGACCATTAGGAGCGCGCCATGGATGCCTGGACAAAACACGACGCCGGTTCAAAAAGTGGTGAACTCGCAATCGATGCCTCGCCCGTTCCCCTGCTTGAGCAAGTGCGATCTCACGGCAGAGTGTGGGGAGATCTGTGCGCCCAGTACGGCGTCACCAACCCCGACCCGCCGTGGAAGATTACGTTGGAAGCGACCTGCGATGCCTTAGCCGCGGATGCCTGCGCGCTGCCCGCCCTTGAGCGACGCTGGGAAGAAGATGAGCTCTCGGTCTCACTGTACCAGGACGTGCCCTTCCCAGAGCGGCAGCTGCTGGCGCTGGCTCATTCGTTAATAAAACGGGGTCTGGTGAATGAGGATGATCTCGCGCGCCGGATGGAAGAGGTTGAACGGCGGCTTAACGCCGTCTAGCTGAGATCTTCGGCCCGCTCAACCCGAACCACCACTTTGGAATTTTGCACATTAGCCAGGTGTTCGCGGCCAGTATCAATCGCTGGCTCAACGTGCACGGACGGAAGGATTTGTAGATGGCAATACGAGGAGTCGACATCAGGATCCGGGGACTTACCCATCGATACAATTCCCATGGCCCGGTGACCTTCAATCGCGTTGACTTGGATGCGAAGCCGGGGGAAGCGCTGGCGATTATTGGCCGTTCGGGTTGCGGCAAGTCTACCCTGCTCCACATCGTGGCGGGCCTGTTGCGCTCGACCGAAGGCACCGTGCATCTTGATGGCATTCTGGTCGAGGGGCCTTCGCCACGCTGGGTCATGATGTTCCAGGCGCCGCATCTTTTCCCATGGATGAAGGTCGCCCAAAACGTCGGCGTCGGGCTGCGCTTCGGCCGCTGGACCACTGATGAGATCCGCAAGCGGGTCACCGAGGCCATTGATCTTGTCGAGCTCCAAGATTACGCTGAGTCCAATGTCCAGGATCTGTCGGGCGGTCAACAACAGCGCGTGGCGCTCGCCCGGTCACTGGTGATGGAGCCTGAGCTCCTCTTGCTAGACGAGCCCTTCTCCGCGCTCGACGCCTTCACCCGAACTTCCCTCCAACACGATGTGCGTTCCATCGCCAAGCGACTCGGCATCAATCTCATAATCGTTACCCACGATATCGACGAGGCTGTGTTGATGGCGGATCGAGCCGTAATCATGGCGGGATCCCCGGGAAACATCGTCCATGAACTCGACATCGATCTCCCAGATCCGCGCGAACGGCAGGACCCTGCGGTTCAGGCATTGCGGGCGCGCCTGATGGCCACTTTTCAAGAGGCCGCCCACTCGAAACCGACCTCGTCCCATGCGGAGGCCGGCCATGATTCCGTGTCCGAGCCCGAGTCGCTCAGTATCCATTAGGGCAAGCGAGCACGCACTGGTCGGGATTTCCGGCCGCTAAACGTTAGGAGAACACCAATGACGAAGCAGCGAAGTGACGAACATGACGATGTGCCCTCGGATGCCCCGCTCGACTATAAGAAGCATGGCGACGGCATCAACGATCCCAATCTGGTGCTGGACTATGACCCCCTTTTCAGTCGCGTTTTGGGCACAAGCGTCAGCCGGCGTAACCTGCTTAAGGCCGCCGGACTCGCCGCGTTCGGGGGGATGCTGCCCTCGAGCCGCGCCTTCGCCGCCCCCGAGAAGTTCGACCCCGTGGTCCGTATCGGTTACATCCCGATCACCGACGCGGCGGCACTGCTTGTCGCTCATGAAATGGGTTATTTCAGAAAGGAGGGGCTCGATTCCGCTCCCCCGACGCTCATCAGAGGTTGGTCGCCGCTCGTCGAGGCCTTCCAGTCTCACCGCTTCAACCTCGCGCATATGCTCATCCCGATTCCAATCTGGATGCGCTACAACAACAAGTTCCCCGTGAAGATCACAGCGTGGGACCATACCAACGGGTCAGCCATCGTCGTCCAGCAGGATGCCGGCATCGAGTCTCCGAAGGACTTTGGCGGCAAGCAGTTCGCGGTGCCGTACTGGTACTCGATTCACAATATCATCTCGCAGATGGTCATGAAGAACTCCGGCATCATTCCGGTGATTCGGCCACAAAGTGCCAAGCTTGCACCCAACGAGTGCAATTTCCTGGTCCTAAATCCTCCCGACATGCCTCCAGCTCTCGCCGCGCGAAAAATCGACGCCTATTGCGTGGCAGAGCCATTCGATGCCTTGGGCGAACTGCGGGCAGGAGGCAAAGTCCTGCGCTTCACCGGCGACGTCTGGAAGGGCCATCCATGTTGTGTCGTCGTCATGCACGAGGCCGACGTTATGGACCCCCAACGTGCGGCTTGGGCGCAGGGAGTGCATAACGCCATTGTCGATGCCCAGCTACATCTCGCCGAGAACCGAAAGGCGATGGCCAACATGCTGTCTCGCGATGGCAAGGGCTATCTGCCGTTCCCCTCCGAGGTGGTCGAGCGTGCGATGCTATTCTATGAGCCCGCCTACTACCGGAATCCTGCGGCAATCAAGCATCCGGAGTGGGGACAAGATCGTATCAATTTCCAGGGCTGGCCCTATCCCTCCGCGACGGAACTTGTCGTAAAGGACCTCAAGAAGACCGAGCTCGCCGGCGACGTGCGGTTTCTCGATGCGCTCACCCCGGAGTTTGTCGCGAGGGACCTCGTTAACTACAAGTACATCAAGCACGCACTTCAGGCGAACCCCAAGTGGAGAGAGGACCCAAGCGTCCCGCAACACGGGAACCCCTTTGAGCGGGTGGAGGTGATCAGCCTATGAGTACGGTGGCCGCCATGCCGGGACGGGTCGCTACGCTTCCCCACTTGAAGTCCCCGATGGTACGGCGTCTTTTCTACGGGACCCTAGGCTTGGCGATTCTGTTTGGACTGTGGTGGCTTGGGGCTTATTGGCTCTATCTCAATCCATCGACACGCACATTTGCCAGTTTTGGGCCGATCCCAACGTTCCAGGCATTCCCCGCGCTGATTGCTGACGGCAGCATCGGCCGCGCCATCAAGAGTAGCGGATATCGTCTCGGGGTCGGACTGCTCCTCGCCATCTGCATCGGCGTACCGATTGGCATCATCATGGGCCGCAGTTTGGCCTTTCGGCAGATGAGCAATACCCCGTTCCAGTTGTTGCGCATGATCAGCCCGCTGTCGTGGGAGCCCATCGCGGTGATTGTCTTTCCGAAGTGGGACCAGGCGATCATCTTCCTGATCGCAATCGCTTCAGTCTGGCCGGTCGCCTTTTCCACCGCTGCGGGACTCGCCAAGGTGGATCCAGCATGGTTCAAGGTGGCGCGCAATCTTGGCGCGAAGCCCCGACATGTTCTGACCCAGGTGATCATGCCTGCCATCACTTTCGACGTTCTGACTGGCATTCGCCTCGCTCTCGGCGTTGCGTGGATTGTACTTGTTCCGGCGGAATTTCTCGGCGTTACGTCCGGCCTGGGGTACTCCATCGAAGACGCGCGGGAGACATTGTCCTACAACCAACTTACGGCGATGGTGCTGGTCATCGGGGTTATTGGCTTCGTGCTCGATAGCTTTCTCATGTTTTTGATTAATCGATTCAGCTGGCACCGTCAGTCATGACGAGCGCGTGGACCTCCGTGAACGCTTGTTGGAGCGCAATCGTATGCTCTCGAATGAGGGGAAGCGGCATGCTGTCCTGCGCCAGTATCTGCGCAGCATATGGGCGTGGGTGTTCTCAGCAAGCGAGAACACAAGGCCTTGTCGGGCATCTTGCTGCGCAGATGCAGCACTGCCCTTACCGAATATGGGAGAAACTGCAATGAGACAGATCCTTTCCATGCTACAGCACATCTTCAGTGACGATGCCGGAAACTACCGGGGAAAAGTAGTCGGCCTCTACATTCTCCTTTGCGTTTTCAACATCGGCACATGGGCGTGGGCGATATTCGCATTTCACTCAAGTCCGGTCCTTCTTGGCGCGGCAGTATTGGCTTACACGTTTGGACTACGTCACGCATTCGATGCCGACCATATTGCCTCCATCGACAGCGTCACGCGCAAGTTAATGCAGCAGAACAAACGGCCCATCACTGTCGGGTTCCACTTTTCGATTGGACACTCCTTGGCGTTGCTCGTGTTCGTGGCCGCAATCGCGGAATTGGCAACGTTGGGTTCCACCAGCGGGAAATTTCGGTTCATCAATAGCGCGGCTGGAACTGCAAGTACGTTTGTCTCTGTATCCTTTCTGCTTATTATGGCCGTGCTCAATCTCACGATCGCGAAGTCCACTTACGTCACGTTCAAACACGTCCGAAACGGCGGGACGTATGTTGAGGAGGATTTCGACATTCTCTTGAACAAGCGCGGAATTCTGTCACGTCTTTTTCGACCCTTGTTTCGATTTGTAAATAAGAGCTGGCACA
>JBKQNQ010000197.1:0-11160 GCA_052145875.1 Thiobacillaceae bacterium
TTCTTTGGCCTTCGTGTAATCCTCCCACTTGTCGAGCGATGCCAAGTCTATCGGTGACAATTTCCACTGCTTGAGCGGATGCACTTTGCGTTCCTTGAAACGGCGGCGCTGCTCCTCACGGCTCACCGAGAACCACAATTTGACGAGGTGAATAGCATTTCGTGCCAGCATGCGCTCGAACTCGGGCGTCTGCCGCATGAATTCATCATATTCAGCAGGACTGCAAAACCCCATCACACGCTCAACGCCGGCGCGGTTGTACCAAGAGCGGTCGAATAGCACGATTTCCCCGGCCGTCGGCAAATGATTGACGTAACGCTGGAAATACCATTGCCCACGCTCGTTATCAGTAGGCTTTTCCAGCGCTACCACCCTAGCCCCGCGGGGGTTCAGGTGCTCCATAAAGCGCTTTATTGCCCCGCCTTTTCCCGCCGCGTCACGGCCTTCAAAAAGGACCACCACTTTCTGCCCGGTTTCTTTGACCCAGGCCTGCAGCTTGAGCAACTCTACCTGCAGGCGGTACTTCTGCGTCTCATAATTCTTGCGTAACATCAGGTTCTGGTACGGATAGCCGCCGTCGCGCCACCCCGTGGCAAGTTCCTCGTCGGGGTTAAGTCTGAGCCGGCCAAGGCGGGGCGGCCGCTGCCGAAGCAGCGTCTTGATGAGTGCCTCGGCCTCGGTGGGTGGCAGACCCGAGATAAAGTCGCGCACGGATTGCAGATGCTGCGTCGCCGCGGCGCTTAGCCCCCGACCTACTGCATCGTCCTCGAACCCTTCTAGCGTAGCTTCTACAATTACGTCGCCGTCGGCCACGCGGCGCATGCGGGAACCCTTGCGCCTGCGCTCAGTGCCAGCCACTACCGGTGTTCCACCATCGGCCACCTCTGCGCCCTGGCTTGCCACTACCTTCCTCAAAGCTTCGTTCATGACTGTCTCCTGATGAGTCCCCGCCGCCGCGCGACGAAACATTCTGTGTAGCCGATAACGACGAGGCGCTGTCGGACCGAAGTTCGACTGAATGGCGTCGTCGCAGGCCCCCCGTTGGTATTGTCCGCTTCCATTTTCATGGCTTTATGGGACGATGAAACTTGACCTTGTATCGCTCCAACGTAGCCTCTGAATCTGTCCGCAGGCATACGATCTCGGCGAGTCCGGCTTCCGGCTCAGCCTCTATTTGCAGTGCCGCCTCTCATCGAGGTGACGATTTTCCTCCTCAACGTGGCGCAACTGAAGTTCCACACCTGGGTTGATTCCAGCCGCAGCGCCAGAGGAGTTTTCAAACCAATGCGGAGTTGGATGAGCAGATCAAGGCCGCCCAACATTCCCGTCCCGAACATAAAGCTTGATGTGGTCAACCTCTCCAGAAAATACTCTTTCAAATTGATGATCTCGATTGCCATCTCCAGGGGGAAACCCTGTCGCCCGCCGCCGCTGTCCAAGAGCAGATTGTCGAAATACGGGATTATCGACTCGCGAAAATTCCAGCGTTCAACCAGACGGTTACAAATCCGTGGACAGCGCCTAGCCAGCTGATGAGGGCGAACGATTTGGGAAGGGAATCAAGCCAAGCCACGGCCTCCAGACTCAACATTCCGTCTTCCGGCTTTGGCGGCGCACGTTTGGCAGCCCAGTTATCTCTGGGAAAGCGTTCGCGCGATTGCTCGACCGCATTGTTTGACATGGAAAGGTTGCCCATAGCACTTGGGAATGATCTAGATACCTATCGACCGAAATGCGCAGTATTACAGTTTAATTACCGGTATTTCTATGCAAAGCGCCGCCAATACCATCAGACTCACCCCCGAGGGTAGTGGAATTGTGACGGATCAGGCCCGGTCCTTATAGCTTTGGGCGATATCATGGAATCCTTTTATGATTGGAGCTTGAATTCCCGGCTGACAACGTACTAAATGCAATAGGTATTGGCAGCAACAGAAATAGCCATCCCCTGACTGTCTAAGGCAGTCAAAAAATTCAGCGTTACCCCAACGCGTTACCCGGCGGTCACTTCCACGAAATGTTGCGGGACCCGTTTCACCATAATGAACACAAGATCCGACAGCAGGGTGCTGCGGTCTTAACCGTACTGAAAACAAACTGGGGCCCAGTGGAAGGTCCAAACATTATCTACGAGGTCCGACTGGCCTCAACGGCCGCACAGAGAGGGATCGATCCACTGGGTAAAGCTTCAAAGTAACCCTGATAGGGTTGATTTGATTTAATCAGTCCGTAGACAACCCGGGCCATCTTGGCCGCGACGGCGGTCAGAGCCTTGCGTCTGAGGTCAGCATCTTGTGGTGCGGATTGCGTATATCGATGAAATTTGGCGCGAAAGGTGTTCTCGCGCATTCGCACGGCAATCGTTGCTGCCATCCAGAGCGCCAGACGCAGGCGAGCATTGCCCCGCTTGGAGATACTCTCTTGACCCCGATGGGTGCCAGACTGGTTCTTGGCCAAGTCAAAGCCACAGTATTTGAGAAACTGGCGATGGTGGCTAAACCGGCGTAAATCCCCACCTTCGGCGAGGATGGTCAGGGCGATGATGGCGCCGATGCCTGGCACCGTCTTTAGCACGGCATAATCTGGGCGGTCAGCAAGATATTGCTCAGCCATCGCTTCCAACTCTTTGCGCTGCTGGTTCAGTTCCTGATAGCGGCGAAGTTGCAGCTTAAACGTCAGGCACGCCAGAGAATCTTCCGAAATGGGTAGGCCGATACTGGCTTGGGCTGTTTGATACAGTTCCAGCAGTTTGGCCTGTTTGTTGACCTTACGACCCACAATGCGTGAGGCGACCGAGCAAAACTCTTCCAAAGAATAACGGGTGACGGCAGCGGGGGTCGGGAAATGCCACAAGTAATTGATCCACCAGTCGGATCGGGTGCTGTGCCACCACTTAGCCATTTCCGGAAAGTAGAGGGGCAGGTAATGCGTCAGGATCGAGTGTTGCAGACGGGTTCGACTCAGGGTCACGTGGTAATACGTTTTAGATAATTCTTGAATATCATGGTGGCCGGCAAGCAGCGGATCGACGTAACGTTGGGTAATGCCTTGCTTGAGCAACTGCAATAACACCTGGGAATCCTTGGGGTCATTCTTGTCCCAAGAGTTGTACATCATCTCCCGGTAACGAGCGCTAGCCACAGAAGATAGCAGGCAGGTATCAAAGCCCTCAGCGGTCAGACGATAGCCCAGCGTGCGGTGGTAATTCCCTGTGGCCTCAAAGCCAATGCGACAAGGCTGTGGCAGGTTCTTGATCAATTCGATCAAGCGATCATGATCGGATGCTGAATTGGCCATCCGGAATTTGCGTCGCATTCCGTCTTGTGTTTCAACCATCACGGCATTGAAATCCTTGGCGATGTCTATTGCCATCCAGGATGCATAGGCTTTACTCTGGACTTGGTCAGTCATATCGATTGCTCCTCTCAAGATCTCGCAATCAAGAGATTGAGCTAAGTCCTTATGGCTGGCCACCTATTCTGCATGTACTATGGTGGCGTCTACCGTGGGCACGGCACGCGTGAGATTGGCCGGCAGCTTGGGACCAAGCCCGTTCATAGGCCAGTTTGCAGCGCGCAGTCCAACGGCATGGCCAAATCATTTGTCAAGCCTTTGAAGCGGCGCTATGTCAGCCCGAGGGACCGCAGCAGCGCCAAGGCGATGCCGGCCCCGTCGCCGGCGACCTTTGAGCACTTCAAGGAGATCCATCGGCGTTCTGCATTGAATTACACATCGCCTCGCCTGTTCGGGAGGGAGGTAGAACGTCAGGCTCAGGAAGAGGACGCCAATTAAGCGCTAAACCCTATACGGTTTTACGCGGGCAACACCCAACTGGCCAATCCTCTGGATACGAGTCATCTCTGCCATCCTCGTCACCGCGCGCCAGGCGGGCCCTCTCCCCGCTGACCATAGTCTTTGAATCGTTCCAGCACCTCGTCCATTTCCGAGTCGCTCAACAGGACCGGCTCGCCCATCAGCTTCGCCCGCCAGTATTGCGCGCAGAGCTCTTCAACTTCCATGGCCAGGGCCAGGGCGAAATCGAGGTTGGCACCAAGCGCGATCAAGCCATGATTAGCCAGCAGGCAGGCTCGGCGGCCTTGCAGCGCGGACAATACGGTATCGGACAGCGCCTGGGTGCCGAAGGCGGCATACGCAGCGCAGCGGATGTCCTTGCCGCCGGCAGCGGCAATCATGTAATGAAACGGCGGGATGCCTTGGCGCAGGCATGACAGACTTACCGCGTGCGCTGAATGCGCGTGCACCACGGCATTAGCGTCAGCCCGCGCGCGATATAGATCGCGGTGAATGCGCCACTCGCTGGAGGGCTTGAGCCCTCCGCTGGCTTGCCCTTGCATGTCCACGTATACCATCTGGGCAGGCTGCAGCGTGTCATTTGGCAGGCCGCTGGGCGTGACGAGAAAGCCGTCGCCGAGCCGGGCGCTGACATTGCCGGAGGAACCATGGTTAAGCCGGTGGCTCACCGTTTGCCTTGCCGCCCCGGCCAGCGCGAATCGAAGCTTGGACTCGTTCATGGAGTCATGGTCATGCGGTCCGGCGCGCGCCGCGCCCCGCTTGAGGATAGCACTGCAGTAGACCTGAGTGTGTCGCCGGGCACACGTCACGCTCAGTAATCAGTGCGGTAACGAGCCGTGCGGGCGTGACATCGAAGGCGGGGTTGGCTGCTTCGCTGTGCGTCGGTGTGAGGCGCACGCTCGTTAAGCGGCCGTCCCCGTCTTCGCCCTGGATATGCGTGACTTCTGCGGCGGCGCGTTGCTCGATGGGTATGCCGGCGCCGTCCACCAGCCGCCAGTCGATGCTGGGCCCGGGCACGGCGACGTAGAAAGGCACGCCATTGTCCCTCGCGGCAAGCGCCTTAAGATAGGTGCCGATCTTGTTCGCCGTGTCGCCGTTGGCTGCCACGCGATCCGCGCCGACAATGACAATGTCCACCCTTCCGTGCTGCATAAGGTGGCCTGCCGCATTGTCGGCAACGACCGTGTACGGCACGCCATGCTGCCCCAGTTCCCAGGCAGTGAGCGCCGCCCCCTGGTTGCGCGGGCGAGTCTCACTCACCCACACGTGTACCGGAATGCCGACATCGAAGGCCGCGTAAACCGGGGCGAGCGCCGTGCCCCAGTCCACGGTCGCAAGCCACCCGGCGTTGCAGTGGGTCATGACGTTGACCGTGCGCGGCGACTTTTCGTATTGCCGTCTGATGACAGCAAGGCCGTGACGACCGATCGCCTGGTTGAGCGTCACGTCTTCGTCACACAGGGCGGCGGCTTCGGCCCAGGCAGCTTCGCGGCGCTGCGCGAACTGGAGTGCGGCGAGGCGGTCCCGCATGCGCTCTACAGCCCAGCGCAGGTTGACTGCCGTGGGCCGAGTGGCGAGCAGCCGGGCGCACGCCGATTCCAGGCGGCCTTCCGGAGCATCCTCTGTCAGGGCCAGTGCGACGCCGTAGGCTGCGGTTGCCCCGATCAGCGGAGCGCCTAGAACCCGCATTGTCAGGATCGCTTCAGTCGCGTCCTCCAGACTGCGCAGCACGCGGAATTCCAGACGATGAGGAAGCAATGTCTGATCGATAATCTCAACAGCACTGCGGCCGGGCAAGAGACGGATTGTTCGTGTGGGCGTGCCATGAATATTCATGCTGGGTTCCGGAATGCACTTTGCGTTCCGCAATTCTAACGCCGCGGCCGGTGCGGCGCCGCCTTTCTGGCGCCATGCCCATATCCTACTGATCTTGTCTGTATGTACCGGACACTACTGATAGTAGATATTTATGGTTCCAGCAGTCTGGGTCCCTTGCCAGTGCGCAAATGGGCGTCACTCCATCAGACTATTGACTGACTTGCTGAGCCCAAATCAGTGCGTCAAGATGAAGCCGATTAACTTGGGCGCTATCCAGCCCGATGGCTTCCGACAGCACGCAAATGTTTGCGTGATCCGCCTGCTCACAGGCGATGGCCAGTTCCAGATAGGGGGCATATTTACCCCGATGATGCAGGAGCGCTTCATTGACCAGTGGGGGCAGGCTTACCTGTTTCAGGACGGCTTCCATGGAGGTCGCGAGCACGATGTCCAACAGAGAGAACACACCAGCGACAAACACTTCGTCACGCTCATGAGCAGGCAGCGAATTCTGCGCGACGAGCTCAGATAGCCTTGCTCGCACCAGGGCATTCTCCAAAAGCGCCCAATCCAGTCCGCGGGTTTCTCCACTGGTAAACAGCAACAGGGTGAGCCAGCGATACAGCTTTTTCTGTCCCAACACAAGGAGCGCCTGGTCCAGGCTGCCAATGTTGTGGGTTAGCCCGATTCCTGGGGAGTTTATATAACGGAGCAGCTTGAAGGACAGGGCGGGGTCCTGCTTGATCAACCGCGTCAGTTCAGGCACCTCGGCATCGCGTCGCACTCTGTTCAACACTTCCACAATCTTGATGCGCCCCGCGTCAATCCGTGGCCGGGTCCACTCTTCCCGGCTGGTGATGAAGGGCCCTTGATAAAGGTAGAAGGGCAAGCGGGCACATACGTTGAAGTCCTCCAGACTCTGAATATTCGTCGCCACAAACTTCATTGCCGTAGCCTGCGTGCTCGCGCTATCCATCTGATTCTTGATGCTTGGGATGTCGTTGCTGCCAATATCAATAAACACGAAGTCCGCGAGTTCCATGAACGACCGCATCCCCGCGCGACCCACTTCGGCGCCTTTGAGACCAATTCGATAGCCCAGCGCCTTCAGGTGCGCCAGGCGGGTAAACAAGGATTCGGGCCATGAGGTGAGCTGCGCGTCCAGATCCACCACGTACACGGTGCCCTGCGCCGGCAGGTCTTCAAGCAAAAGCCTTTCGACAGAACATGTCGATACATGGATGAACGCCATCCGGTGCTCCAACAGGCGTTCAATATCCATGGCCTGCAGATTGCACAACAATACCTCGTCATAGAGGCGTTGGATGTTGGTGCTGGAGGCACGCACCCTCTGATTTACGCCGTGCCGTAACCTAAAAAAATATCCGGCAACCCGCTGATTCCCACTAAGTACGGCCTCTCGACACACGATCGATTTTCGTGAACCGGAACCGTCCGGATCTGCCGTGGTGAATTCTCCCGCAGTGGACGAGCCTGTCGTGTCGTCTAATAAGGGGGCAACGCTGTTTAACGTGCGGAACGCCTCATTAGGGCCAACTGGGGCGGTCACCACTGCGCGCTGCCGGGCTCTGCCGCCCATGAACATTCCAACAAGTCGATTTAGCATCAAAGCCACTCCCCGGCTTGTATCGATTGAACCCGTTTGGCGCCAAGGCTTCACGACCAGATCTATTGCACTCCGGGCGGAAAGCCACTCACTCTGGCATCTGCCGCGGGCCAATCCAGGTATCCCGAATTGACCACGGCCTACATGACTATCGACAAAGAAGCACGAAGTTTTACTCCCAACGCGGCAACAACACCGAATTGCCTTCTGCCATTCATATGACGCTCGAGAAGCAGACGGGATCCAATGGTATCGCTGCCCGCCAGGACACGTCGGGAACCTCCGTTGGGCAAAGAAGGGCTCAGCGCAAATCTCATGGCCGCTCGCTTCTGGGTCAACGCGTGAACGCCAGTCCAGTGAGTGCAGTCGTTCTGAATGCGAGGCAACTGCAAGATTTCCAAAGGGGACGCCGCTGAGGCCTGTCACGCACGGTGCTGATTCCGAACGCGCTTATTCAAAATTGGTCAATCGAAGTCAAATCGTCCACGGATCCGCCACGGGATTCGAATCGCCTCCACCTGCTCCAAGCAGACTGGGCGAGATCAGCGCTGCCCGCTTCTTGCCTTTGGGTAGCCGCTTGATGGCCCGTTCCACGCGTAGCGCCGCCGACCTCGTCCCGATGGCCCGTGATCCCACCAGACGAACGGGCTTATGGGAGCGGGTATAGCGAGCGCCCTTGCCAGAAAGATGTTCCCTGAAGCGGCGTTCAACGTCGATCGCGATTCCCGCGTATAGGGAACCATCGGCACATTCAACGAGGTAGAGATGCCAAATCGAACTCACGTCCACCTCATTGATCAAAATGTTTGGGGCCTCCACGACCGATTCCTCTGCGGGGTGTGTGGACATCAGTCATCGGATCTAACCTACCCGCATTACCTGACTCGATCTGGCATCTCGCTTATACGCTTTCGGCGGTGTCAATTCCCGCTACGGGTAAGTACAATACGCGCATCGGTCAAGGGTGAGCGATAAATGGAATTGGATGTCATCTCTGGTCCCCATAGAAGCTGTCGTGGGTAAACCCTAAGTAGCCACGTCGTTCCATTGTCAGATTACCAAAGACTTCCAGTTGCGACCACGGCGGTTATCCATTTTGGCCCACCTTACGTTAAATTAGTCCCCTTTCTCGGCAGTTTTCGCCCAGAATCAACCCGAGCCACGCTGCGTCATCGACCATGGATCCCGTTTCTCGCCGCATTGCTCATCTGGATATGGACGCCTTCTATGCATCGGTGGAACTTCTGCGCTATCCGGAACTTCGCGGGCAACCGGTCGCAATTGGCGGCAGACGCGCGAGGCCGCCTGTCGTTGGTCCCGATGGGGTCCGCCGCTTCGTCCGGCTGCGGGATTATCTGGGCCGGGGAGTCATCACGACCTCAACGTATGAAGCGAGAGCGCTCGGGGTATGCTCCGCCATGGGCATCATGAAGGCCGCAAGACTTGCACCCGACGCAATTCTGCTGCCAGTGGATTTCGACACCTACCGACATTACTCCCGCCTGTTCAAGGCCGCCGCCGCCAGTATCGCCCCCGAGATCGAGGACCGTGGAATCGACGAGATCTACATGGACCTTACCGACCTGCACAGCGATACCCTGGCCCTCGCGCACCGCATTAGGCAGGTCGTTAGTGACGCCACGGGACTTTCCTGCTCGATTGGGATCGCCCCCAACAAACTGCTCGCAAAGATCTGCTCGGACCTGCACAAGCCCAGTGGCTTAACGATTCTCCAGATGCAGGATATCCCGCAACGCATCTGGCCCCTGCCGGTCAGCAAGGTCAACGGCATTGGTCCTAAGGCTACGCAACGGCTTTCTGCCCTGGGCATTCAGAGCATCGGGGACCTGGCGAATGCAGACCCATTGGAACTGCAGGAGCAGTTTGGGCGCAGTTTTGGGCAGTGGCTTCTAAGGGTCTCCCGCGGCATCGATAATGATCCCCTTGTCACATGCTCAGAGCCCAAGTCGATCAGCCGAGAGACCACGCTCGAGACCGACCTGCACCCCCGGCGTGATCGTCCCACGCTTTCTGTGTTGTTCACGTCCTTGTGCACCGAGGTCGCGGGGGACCTTAAGCGCAATGGCTACCGCGCGCGGACAATTGGCATCAAACTTCGCTTGGATGACTTCCGCACGTTCACGCGGGTTACCACTCTGCGGGCGCCCGACGATAACGCGGAAGTCATCCGTCGGGCCGCAGGCGAGTGCCTCAAGCGCGTTCCAATGACACGGAAGATTCGCCTGCTCGGAGTCCGCGCCAGCAACCTACGTCGCGGTGATGCGCGCGCACCCTGGACCGAAGACACCGCCACCTGCCAGGGAACGCTCGCACTCTTTGCTGATCATTAAGACTTCTCCTCGTGGCGCGCCTGAGCCCAGCCAACTTTTACAGACAAATATCAATGCTAATAACCGCATACAGATTGTCGATCGCACGCGTTGCTGCGCAATCCGTCCACATCGGAGTATGGTGGGGTATTGTCCGGAATGCACCGCATGCATTACGTCGTTGTCTCCCAGATCCGAAATAGGGAAGCGGGAGCTCATGGCCTTTACGCTATCCGAAGTCGTTCCGTGGGGACGAACCTTTGAAGAATACCTTGCGATGTTTGCACTTTCCGAGGCAAATCTCGCCACCCGCATTCTCGGTTGTGGAGACGGCCCGGCGTCGTTCAATGCAATTGCCACGGAGAAGGGATTCAATGTGGTATCTGCAGACCCGCTATATCAATTTTCCGATGTAGCCATTAGGGCTCGGATTGAACAGACCGCGGTGACTGTCGCTGAGCAGACGTGTCGCAACGCCAATGAATTCATATGGAATCACTTTCAATCCATCGATGAGCTCGTTGACGCCCGCATGAATGCGATGGCAGCATTTCTTAACGACTATCCGAATGGACGGGCCCGTGGGCGCTATATCGATGCAGCGCTGCCCTCGCTGCCTTTCCTGGATCAGGAGTTTGACCTGGCTTTGTGCTCGCATTTTCTTTTCCTATACAGCGAGCAGTTCGACCTGGCGTTTCACGTTGATTCCCTACTTGAACTCTCCCGCGTTGCCTCGAACGTCAGAGTGTTCCCATTGCTCGAACTGGGCGCCCGACCTTCCCGCCACCTGAGCGCTTCGATCGAAGCAGTTCGCTCCGCAGGGCTTGCGGTGTCACGCGTTCCTGCCTGTTACGAGTTTCAGCGCGGCGGAAATGAGATGCTTCAAATCTCGCATCCATAGCAAGCCTCACCCAATCATGCTCGCCGAGTGAAAACGACGCACAGGCAATCACTTATCGGAGGACGTCGGAGGTCTCTTTCGGAATTGCCCCTGGTCGATCACGCGTTAAGACCCTGTGCTTGCGTTAGTACCCAACGAGAATCTCGGCGAGCGTTCTTTGAAAATTTAGTGTTGCAGCGAAGCAGGTGAAGGCGGGACCGATGCACCGCGCACCACATCGCAGCGCACCGCTACGCTTTGCCTCCGCTCAGCCAGTGACAGGCCTAGCGATCGTTGAATCTCATGCCCGCATACGACGCGGTGCTGCTTCCAAAACCAACAGCGGGAGGGCTAACTGCCCTCTGTACCAATACAACGCCCTAGTTATTTAGGAAAACTGCATTAAACTAAGCGCGTTAGCCATTGCCATCACTGGAGCGTTAAATGCATATTGTCCGAAGTATCCTCAAAATAACCTTAATCGCCGTCGGTTGTAGTGCTCCCGCTGCATTTGCAGAAGGACGATACTACGATCCATCCAATATTGGTGGGAATACCACTGGGTATGAGCTCTTTAACACCATAGGCTGCCCTGGCAAGGCGCTACTGGATAAAGGCTGTGACGTGCCGGTGGCCGCCAAACCTGCCCCAGCGCCTGAACCGCCACCGCCCCCGCCCCCGCCCCCCCCCCC
>JBKQNQ010000198.1:0-11331 GCA_052145875.1 Thiobacillaceae bacterium
GTTACCGATGCAAACCACACGAGCCAGCTTTATGGCCTGGAATATACACTTTCTGCTCCGGCAACGTCGTCGCTTGCGTTCAGTCACGGGCTGCCCCTGATGCAAACGACCATTCACGTCAAGATGCCGATCCTGACGGAAGATGACCTGGCGCATTTCCTGGATGCGGTGAAGGCCCATCCCGCCGGTCTGATGCGGGCGAAATCCTGCACCCTCAGCCGCACGGGCCCGCTTCCCCCCGCTTTGGCGAATCAGCCCGGACTCGAAGCGGAGTGTGACCTGCTGTGGTTCACATTGAAGATCGTCCGATGACTAAATTTGCAATGCTGCTCCCGTGCCTACTCCTTGCATCCTTGGCCCAAGCCGAGGGACGGTTGTTTTATACGCAGCCACAGCGTGCGGCGCTTGAGCAAGCGCGCCTGCATCATGTCCAGGATGGCAAAGTCAGTATGACCAAGCCCGCTGACCGGCCACTCACATTTGATGGCATGGTCATTCGCAGCGATGGCCACGATACCCACTGGATTAACGGCCGGCCGGTGGCCGATTCAAGGAACCCACCGGCGTATAAGGGCCAACCGCTCAAACCCGGTCAAACGGTGGCAAACGGGAGAGTTTACGAGCCAGAGGATCTCCTTAGAGGCAATTTGCCGTGAAACCCCGTCAACAAGGCTTCACTCTCATTGAACTGGCCATCGTATTGGTCGTGCTCACAGTCCTTGCAGCAGGCCTACTCATGCCCCTTTCGGCCACTATTCAAATAAAACGCAATGAAGCGACACAAGTGACCTTGGAACAAGCCCGGGATGCGTTGATTGGCTATGCCATGGCTCATACGGCGGTCGATCCCCTAACCGGGAACGTGCGGCATTACTTACCCTGCCCGGCGGACAGTACGGGCCAAGAACTGCCACGTGCCAATCTCGCGTGCCCCTCTCAGCAAGGCACGTTTCCATGGGTAACCCTCGGCGTCGGAGGCTCCGATGCGTGGGGAAATCGGCTCTATTACGCGGTGGATACCAATTATTCCCAGCCATTTTCATCGACGAGCACCACGAACGACAATCTCCAAGTCTGCACCGCCGCCGGTTGTCCGGCGGGAACCCTGTCCGCGAACAATCTCGCCGCCTTGGTGACCTCACGCGGGCAGAACGGCTGGGGCGCCATCAGCGCCAACAGCACCTATGCAAACGCACACACCGCGCCTACTAGCGCGGATGAACTGGAAAACACGAATAAGGACTCCAATTTTGTAATGCGGCCGGCGACGCAGGCGAGCGCAACCACGACAGAATTTGACGATCTTGTCGTCTGGCTTCCGGTCAGCACGCTGCTCGCCCGAGTCTGCCCCGCCGGCGGCTGTCCGTGACCTCAGCCGGGCCGCTTCCGTAGCGCGATCCGCACGGCGCCCAACCGGTTTTCTTCCATCACCAGCTCATACCCCAGTTTCGCGGCCTGTCGGGTCGCTTGAAACAGCCCCACCCCCAAGCCGTGATCCGATGTCACCGGTGCATGAAATAAATTGCGTGCCACATGGTCGGGCGCAGGTTGCCCAGTATCCTCCACGCGCAATGCAAGGTCAGGCTCGGCTTTCAGTGTCACGCGCACTTCGACGTCGGCTTGCTCCCTGCGCTTTCGCAAGGCGTTAGTCAACAAGTTGTCCGCCACACTGTCGAACAAATCCTGAGGTATCGCGACGTCATCGGGCAATGGCCCCGCTTCGAAGTCAACCTGGTCATGCGCATAGCGATTTTGCAAATTGGCCCACCAGTCGGTCGCCTGCAAGGTCTGGTGATCAAGTTCGCTCGGCTGGCGCAGTTTGTCCACCGTGCTTTGGAGCCGCTGGGCCATTTGCGGCAGTTGACGCTTGATTAGGCCCTGCAGGCGATCCGCATCTTCAGGTCCACTGGCTTCGGCCGCAGCCATCAATGTCCTCAGCGATTGAAGGATATTCTTCACATCGTGCGTAAGCCTTGCGCCGGTATCGAATATGGCCTGGGTATAGGCGTTATCCCTGAGCGTCTGCTCTCGTACCTTGCTGGCATAGAAATATCCCAGCAGTTGCGACAGCAGGCGGACATGCAACGCTAGCGCCGGTGGCAGGGCGTGGTTGGTATGCCAGCTCAGGGTGAGCCCGTGGAAACCATGCGTCGCGGTGTGAGCGCCCTCTTTCCCCACCCGCCCTTCGCCTTTCACAGTGCGCCAGTCGACGCCGCGCACCCAGTCGAGTTCATCGAGGCCCCGAAGGGCGTCGATGACAAAGGTTTCAGGATCCCGTTCACGCTCCGCCTGGACGGCGAGCTTGCGCGCCCAGTCTTCAAACGGTAGTCCGACAGAGAGCAGGTAGCGTGACATGAGCTGGCCCATACCCGCAAATCCCGCGCGTGGATTCCACAACAAACTGAGGGTGATGAGCAGCGCAGCCATGGCGATCAGGGTTTCGATCAGCGCCAGGACGTAACTGGAACCCGATGCAGCAACCACTGTAAGCGTGCCTAGGGCCAACACCACGACAATGAGAAAGACCATAACCCCATAGAACAAATCGAGGGTAGAGCCCGGTTGGCGAACTTCTCTTCCCCCCTTAAAGAGGATCAAGATCGGCAATGGGAGCATTCCCCAACGAACCGCGGTCGTCAACGCGGCGGGCAGGGACGAGGATGGCAGCGTCTTGGGTAGGAGCCAGACCAGCAAGAGTGCCAGCAGGTAGGCCAGCGCAACGGTGTACATGAACCGCTGGCCCCGTCCGGACACGCCCGCCACGACCGCGCCGGTCAAACCAATCAGGACGGCCACCCACAGACCCACGACCCACCATCCCGGCGTAAGTACCAGTACCGCGGCAAGGGCAAAAACAGGCAAGGCAAGCCGCACGTCCAGCTTTTGCTCGCCCTGGAGAAAGGGTTGCCAGAGCAGGAAAAAGCCGTAATGTGCCAGCATGAAGGCGCGCGACCAGGGCTGTCCCTGGTCCAGCACGACCGACAAGTGCAGGCAGATCAGGGCCAGGCTTAACCATCGCAGCGAGGGTGACGCGATGAATACCTGGCTAATGCGGGTGAGTGGATTCAAGATGAGCGGCCGGTGAGGATAAATAGGGGACATCCGCTTATGTTCCTCGACGCTGCCCCATACTCGCTAAACCCTATCTCATTTTCGGACCGATTCTATACTGTCGGCCATAATTAGCGGTAAATTAACCCCCATGCTCACTGTTTGGATCATTGCCCGCACTGCGCTACGAGAAAGTCTGCGGACCCGGTTCTGGCTCATTTACGCCTTGGCGATAGCGATCGCTTTGGGTGCTGCGCTCTTTATGGGGGCACTTGCCCTGACCGACCCCGCACGGGCGCGGATCATCACACTCGCGGCGCTCATCCGGCCCCTGCTTGCCGCCCAACTCATCCTCCACATTGCCGCGTCACTGACACGCGAGGCCCAGGAAAAGGGACTTGACATGATCCTCTCGGCCGGGGTGCCCGCACCGATAGTGGTCGCCGGACGCCTGTTGGGCTACGGATTGATGGCAGCGGGGATGGCCGTGGGAGCCGGGTTTGTGCTTCTGGCATTGGATGCAAGGCTAGAGTTGTGCATATGGATCATCGGACTGGCCTGTGAGCTGGCCCTCATTGCAGCGTTCACCGTAGCCTGCGCGGTTGCGCTTCGGCAGGTTTCCAGTTCGGCGCTGGCAGCAAGCATTTTTTATATTTTCGGACACAGCCTGAGCGCCATCCTGCTCCTGGCCCGCCACCCCTTGGCAAGTTATGCCGGGCTGCGCGCCTCAATTGCAGTATCACCCGTTGAACTGATTGCCTGGCTCATGCCACGGTTCGACTTGTTCGGTAGTGCCGACTGGCTGGCCGGACTTCGCTCTGGACAACTCTCGCCCGTTCTAATCCAAACGCCCATCTATCTTCTGCTTCTCTTTGCGATGGCCTCACTGGACCTGAAGCGAAACCGTGAACCCGCCTGACCACACATTTCGCCGTGCGAGCCGCTCCTTCCTCTGGATCGCCCTCATGCTTGGGATCGCACTACAAGTCCTGTGGAAAGCCTTCGAGCCTGCGCCGGTGGCACATGCCCGCGATCTGCCCAACCCGCCTGACGCCGCCTGGGTAAGTGCTTGGGATGTGGGCGAGAACGCCTTGGCAAGCCAGTGGCTGACACTGACCGCGTTTGCCCATGACGAACAGCCGGGCATAAGCCTCCCCTACTTGGCGCTCGACTACGGGCGCCTTACCGCATGGATGGCCACAGCCTTAATCCTTGACCCGAATAACCGCAACATCTTGCTTGCCGCTTCACAAGTCTATTCCCAAGTTCCGGATCCGCGGCGTGAGCGCATCATGCTGGACTTTGTCCATCAACAGTTCCTCCTCGCACCTGAGTCTCGCTGGCCCTACCTCGCGCACGCCGCACTCGTCGCGCGCCATCGGCTCAATGATGTGCATCTCGCGCTAAGCTATGCGCGGGACTTATCGATGGCAAAGTCCGCCCCCCGCTGGGTGAAGCAAGTGCCGGTATTGCTATTGAGCGATATGGGCGAGAAGGAGCAAGCACGCATCCTCCTCGGCGGGTTAATAACCAGTGGCGCAATCCGGGATGAGCGCGAAATTGACTTTATGATGAAACGCATCAATTCAGCGGCAAAATGATGAGGTTTCGACAAGGACGTCGTTTTCTCATCGAATCACCGTGGTAAGCGACGGAAACGGCGCGTTCCTTATGAAGAATGACCGTGAATTCAGTTGGTTATAGCGAGCCTCGAGCGCAGTTGCGAGAATCGTCTCGGGCATGAAACTTGCACGATAAGAGATAACACTACCGATGGAGTTCCCATGTCCAAGCGCAAGCAATCCGGCTTCACGCTGATTGAAATCGCCATCGTTCTGGTTATCATTGGCCTGTTGCTTGGCGGCATTCTGCAAGGTCAATCACTGATCAACAGTGCGCGCGTCCGCAATCTCATCAGCCAAATTGATGGCGTAAAGGCTGCCTTCTACGGCTTCCAGGACCGCTACGGGGCGTTGCCGGGTGACTTCACCCTGGCGAGTACCCAAATTCCGGGAAGCACCGTCAACGGCAATGGCGATGGGCAAATCGAAGGGCCCGGCGGGGCGGTCAACGAGAGCATCCTGGTGTGGGATCACCTCTCGCATGCCGGATTCATCACCGGCACCTACACTTACAACGCGACGCAATCGAGTGCCACGACGCCAACGAATCCGTGGAACGCCTATTTACAATTAATTTACGACAACGTCTATGCCGACCCCGGTACCCCAACCGCCCGCCACAACCTTAAGACCGGGAATCAGATACCGGTTGATATTCTGGCCGAGGTGGATCGTAAGGTGGATGACGGCAACGCACTTCGTGGAACGATACGATTCTCCGTCTATAACGGTGGCGCGGCAGCGCCTGTTGACGCCAATTGCTATGACACCACAGCGGGGACGTGGTCTGCCGGCAATGGCCAAGCAAACTGCGGGGCCGCGGTCCTGTTCTAACAGTGCGGCAGGGACATCCTGCAAGGCTCCACGCGGACGCGCATGTTGCGTGCAACGCTCGGCACTCAGTACGTGGGTGGATGCGGCGTCCTAAGTCTTGCTCATCCTTGAGCGTGCAAGTCGCGGTGCCCGACGGAACGGGCGCTGGAGCCGCAACATACGGCGCGCGCAATACGATCGCGATTTCTCGAACCCGTTGCGGGCACGGGTGGGCCTCGCCTAGCATGCGGGCACCTGCGGCCGTTGCGCTCCACCGCCCCTAACCTTGCAACAAACGTGTTTCCGCGGTGGCGAGATTCTCCGCAGCCCCACGGAGCACGACCACATCCCCGGCTCTAAGACGGGTCTCGGGCTGCGGGTCACTGGCCTTAATGCCGTGGCGCCGCACCGCAAGCACGGTCACGGACAAGCCATCCAGGTTAAGCTCGCCCAAGGTTTTGCCTATGGCGGAAAATTGGGAACCGATATGCACCGTGAACAAACGGGGCTGGGCCGTGTCATCCAGGGCTTCGCTTTCATCCGTGACCCCCCGGAAAAAACCGCGCATCAAATCATAGCGCGACTCTCGAACCGCCTGAATTCGCTTGAGCACCACGGGTAGCGGTAGTCCGAGCAACATCAGCGCGTGGAACGCCATCATGAGCGAGCCTTCCATGATTTCGGAAACCACTTCTGCCGCGCCGGCCTCTTTCAAGACGTCAATCGCGGACTCATCAGTCGTCCTCACCACGACCGGCAGGGCTGGCTTGAGCTCGCGGGCATGTCGCAAAATGGAAAGCGCGACTTTGACGTCCGCAAAAGTGACAACCAACGCGGTCGCTCGCGACAAGCCTGCGGCGATCAGCACTTCGCGCCGTCCGGCGTCCCCGAAGACGACAGTCTCACCGGCACCGGCCGCTGCCTTCACGCGCTCGCGATCGTAGTCCAGCGCGACGAACGGCATGTTTTCCGCGTCAAGCAACCGTGCAAGGCTTTGGCCAGTGCGCCCATAGCCGCAGACCACGACATGTCCGGCCTTGCCGAAGGCTTTCACGGCGATATCGTGAACATGCTTGGCTTGGGTCGCCCATTCGCTGCCACACAACAGACGGGTCAGCGCTTCCATGCGATTGATCAACAGTGGCGCGATCACCATCGACAACACCATGGCGGCCAATACGGGCTGCCACACGGATGGCACAAGGAGTCCCTGGTCGGCGGAGAGGGCCAGCAGGACGAACCCGAATTCTCCAGCCTGGGCCAGCCCGATGGCACTGCGCACCGCCGTTGAAGCGGCGTTGCCAAACAGCCGTACCAACGCCCAGATTACGACACCTTTGCCGAGCGTGACCGCGACAAGCAACGCAAGCACCTGCCACCACTCGGCAAGAACAGTTGCCAGATCCAGACGCATTCCGATGGTGACAAAGAACAGGCCAAGCAGGACGTCACGGAACGGCTTGATGTCGTCTTCCACCAAATAGCGATATTCGGTTTCGGAGATCAGCATGCCCGCCAGAAAAGCCCCCAGGGCGAGAGACAGTCCTGCCCGCTCAGTAAGAAATGCGAGTCCCAGGGTAACAAGCAAAAGATTGAGCGTAAAGATTTCAGGTGATTTCGCCGCCGCGACGCGATGAAACCAAGCGCGCATGATCTTTTGGCCGGCAAACAAGATCAGGCCGAGCACCAGCGCCGCCTTGAGCGCGGCAAAGCCCAGTTCGGCCGCCATGTCGCCCACAGTCATTGCCAGCGCCGGGATCAGGATCAGCATGGGCACCACGGCCAGATCCTGAAATAGCAAAGCACCAAGAATCATCCGGCCAAACGGGGTCTGGAGCTCCATGCGGTCCGCGAGCAATTTGGACACAATTGCCGTTGAGGACATCGCCAACACCCCGCCCAGTGCCAAGCCGCTCATCGCCGGTAAGCCCAGGAGCCACGCCAGTCCAAGCGTAAGCAAAAGAGTAATGCCTACCTGTGCCCCGCCAAATCCAAATACCGTGCCCTGCATGGCACGAAGACGCGACAAGCTAAACTCCAACCCCACCGAGAACATCAGGAACACCACGCCGAACTCCGCAAGATACCGGGTCTCCCGGGTATCCGGAATCCAGCCAACACCATGTGGACCAATCGCGATGCCGGTTAACAGGTAACCCAGCATCGGCGGCAGATGCAGGGTACGCGCCATCGCAGCCACGACCACTGCGACCGCCAATAGAATCAAGACAATTTCGAGCGTTTCATGCATGGAGCTTGGCGATTCCCCGAAGACGCGCAATCCAGGTCAGACTGTCGATGCCTCTAGTATACTTACGCCTCAATGATTAGCCCCCGGAAGAATTCCCTGAATCCACAAGAGACTCTCGCCTTGGCGCGCGCGGTTTTGCTTACCGAGGCGGAGGCCGTTGCCGCGCTCGCGCAACGCCTGGACGAGAATTTCCACCAAGCCGTCGAGCTGATCCTCGCATGCACCGGACGGGTTGTCGTATCGGGCATGGGCAAATCCGGGCACGTCGGCCATAAGATCGCGGCCACGCTCGCGAGTACCGGCACCCCCGCTTTCTTTGTTCACCCCGGTGAGGCCAGCCACGGCGATTTGGGCATGATTAGCGCGGATGACGTTGTCATCGCCCTCTCCAATTCCGGCGAGAGCCCGGAAATCACGGCCATCCTTCCGCTGATTAAGCGACGCGGCGCCAAGCTGATCGGCATGAGTGGAAACCCGGGTTCCACGCTGGGCAAGCAGTCCGACGTTCACCTCAACGCTGCCGTCGACAAGGAGGCGTGTCCGCTCAATCTCGCGCCCACGGCAAGCACCACCGCGGCGCTCGCCCTCGGTGACGCGCTTGCGGTGGTATTGCTTCAGGTGCGGGGATTTTCGGCAGACGATTTCGCCCGTACGCACCCCGGCGGCAGCCTGGGGCGCAAACTGCTCGTCCATGTTCGGGATGTGATGCACTCTGGCGAGCGGCTCCCCAAAGTCCACCTCTCGGCCAGCTTGAAGGAGGCGCTGTTCGAGATAACAGAGAAGGGACTTGGAATGACCGCCATCGTGAATGAGAAAGATCAGGTTCAGGGCGTATTTACCGATGGGGATCTGCGGCGCGCCTTGGAAAGAAACCCCGATGTCAGAGCGGCTCAGGTCGTGAACCTGATGACACCGAATCCGAAATCGATCGGTCCGGAGCAGTTGGCGGTAGAGGCCGTTGAGAAAATGCAAACACTGAAAATAAATGGCATGCTGGTCGTGGATGAAGACATGCGGCTGGTGGGCGCGTTGAACATGCATGACTTGCTCCGCGCGGGGGTGGTTTGATGACACATGACGCACTTGAGCGGGCCCTGCGTCTTAGATTGATTGTATTTGACGTCGACGGGGTCATGACCGATGGCACCCTCTATCTCGCCGATGACGGTCAGGAATACAAGGGTTTCAATTCTTTGGACGGTCACGGCTTGAAAATGCTTAAAAGGTCTGGCGTTGAACTTGCGATCATCACCGGCCGTACCTCGAAGGTTGTCGAGCATCGCGCTACCAACATTGGAATCACCCATCTGTATCAGGGCGTCCATGACAAGTTAGCGGTCTATCACCAGTTGCTCGAACGGTTGGACATGCCAGCGGAAGCCACAGCCTACATGGGCGACGACGTGGTTGATTTGCCGGTCATGCGCCGGGTGGGCTTGGCGCTGACCGTCCCGGCCGCCCCGGAACTGGTGAAAGCACATTCCCATTACATCACGAGCCGAGCGGCGGGTCGCGGGGCGGTACGTGAGGTGTGCGAATGGATCATGCGCGCACAGGGTACGTTTGACCGCATGATGGCCCCCTACCTCGCCTAGGGTCGCGGCCTAATGTTCCCCCGATCCCCATACTTACTGCCCCTGGGTCTATTGACCGGTGTCGCGTTACTCAGTTTCTGGCTGGAGCAAGCTGCCAAGTCAGGCTCGGCCGACGAAACAACCGCGCTGGGCGCGCCGGATGCGATTGTGGAAAACTTCCGCTCGACGCTAGACAGCCAGGATGGTCGCCCACTCTACAATCTGACCGCGAAGCGGCTACGTTACTATGGTAAATTGGATCAGTCCTACGTCGACAACCCGGTCCTCGAGCATCTTGACGAAACCAACGGCGCAGTGACCATCACTTCACAACAAGCCACGATCGAACCGGATGGGGATGCCATCCTGTTTGCCGGACATGCCACGCTAACGCATGTTGCGCCCGCTACCAAGCAGATCATGACGCTGCGATCCGAGCAGATCAACGCCTATCCGAAGCAGCATCTCGTCAAGTCCCCCACCCGGGTCAACGTCGACAGCCCGGGAATGCAGGTGACGGCGGAAAAGTTGGAATTGGACACGGAAAGGCGCATTCTGAAACTGCATGGGCGGGTTAAGGTGCAGTACAAAACGATATGATCGAGATCATGAAACTAATCCTTTTCGGGTGCCTGATCGGCAGCCTCCTCAGCACGCCGGCCCTCGCAGAAACCGCAGACCGGAGCAAGCCCGTCAACGTTGAGGCCGACAGCGTCACGCTCGACGATCTCAAGAAAATCGGGGTCTATGAAGGGAATGTCATTTTGACCCAGGGCACCCTGACGATGCGTGCCGACCGAGTTGAGGTCACCCAGGACCCAAATGGCCTCAAGACCGTGCTCGCCACGGGAAATCCGGTGAGCTTCAGGGAAAAGCGCGATCGGGTCGATGAATACGTCGAAGCCTATGCGCCGCGCGTCGAATTCGACAACGTCAAGAGCCTGCTTACGCTCTCGGGCGGAGCCCAGCTGCGCAAGGGTGAGGATGAAATTCGCGGCAACGTGATCACCTACAATACTCAGACCGAGTTCTATAAGGTTGTCGGCGAGCAAAACGCAACAAGCGCGTCAGGCCGGGTGCGCGTCACCATTCGTCCAAAGCCCAGAACCCCATGAGCACACTTTCTGCGCGGAGCTTACGCAAATCCTACAAGAAGCGTACCGTTGTGCACGACGTCTCCATCGAGGTTGGGAACGGGGAGGTGGTCGGCCTCCTTGGTCCTAATGGGGCAGGCAAGACGACCTGTTTCTACATGATCGTCGGTCTGGTTCCGGCCGATGGAGGCCAAATCACGCTCGGCGACAGCGACATGACCCACCTGCCGATTCATTTGCGTGCGCGTATCGGCATTTCCTATCTGCCGCAGGAACCTTCGATCTTTCGAAAGTTAACGGTTGAGGAGAACATACGCGCGGTACTTGAATTACAGCAGTACAATGACGAACAGATCGAATCCCATCTAGGTAATTTGCTCGACGATTTGAACGTCGGCCATTTACGGGCCGCGTCGGCGCTCAGTTTATCCGGCGGCGAACGGCGCCGCGTCGAGATCGCGCGCGCACTTGCGATGAATCCACGCTTCATCCTGCTTGATGAGCCGTTCGCCGGAGTGGATCCCATCGCGGTCGTCGATATCCAACGGCTCATCCACTTTTTGAAGGAGCGGGATATCGGCGTGTTAATAACTGACCATAATGTAAGAGAGACGCTGGGCATATGTGACCGTGCCTACATCATCAACGAAGGTCGGGTTCTGGCAGCGGGCAAGCCCGACCACCTCATTCGGGACGAGAATGTCCGTCGCGTCTACCTAGGTGAGCATTTTCGCCTATAAGGATTTTGTGGAATTTCTGTTATTACGTCTTAATTGGGCAACAACGGCAATACAAGCATAAAGTCACTTTGCAATTGGCCGATACATATGGCATATGAAACACAATCTTCAGCTCAAACTCAGTCAACAACTCACGCTGACGCCACAGTTACAGCAGTCCATTCGACTGTTGCAACTCTCGACGCT
>JBKQNQ010000199.1:0-10027 GCA_052145875.1 Thiobacillaceae bacterium
ACTTGGGCGCGCACCATCCACGATTAGTCGCGAGATAATGCGAAATGGTGGCCAGGCATGCTACCGGGCGAGTCAGGCCGACCATGCTGCATGGGATTGGGGCGACCGTTCAGGTTGTTGTCCCACCGAATATCTAAGGTATCTGACCGATAGCTTAACTACTGACTTCGTACCCTGCCTATACGGTCGATCAAATATCCGGTTGGGATCGAGCACCAGCTCGATCTTTAGGAAAGCCGTCATTGAATTCCGTCTTCCTGATTGCCAGGGCCGCGAAACGGGAACAGCGGCTGTAGCCAAACTTCGGCTTGATAGCGCTCTTGCATGGCAGTCTCAAAGGTCGTCCGCAGATGATCACGACATGGCTGCGACATTCGCGTTGCCTCAGAATGAAAGGTAACCGAGGGTCAGATACGTTGCCTCAAATTGGAGGTAACCGAAACCATTGAGAAGATGAGTTGCAATTGTGCCTCGATGTGGCGCTTGAGATCAAAAGGATCAAGGGCGGCATGTTGAGCGCTGAGGGATTGCTTCACGGTGTCGGAGATGGTGTCGGAAGCCATGATGCGCTGATAGGGGGTTTCGGGTGGGAAGTAACGCTTCGTATAGCGGCTGCCTTGACGTGACTTGTCCTTGAGTTTCAGAGTGGGGCAGAAGTGATTCTGGAGTTGGCTCCATTCATTGGCGTAGAGGGTGTTCATCAGGGCGACGAGCTTGGGATTTTCAAAGCGGTCGTAGCCGAAGAGTTGGCGCACCTGGCTCCAGTTCTTTTGCTCGACGTGGGCGTTGTCATTCTTCTTGTAGGGACGTGAACGGGTGAACGCGGGCTTATCCGGATGATCGCTGAAGTAGCGAACCAGGTGGTAGTTCAAAAATTCGCTCCCGTTATCGCAATCAAATCCCTTGAGCGTAAAGGGCAAGGCCGCTTCGATGGCTTTGATCTGGGCGATGACACCCAAGGATCCCTTGTTCCAGGTGGCCCGGCATTCGGTCCAACCGGTGAGGATATCTGTCAGGGTCAAGCTCCAGATGAAATTGCCGGCCAGGCTGTTGCCACAGTGGGCAACGGTGTCGGCCTCGACGAAGCCGGGCACGGAGATATCCCAGTGCCCGCAGCGGATCGGAATCTGCTGTTTGAGCAGCGTCCCCGGTTTGGTCCCGCACAGGCCCTTGGGATGATTAACCCGGATCGGTTTGAGCAAACGGTCCAAGGTGCTGGCGGAGGCGGCCACAAGCCCGGATCCGATTTCCGCCGGGAGGGCACCGTATCCCGCTTCATAGTGGGGCAGCCAGAGGGGCAAGGCGGCCTTGAGCCGTTTGCCGCACAACTGATCCGTGGCGAGCCAGATTCGGCGCAACGCCTCCAGCAGTTGCGGGTGTGCATACTTGGGCTTGCGGCCAACTCGACGGGGGCTGGAGGCCGGTTTCCTGCGACTCAGAATCCGGATGGCATACTTGCGGTTGTAACCGCAGACGGCACAGAATTCGTCCAGGATGCTGGCCTTGTCCGCCCGACTTGCCTTGCGGTAGCGTCCACGAATGGCATTAAGATAGGCCCGCTTCTCGTGTTTGCCCATGATCGGTAACCTCCATTCCGTCGGTTACCTTCAATTTGAAGCAACGAATCCTTTTGCATACCCCTTCGGTTACATTATTTGTGAGGCAACGCGCTACTAAAAAGTTTTGGAGCGGGCGTTCCAATCGTATCAAGGTATGATATTATCATGCTGTGATATACGATGGCGACCCCGGATGGGGCTTCTTTGCAATGAGTTGGGAGTGCGATATGGAAGCGACGCTGCAAATGCCCGAAGTGGATGTGGAAGGATATCTGGTCAACCCCGCCGATTGGAACGAGGCCGTGGCTGAAGAGATTGCCCGCCAGGAGAATATCCAGTTCACTGAAGATCATTGGGATGTCATCCGCTTTATTCGGGAATCGTACGACGCGCACCAAGTCATCCCGGACGCCCGTTTTGCCATCAAACATCTGGGCGAGCGCCTCGGGAAAGACGCGCGCAAAAAGCTGTTCGAGCTTTTCCCCTACGGTTATGTGAAGCAAGCTTGCCGGATTGCGGGTATGCGACGCCCCCGTGCCTGGAGTACGGGCTGAGCTTGAACGTTGCTCAGGATGAACCAGCAGGACGGAGCGTACCTACCACGCTGATGCGTTAGGTACGAGGCATATGCCATGAGTTTTAAACCTGTCTCTTTTCCCAAAAGGGCTGCCTCGTTGCAAGCTGGACAGAACTCATTCCCGCCGGCGAGATACCTGTGTTTGGGGAGATCGAAAACGTAGAGGCCACGGTGATCTGCGGAGATCGAAACGCTCCAACGCGCGGCGCACGAGTTTCCTGCACGTGTGCTGAGGTTTGCGCTCGGATCTATCAGGGTGTCGCAAGTGGCGTGGGCGGCGCGTGGCATGGCCCACGGTGCCTAGCGGCATCAAACAGTGCGCCGCGTCCAGGCGCTTGATGACTTCGAGCGCCCATGCCACGATTGTTCCTTCCACGGCCGGTTCCATGGCCATAATACATCGCGGTATGAATATTGGACGGACGACATCCAGAGCACACTCAAGGTCATTTTCCGTTTTTGTCTTTTGACCTAGTACATCATAGTGTGATATAAGTATAGTTTGATTTGGCCTGAAGATACGCAATGAATACGATTCTTGACTTCCTGGGGACTGACCACCGCGCCTGTGACGACCGCTTCGCTGCAAGCGAAGCAGCGGTCGCGCAAAACCGTTGGGAAAACGTGTGCGACTTGTTTGGCCGCTTTCATGCTGCCATGGATCGGCACTTTGTCATGGAAGAACGCATCCTTTTTCCAGCATTTGAAGCCGAGACGGGATTCAGCATGGGGCCGACCCGGATCATGCGCATGGAACATGACCAAATGCGTGAACTGCTGAATGAAATGGAAACCGCGATTGCACAGCGCGACGATACCGAATATCTGGGATTGTCCGAGACGCTCAACATGCTTATGCAGCAACATAACCGGAAAGAGGAGACCATGCTCTACCCCATGTCCGACCAGGCGCTGGCTGAGCGCCGCGATCGCCTCATCCGGGAAATGGAAGCCCTAGCCTAATGCCGGACGAGGTCCTGATCGATGCACGCTGGCTGCAACCGCCAGAACCGATGGAAAAGGTCATGCAGGCCTTCGAGAGGCTGCTGCCTGGCCAATCCATCCGGGTGCTGCTGCACCGGGAACCGTACCCGCTGTATGCGATCCTGGAAAATAAGGGCTATTGCCACACTTCGCGCCTCCAGCCAGATGGCACTTATGAGATTGACTTCATGGAGGCGAAGTCTCTCAAGAATGCGCAGTCATTCCCAAACGTGTAGCGACGATCCTGACCAAGACAAGCTGACGTTCAAATTGTGCGCAGTATGAGCAAGCAGGCGGGCCTTTCGTTCGAGCAAGCGCCACCCTTCTCGGTACCCCTACGCTTTTTTGTGACGGCACCCGTCTTTCTGGTTGCCGGCGCGATGATTATTCTGCTTAAGCCCGAGGCGATGTCTTCACGCTGGACGCCCCAGGCGCTTGCGCTCACTCACGCGTTGACCCTGGGATTTCTCGCCATGGTCATGATCGGTGCCCTGATGCAGATCCTGCCGGTTGTAGCCGGTGCCACACTCCCACGTCCCAAGCTCGTTGCCGGGTTCACCCATACCTCCCTCTTGATTGGAACCATTGCACTGTTGGCAGGCTTTCTGGGTACAGGCCGTGCAGCTTTCATTGCCGGCAGCATCTTGCTCGGCGCGGGGTTCGCGGCCTTCGTCACGGCTTCCGCATGGTGTCTGGCGCACGCCGCCACCAACGCTACCGTCACGGGAATCCGCCTTGCGGTGGGCTGTCTGGGTCTCACCGTGGCATTGGGCCTTGACTTGGTTTTCATGCTTGCCGGAGGAGTGGCGATGCCAGCGTCGCAGACGGCCGTCGTGGCCCATCCTGCCCTCGGTCTAATCGGCGGGGTGTTCCTGCTCGTGATTAGCGTGGCTTACCAGGTTGTACCCATGTTCCAGATCACACCGCCCTATCCACAAAGCCTGGCGCGCGGGCTGACAATTACCATCTTCATCCTGTTGATGCTGCATTCCATCGCGCCCCTTCTTAAGGGCGTCGCCCAACACCTTGTCGCGTGGATCGCGGATTATGGCCTTGCAGCAGTCATCCTCAGCTTCGCCATCACCACCCTCAAACTCGAGTCGCGGCGACGCAGAAAGTTGCCGGATACAACTCTGAATTTCTGGCAAGTTGGAATGGCCAGCCTGATCCTTTCAGTGGTTGTCTGGCTCTCTGGCCAAGCTTGGCCGGCTTGGGGTGCGGACCCTGGCTATGCTCCCCTACTTGGGGTGCTGTTCATCGTTGGGTTTGCAACGAGCGTCGTAAATGGCATGCTGTATAAGATCGTCCCTTTCCTTGCCTGGTTTCATTTGCAAGCGCAACTCGATGCACGTGTGGGTGCCATCCCGAACATGAAGCAAATGATCCAGGAACGATGGATGCGCATGCAGTTCCGCCTCCACATCGCCGCCTGCATATTGCTGGCTCTTGCCGTGATTCGGCTGCACCTGCTCGCTTTTCCTGCGGCGGCCATGATGGGCATTTCGGCGCTGCTGCTGGAAGCCAATCTGATATCCGCCGTGCGCCGCTTTCTAACTCACGGCGGGCGCCTCGCCTGAGCCGCGCACCCGCGCGGATATTGCGCCTGGCGTGCGCCGCCTGACTTGCCCGGCGCCATCGAGGATTGGCCGCTGCTCCGTCCCATCAAGCAATAGTGGATTGAGAGTGGGGCGGTGAGCGGATAGGGACCGATTGGACGGCAATTGCCCGTTAACAAAGATTCGATCCGTATCTCGATGCGACTCAAGAAAATGTCCGATGTCAGTGCATTGCGCACGCAAGCGGTGCATCAATCTTGATGGCCATTCACCGAACCGCGGCAATGATGCGCCATTGCACTTGGCACGCGGCTTGCTTAACCTCTGACAGGTAGTTCGCTTCTGCGAACGGGACAACGGCGTCCTCCCCCATCGGGGCGGGTGCCGTTTTTTTTGTGCGAAGGAAGACATATGGCACGCATGAAACTCGTACTTGTTGGCAACGGCATGGCTGGGGTGCGGACGCTCGAAGAGTTGCTCAAGGCTGCACCCGACCACTATGACATTACGGTGTTCGGAGACGAGCCTCACCCCAATTACAACCGCATCATGCTCTCTCCCATGCTGGCTGGTGAGCAGGCTCTGGACCAGATCGTGCTCAATACCAGGGAGTGGTATGCCGCCAACAACATCACGCTGCATACCGGCCGCAAAGTCGTGAACATTGATCGCAGGAGTCGGCAGGTCGCAGTCGACGATGGCAGCCGGGCTCCCTATGACCGCCTGCTGTTGGCAACAGGCTCCAAGCCTTTCATCCCACTAATTCCAGGCACCGATCTACCCGGCGTGGTAGGTTTCCGCGACATCGCCGATGTGGGCACGATGATTGCCGCCTCCACACAGTTCAAGCATGCTGTGGTGATCGGTGGTGGCCTACTCGGTCTCGAGGCCGCCAATGGTTTGAAGGCGCGTGGCATGGATGTCGTCGTCGTGCACCGAGGAGATTGGCTGCTGGATCGGCAGATGGACGAGCCGGCGGCGCGTCTACTGCAACTCAGCCTGGAGCGTAAAGGCCTCAAATTCTTGTTACGAAAACAAACCACCAAGCTGATCCAAGGCGAAAGCGGCCGGGTCTGCGCAGTGCAATTTGAGGACGGCGAAACGGTGCCCGCCAACCTCGTTGTAATGGCGGTGGGGATTCGCCCCAACACAGCACTGGCGGAATCCGCCGGTCTCCAATGCCAACGAGGGATCCTGGTGAACGACACCATGCAGACCTTCGATCCGCGAATCTATGCGGTGGGCGAGTGTGTCAATCATCGGGGTGTCGCCTATGGCCTTGTGGCACCTCTGTTCGAGCAGGCCAGAGTGTGCGCCAACCACCTGGCCGAGCATGGTGTGGCGCAATACCAGGGCTCGATGACCTCCACCAAGCTCAAGGTCACCGGCATCGACCTATTCTCAGCAGGCAATTTCATGGGTGGCAAGGACACCGAAGAAATTGTTTTTCACGACCCGGGACGCGGTGCCTACAAGAAGCTCGTGCTTCGGGACAGCAAGTTAACCGGGGCCTGCCTCTTCGGTGACACCCTGGATGGGACCTGGTACTTCGAGCTGATGCGGGACGGGACCGACGTTTCCGACTTTCGTGACAAGCTGCTGTTTGGCCGCCACCATATCGGCGACTCCGGGGCGGGCGGCGGTTTGGGTGACGAGAAGACCCGCATCCTGTCCATGCCGGACACAGCCGAGATTTGCGGTTGCAACGGCGTGTGCAAGGGCGAAATCGTCAAGACTATTCGCGAGAAGAAGCTATTCACCCTGGATGAGGTGCGCGCCCACACGAAAGCCTCCGGCTCCTGCGGGTCCTGCACCGGTCTCGTGGAGACCATCCTGGCCGCCACGGTGGGCGGCGACTACTCCGTCGCGCCGTCGAAGAAGCCGCTTTGCAATTGCACCGACCATAGCCACGACACGATCCGAGCGGCCATTGTTGAGAATAAGCTAAAGACCTTACCGGATACCATGCATTTTCTGGAATGGAATACTCCGGACGGCTGCAACAAGTGCCGTCCGGCCCTCAACTACTACCTGCTGTGCGCCTGGCCCACGGAATACGTCGACGATGCCCAGTCCCGCTACATCAATGAACGGGCCCACGGCAACATTCAGAAAGATGGCAGCTTCTCCGTGGTGCCACGCATGTGGGGCGGACTCACCAACCCTAAGGAACTGCGCGCTATCGCCGACGTGGCTGAAAAGTTCAAGGTGCCCGAGGTGAAGGTCACCGGCGGCCAGCGAATCGACCTGTTCGGCATCAAGAAGGAAGACTTGCCGGCGGTGTGGAAGGACTTGTCCGATGCAGGCTTCGTGTCGGGGCATGCTTACGGCAAGGCCCTACGCACGGTAAAGACCTGCGTGGGCAGCCAGTGGTGCCGCTTCGGCACGCAGGATTCCACAGGGTTGGGCGTGAAGCTGGAGCAGATGACCTGGGGGTCTTGGATGCCCCACAAGTTTAAGCTGGCCGTTTCCGGCTGCCCGCGCAATTGTGCCGAGGCCACCATCAAGGATTTTGGCGTGGTGTGCGTGGAGTCCGGCTATGAACTGCACGTCGGCGGGAACGGCGGCATCAAGGTGCGGATCACTGACCTGCTATGCCGGGTGGAGACCGAAGCACAGGTCCTGGAGTACTGTGCCGCCTTCACCCAGCTCTACCGCGAAGAAGCCCACTATTTGGAACGCACAGCCCCGTGGGTGGAACGGGTGGGACTCGCCCACATCAAGGCGCAGGTCGTAGAGGACCAAGCTAAGCGCAGGGCATTGGCGGAGCGATTCACACTTTCCCAGAAATCCGCCCAGGTCGACCCGTGGAAGGAACGCACCGAGGGCCCCAAGACACGGGAATTCATCCCTATCCGGGTAGTGGCGTGACGATATGTGCCTCTTCCACCCGCTGACAGGGTCCGCAAGCAAAGGACATGAACATGACTGACTGGATCACCGTAGCCACCCTCGAAGACATCCCCCGTCAAGGCGCCCGTGTCGTTGCCACGACCGCGGGCAACATTGCGGTCTTTCGGACTGTCGGCGACGAGGTGTTCGCACTGCGGGACAAGTGCCCCCACAAAGGGGGGCCGCTGTCCCAGGGCATCGTCCACGGCCGGAAAGTGGCCTGCCCGCTGCATGACTGGAAAATCAACCTGGATTCTGGGCTTGCCGTGGCGCCCGACCAAGGCTGCGCCGCGAGCTACCCTGTGCGGGTGGTGGACGGGAAGGTAAGCCTGTCGCTGACGCCGAATGATGGCTGCCCCAATACGTGAGATGGCACGAGGCAATCCCGAATCCGAGGTGCGAACCAGCTGTCCGTATTGCGGTGTGGGCTGCGGCGTCCTGGTAAGTCGTGTCGGCGAGGGGTTCGCCGTGCGCGGAGACCCCGAGCATCCCGCCAACTTAGGCCGTTTGTGTTCGAAGGGCGCAGCGCTGGCTGAAACACTGGGCTTGGATGACCGCCTGCTGCACCCCAAAGTGCGCGGCGAGCGGGTATCTTGGGACACGGCCCTGGACACGGTTGCGCAGCGCTTCAAACACGTTATCGCCGAACACGGCCCCGACGCGGTGGCCTTCTACGTGTCGGGGCAGCTGCTCACCGAGGACTACTACGTCGCCAACAAGCTGATGAAGGGTTGCATCGGGAGCGGCAATATCGACACCAACTCTCGCCTGTGCATGTCTTCCGCCGTAGCCGCCCATAAGCGCGCCTTCGGTTCGGATACCGTGCCAGGTTGCTTCGTGGACCTCGAACTCGCTGACCTGGTAGTTCTCGTGGGTTCCAATGCTGCCTGGGCCCACCCTGTCCTGTTTCAACGCCTGATTGCAGCACAGAAGGTGCGGCCAGACATGCGCGTGGTCGTGATTGATCCGCGCCGCACCGCCACCTGCGGCTTGGCTGACCTGCACTTGGCCATCAAACCTGGCATGGATGCCTGGCTGTTCAACGGCCTGTTGCACTATCTGCAGCGCGAGGACGGCGTGGACTGGGGTTATATCGAAGCCCATGTCGAAGGATTTGGCGCGGCATTGCAAGGGGTCGCCGGCCTTTCCATTCCGCTTGTGGCGCAACATTGTGGACTAACGGAGCACGACGTCGCCGAGTTCTATCGCCTATTTGCGCAAACACCGAAGACCGTCACGGCCTTTTCCCAGGGTATCAACCAATCCTCCTCCGGAGTGGACAAGGCAAATAGCATCATCAACGTGCATCTCGCCACCGGCCGTATCGGTCGGCCCGGCAGCACGCCCTTCTCCCTCACTGGTCAGCCCAACGCCATGGGCGGGCGGGAAGTGGGTGGGCTGGCCAATCAGCTGGCTGGCCACATGGATTTTAGCCCGGAAGATCGTGACCGCGTGAGCCGCTTCTGGGGGGTGTCGGACATCGCAAGCCAGTCGGGCCTTAAGGCCGTGGATATGTTTCGCGCGCTGGGCGAAGGGCGCATCAAGGCGCTCTGGATTATGGCCACAAATCCGGCAGTGAGCCTCCCGGAAACCGGTCGCGTGGCTGAGGCCCTGAACAGCTGCCCCTTCGTGGTCGTCTCTGACGTTGTCACACGCACTGACACCAGCGTGCACGCCCACGTCGTGCTGCCTGCTGCTGCTTGGGGCGAAAAGGATGGCACGGTAACCAACTCCGAACGCCGCATCTCGCGGAGCCGCGCCTTTATGGCTCCTCCCGGCGAGGCGCGGCCGGATTGGTGGATCGTCGCCGAAGTGGCCCGGCGCATGGGTTTCGCGAAGCAGTTCGCCTATGCCGGACCGGGCGACATTTTTTGCGAACATGCTGCCCTGTCTGCCTTCGAAAACCAGGGTGCGCGCGATTTCAACCTGTCCGGCCTAGCGGGTCTGGACGACGCGGCATACGATGCATTGCAACCGGTGCAATGGCCGGTGACGCCGGAGGGCGGTACCTGCCGCTTGTTCGGCGACGGCCGCTTCTTCACCCCTTCCGGGCGCGCCCGCATGTGGCCCGTCACGCCTCGCCCGCCGGTCCATGGCCCAAACTCCAAACACCCGTTTGTCCTGAATACGGGTCGCGTGCGCGACCAGTGGCATACGATGACGCGCACTGCCAAGACGGCGCGGCTGCTCGCGCATACTGACCAGCCCTATGTGGAAATCCATCCCCAGGACGCCCGCCGTCTCGGGCTCAGGGATGGTGCGCTTGCGCGGTTACATAACGGCAACGGCGAGATGCTGGCGCGGGTGCACGAAAGTCGCGGGCAACAAATCGGCTCGCTGTTTGCACCGATTCATTGGAACGATCAATTCACCGGCCAAGGCCGCGTCGATGCCCTGATCCATGCCGTGACGGATCCGATTTCCGGACAGCCCGAGTTCAAGCAGACCCCGGTGGCGAT
>JBKQNQ010000200.1:0-3388 GCA_052145875.1 Thiobacillaceae bacterium
CTGATTGCGATTGTCATGGACGACAGCGACGAGCGCATACCGCAGATGGCTCGTAACGCGCTGAAGCTGATTACCGGCCAGATCAACGAACTACAGACGCGGATCGCTGCGCTGGAGATGCAGGTTCTGGCTTGGCACAAGAACAACCCGATCAGCCAGCGTCTCGCCACCATCCCAGGGATCGGGCCGATTATCGCCACCGCGATTGCAGCAACAGTTCCAGATCCAAACGTGTTCCGCAGCGGCCGGGAGTTTGCTGCTTGGCTTGGACTGGTGCCGAGGCAGAGCTCCACCGGCGGCAAGGCGCGTCTCGGTGGAATTAGCAAACGAGGAGATGGTTATCTTCGCCGCCTGCTCGTCAACAGCGCCCACACCGTGCTGCTTTGTTCGAAGGCGGCCAAGGCCGACCCTTGGCTAATATCGCTGCGCGGCCGCAAGCCGCGGCTCGTCGTAGCTGTTGCTTTAGCTAACAAGACGGCACGCGTGGCTTGGGCCGTCATGAGCAGACAAGTGACTTACCGGTGCGCAGCAGCGGCAGCATGATCCGCTGACCTGCGGCGCGGCCGCAAACTTGCGAGAGCAAAAATATGTGATGGCACAGTCGGTCGACCCGACGGATCGAGAGAAGCCTGGCCGCCTCAGAGGGATTCAAATCCCGACCAACTGATAAGGCCTCGACCCGCGGAATCCATCAAGGCCAGCGGTCCATGTGCGACCGCACAGAAAGGCCGGACACATGACCGCAAGCGACCTCTGCCCTTCACGTAAGAAAGCTCTTGCATGTCGGGGGCCATCCACACATGAGGCGGCCTCTTAGATCAAACAGCTAGAATACTTTCTGCGGCGGCTATTTGGAGCGGTCGAAGGTGACGATGCTGCGTGTCATGCCCTTGTCTGCCCAATTCGGCATTACGCGCCATGGCGTCAATACGACCAGTCGCTCACCGTCCAGCTTAAAAGACCGAACTTGCTTGGTGCCGACCCACTCGGGGTTCCAAGCCACCTCGACACTGGTGGTCCACTTGTCTCCTTCGATGCTATAAGTGCCGGAATAGGCGACGAGCGTGCTCAATAGTGCCGCCCGTTCTTGGTCAGTCTTGGCGGGCTTGCGTCCCTCTCCTGTCAGTATGAAGAACACGCGCCCCTCTGGAGAAAAAGTCGCATAGCCGGTCGGCTTTTCTCCCATTACTGGTCCTTTCTGGCCGGTTGCCTGAACTTCTACCACGTAGGAAACCAGCTTCCAGGTTCCGACTACCTTATTGTTTTCATCACCGAAGCTTGGCTGCGCGACAAGGCAAGCCAAAAAAACGACAAACACCATAAATCTAGACATCGCGTCCCCCCTCTTTTTTGAAGCGTGTTGCAGCCAGTGTGCAAATGTGAAAAACGGTGAGTACCGGCGGCACCTTTGTGTAAACGCTACGCTGTTTCAGGCCTGATGCCTATGTCCGAGTTGGGTCAATCGCTGCGGACTAATTCGGCCCTCGCGCAGCCCGATGTCCGTTGTTAGTCCGATAGCGTCCTAGATTTTGCGGCGAAGCGAACGCAACGAATGCCATAAGACATCGTTCATTCAAGGGATGCGCTGGTTGCGGCTATTCTACTCGACAAGGCGATCATGCTTTTTAAAGCAGACGCAATTCGAGCGTCTGCTCAGCCACAACCGCCTTGAGCGCTGCCCGATGGCAAGTGGCGCGCCGGATCAGCGTCGTCGAGCGCAACGCCACGACGAAGGGGACGGATTCGATCGGCCGCGGAGTCGCCGCTACAGCGTCGGGAGCGAACTGTCTTTTTCCTGTCACTGACCGCGAGTAACTTTTCGCTCCTTGGCGGCTTCCTCCTCAGAACTCGGTAGCACCTGGATCGGCCCTGCAAGCGAATCAGCATGCACTTCGACCGAAGAGTATTCCTGCGCACAGTTGTTGGTACGGCCATTTTGCCCGTCACGCGAGATATCGCATGGGCGCTCGACTATCCTATTCGGCCTGTCAGAATCATTGTGGGGTTCGCGGCGGGTGGCGCCACTGACATTATCGCGCGCCTCATGAGCAAGGAGTTGTCGAAACGGCTTGATCAGACATTCATCGTCGAAAACAAACCGGGTGCCGGCACCAATATTGCCGTTGAGGCGGTTCTTGCTGCACCTGCGGATGGCTACACCCTGCTTTTCATTGGGCCGTCGAACGCAATCAACACGAGCCTCTACGACAAGCTCGATTTTAATTTCATCCGCGACATCGCGCCTATCGCATCCATCGTTCGCGTACCCTTCGTCATGGTCGTCGATACATCATTCCCAGCTAAGACGGTCGCTGAATTTATAGACTATGCCAAGGCCAATCCCGGCAAGCTCAGCATGGGAACCCCCGGCAAGGGGAGCGGGCCGCACATGGCCGGCGAACTGTTCAAAGTGATGACCGACGTTGACATGGTAACAGTCCAATACCGAGGTGATGCGCCGGCGTTGACTGACTTAATGGGCGGGCAAATCCAAGTGTGTTTCAATTCCTTGCCGGCGGCGATTGAACTCATCCGAGCAGGCAAGGTGCGAGCCCTTGCAACAACGGCCGCCACCCGTTCCGATACCTTTCCAAACCTGCCGATCGTGGCTGAATTTGTTTCGGGCTACGAAGCAACCGCATTCTATGGCATTGGCGCGTCGAAAGGCACTCCTGCCCCCATAATCGACAAGCTCAACGTGGCAATCCAGGCCACCCTCATGGATCAAACAGTGCGAGCGCGGCTCGTGGGTCTTGGCGGCACAATTCTAGCGCTTTCAGCACCAGAGTTCGGAAGGGTCATAGCCGAGGAAACGGACAAGTGGGCTAAGGTGATCCGTTCAGCTGACATCCGGCCAAATTGAGCCCGCAGGACACAATCCGATCTGGATAGGTCCGTTCTGGGTCATTCACTTCATATCCAACGCACGCCCTAGACCAACCAATGTCCGCTATGCTCCGGGGTAAAACAGACGCCGCACGGCGTTGTCGCCATTTCCGCTTGTGATCCAGATTGAACATTGGTCACCCGTGTTAGGCGAACCGGGTCGAGCAACATCAACCTGGGAGGATGTTCTCTCTCGTGGGTGCTTTAGGCGAGGCGTCAAAAATCCTTCACAGCCCTGTCGCTCAGCCAGTATAAATTTTCGAGTGTTTCCTCACGATTCAATTTTAAACCCATCAAGCCCTGATCTCCGTCCATCCCCGGCCGATCAGGGTTTTTTAATGTCTCAAGGGACGGCAGATGGGCACATTTGGGGCACTTGCAGTAACGGACATACTAATCCGTCCATCGGATTTCCGCTATCGGCAGTAACGCAGACGTGGCCCGGACATTACGCGGACACCAGAGTCATAATATCCACGCTTAGCAGGTTTCCGGATAACGT
>JBKQNQ010000201.1:0-3673 GCA_052145875.1 Thiobacillaceae bacterium
CGACACCAGCGTCGGCGGCTATGGGGAGTTGTCCTATAGCCATCATCAGGATAAATCCGTCGAGGATCAAGTCGATTTGAATCGCGCTGTGATCTTTCTGGGGCATCGCTTCAACGATGACCTACGTATGTACTCTGAATTAGAAATCGAGCACGCCGTCGCCAGCGAGGACGACAAAGGTGAGGCCGAAATGGAACAAGCGTGGATTGAATACCGCCTGTCACCCGGGGCAAATTTGCGGGCGGGTCTCATGTTGATGCCGCTGGGGATACTTAATGAAACGCACGAACCGCCGACCTACTATGGCGTGTTTCGCAATGAAGTCGAAACGCGCATTATTCCCACTACGTGGCGTGAGGCGGGGATCGGCATGGAGGGTCTCGTGCTGGATAACGCACTGGAATATAACTTCGGGATTTCCAGTGGGTTTGATGCCAGTAAATATGCCGGTGATGCGTCTTTTGGAATTCAACCTATGCACGGCGAGGCGAGTCAGGCGGCAGCGAATAATTTGTCACTTTTCGCGGGCTTGAATTATCGCCAGCCCGGTGCGCTGCTGGGTGCGGGCATATTCACCGGTAATACCGGACAAAATGGCAATGGTGATATCCCAAGCCCCTTTCTGGTCGACAAGGACGCGCGCCTGACCCTGTGGGATATGCACGGACAATACAGCATTGGCGACCTCGACCTTCAGGCTCTATACGCGCGGGGCACGCTGGGCGACACGCTCGCGATCAACGATGCGGCGGGGATCCTGCCCGGTAGCATGCTTGATGCCGCTCCCGCATCATTCTATGGCTGGTACGGGCAGCTTGCCTACCACGTATGGCGACGGGGTGAGATGCGGCTAAGTCCGTTCGTCCGCTATGAGCGCTATAACACCCAGGCAAGTGTCGCTGCAGGCTACACGGCCAATCCACTGAATGACGAGGCCGTGGTGACTGCAGGTGCCAATTTCAATCTCTCGCGGGAAGTCGTATTCAAGGCAGACTGGCAGAACTACAGGACCGACACGACGAAGGACCGCTTCAATCTGGGCGTGGGCTATATGTTCTGATTCCCGCGTGAATCGAACGCTGGCAATGCCGGAGGACGGTTGATTTGCACGTTTCACCCGCGGGCAACAGGATGCACACATTCGATGCAGCCTTGTCATCAACAACGGTTGACCTAGAATGACATTCAACCGCATTTAATCCGTCAGTCAAATTTATGCTGCGCCAAGGTTCGGTCTTTGGCTGGCCACTAGCATTGGGAGAGAATCATGAAAGGTGACAAGAAGGTAATCCAGTACTTGAATAAGGCGCTGGTTGTGGAGCTTACGGCAATCAACCAGTATTTTCTGCATGCGCGCATGTATAAGAACTGGGGTTTCGCTGCGCTGGGCAAGCACGAATACGAAGAGTCTCTGGAGGAAATGCACCACGCCGACAAATTGATCGAGCGGATCCTGTTTCTCGACGGTCTGCCCAATCTCCAGGACCTGAACAAGCTGATGATCGGCGAGAACGTGCCGGAGTGCCTTGGCTGCGATCTCAAGCTGGAGCTTGCCGGCCGGGCCCTGTACATCGAGGCGATTTCGCACTGTGAATCTGTCAAGGATTTCGTTTCACGTGAAATCTTGGTTGACATCCAAGAGGACACCGAAGAGCACATCGACTTCCTGGAGACCCAGATTGGCCTGGTTGAGCAGATTGGCGTGCACAATTACTTACAGTCCGCGATGGGTGAAGTCCAGTCCGGGTAGCACGGCCGCCCGGACGCCTGTTTGTTATCCGCGCCACCACAGCGAAAGGGCCGGGATATAGGTGAGCAGCAATAGCCACACGAGCATAATCAGCAAGAAGGGCAAGGTTGCCCAGAAAACGGTCAGTATGGGCTTGTTGAAACGCTGGCTTGCAATAAACAGATTCAGTCCGATGGGAGGGTGCAGATAGCCGATCTCCAGATTGGCCAGAAAGATGATGCCCAAATGGACGGGATCAATCTGGTAGCGGATGGCCAGGGGAAGAATCAATGGGACCACAACGACGATGGCCGAGAAGATATCCATCATTGCACCAACCGCCAGCAGGAACACATTTAGTATAAAGAGAAATTCCAGCGGGCTTTGAATGCGTGTTTGGATCAGCTGCAACAGCTTCATTGGCAGCTGTGCGTCAATCAGCAGGTTGGTCAGGCCCATGGCCACGCCAAGGATGATAAGGATGCTGCCGACAAGTTTGGTGGTGTCGACGAAGATCCCGGCAAGGCTTGCGATCATATCCGTCCTTTTGAACAGCACGATCTCGAGTATCAGGGCGTACGCCGCCGTGAGCGCGGCGGCTTCGGTGATTGTCACGATGCCGCCGAAAATTCCCGCGACGATGAGAACGGGCAGGAGGATATCCCAAATGCTGGTTCGGATCGCACCAATAATGCTCGCCAGCGAAAATTCATGCGTGACAACATGCCATCGCTTTGCCGTAAAGTGGCTGAACACCGAGAGCATTACCAGCAAGATGCTTCCGGGAACGATCCCGGCTTTAAATAAATTGTCGATGCTGACGCCCGAGACAATACCGTAAATCAAAATTGCCAGGCTGGGGGGGAACAGCAGACCGAGCGATCCGCCCGACGTCAGCAAGCCTAGGGCGAAGTTCTCGTGATAGTGGGATTGCGTCAACATCGGATACAGCAGGCCACCAAGCGCAATGATGGTGATGCCCGAGGCGCCGGTGAACGCCGTGAAGAAGGCGCAGGAAATAATGGTGACGACTGCCAGACCGCCAGGCATCCAGCCAAACAGTGCGTCAAACAGTTTTACCAGGCGCTGCGGGCCACCGCCTTCGGCCATGACCATGCCCGCCAAAGTGAATAACGGAATGGCGGACAGATTGGGCTGGCTGGCGAGTCGATAGAGTTCGATAATCAGGTTCGTCGGATCAAGCCCCGCCCCACGGGCGGCCAGAAGGCCTCCCGCTCCCATCACTGCAAACAGCGGCAGTCCGAGAAACGCCAGCAAAGTCAGGAGTATCACGATGAATGCAATCATGGCGTGTGACGGACGAGCCCCGCCTGGCCGGTTATGCCACAAAGCAGGAAGTGCAAAGCGAGCATACCGAACCCCAGCGGGAGGATCAGGGCCAGCAAGACCTGCCATTGATCAAAGGTTGCGGCGAAGTGCCATTCATCAAGCCAAAAGCGAAGCGCATGCCACGCAAATAGCGCGGAGATCACTGCGCCCATGAAAAGCAGCGCACGGTTCAGTGGGGGTTTGTAGGTGTCCGACACGAAGATGGCAAGGATATCGATTTTAATGTGCCGGTCGTCCTCGGTGACGAGCGCCGCACCCATGAACGTCAGATACAGGACCAGGTGACGGGAAACGATGTCGAGATGGCTAAAGCCATAATCGAAGAAATTGCGGGCAATAATCTGGGCAAGTGAGAACGCCAGCAGCAGGAACAGACTAAATCCCGCGAGGGTCTTTTCGATCGCGATCAGATACTGCTTCAGGCGCAGGAGAACTGCCAAGGTCAGTGTTGGTTCCGGTAACGTTCCAAAATGGCCCGTGTGCGATCGAAGTAGCCTTGATGTATATACCCGGTCTTGGCAAGATAGGCGGCCGCACGGTCACGCACACCGAGCATTTCCTGCCACTCCACGTTGTTCCAGTCCCACATGAAAT
>JBKQNQ010000202.1:0-9377 GCA_052145875.1 Thiobacillaceae bacterium
GTGAATGCGGAAGGCTTGTGAACCGTAGAAATCGTCGGTCATCGAAGCACAAGTTGAGGCACGCCAGGGAGATTCAAGAGTCTGATTTGGTTTTAATGACCTGCTTAAACATTCGCGTAGAGGCGTCGATTCCATATATGTGTGTGAGCCACAACCTCAGGTTCATGAGAAACCAGTAATGCGACACTTCGGACACCAGGAACTTGCGGCATATGACCCGGCGAATAGCCTGATCGTCCTGCCAGACTTGGGTGAAGCGCTTAACAAGCAGACCGGATCTTTGTTGAAATCTCCGCGAAAGGCCGCCTCTCGCGGCCAGGAGCTTAGGGACAGACTGGGTGGCCAGCTTTCTTCAGCGCATTCAAAGGGTAAAGCGCCATGAGCAGCTCACTGGAAAAGTTCAAGCGCGAGCGGGAGGCTGCGCAACGCGCAGTCTCCGAACCGGAACCGCGCGGTGGTGACCGTGATGCTGAGCGCCCGTGCACCCTCATAGAACTTGAGGATTCGCGCAAGAGTATGGAACTGGCGCATCAAGATTGCCTGACCGCGGTGGATACTGTGCCGGACCCGATCTTTGTGCACGACAAGGACTTCCTGGTTCTGAGCTGCAACCGAGCCTATCAGCAACGGGCCGGCAGGCCCCTCGAGCAGATCATTGGAGAGCCCTATTACGCGGTCTACCCCGTAGCCGCCGCTCCCCTGTGCAACTGCACCCGGGTAATGGAAGCGTTGGATGCGGACAGTGACGAGGAAGAAATACGGGTAGGCGAGACCGTCTACTGCTCCCGTGCCGTTAGCATTAACGATCGGTGGGGGAATTATCTCTGTTCAGAGCATTTGCTTGAAGATATCACTGCACGTAAGGTGGCCGAGGAAAGGCTCATGGCGTGTCATGGTTTGGGTTTCCACGAGGCAACTGGCGAGAATGTGCCCAGCCCTGGTTTTTTGAAAGACGTCGGCTCGCCCTGTCTCCGATGCAACAACACCGCTGCCCTCCATGTGGAAAGGTCCGACTCGGAGAACGTCACAGGCAAGAATGAGATTCAGGTACGCCACCGCGAACTGGCCGAACCCCATCGCAATCCTAACAGCCCGATAGACGATGCGCAGAAACCGGAGGGCCGCATAGATGGGGCCGCGACCATCGCTTACCTGAACATATTCCAGCAGCGGGCTTCCAAAACCCTGTTACGCGCTACCTATCGACAGGGCCTCCGTCTAACGGCCGTTCATGAAACAATAACCAATTCCCGACAAGCATTGCAGCGTCTGAAGCTTTTTCGCACCTTGCTCGATAATTGCGACGATGTCAGCGACGTTATCGACACGCTTTCGCTTGGCCTCCTTTGACAGAAACAAACTGGCGCCACTCAAATAATGGCTTTGGATCCACGGATCTGACAAATCAGGTCGAAACAATCGTCGTTTCAGTTTGATGTTGTGCTCCCGAGTTTGTGAAGCTGGGCACTTCACTGAGTGTCTTTCCCTCGCTTACTCGGTTTGCGGCTCAATCGTGCATCCCGTCACCACGAGATACTAGAGACGACCGCCTGGGACCCAGGCGGGACAAACACCGACAACATGTTTCTTGAATTTCTGACAGAAAAAACAGACGCATTCCGTATCAGACACGCTGACGTCGCGCCGTAAACGGAACGTGTGCCGAAGAAAGGCGTCGTAACGTGACAGAGTCACCTTGCGCAGCCCATCACGGAACCACATTGAACGGACAGGGCTGTAGTCGACGACGGTGTCGGGCACCCCGCGACTCAAGGAGTACGAAATCATGGACCGGGCTTGCGAAAGTCGCGAAGAGAGCCAGCTATTGCTACAGTATGCACCGCTGGTGAACCGCATCGCTCGCCATATCAAGGATGGGCTGCCATCGGATGTCGAGGAGGACGATCTGATACAGGCGGGAATGATCGGCCTGCTCGACGCCATCAGGCGTCATGACCAAACGCGGGATGCGCCATTCGACGGCTATGCCGCTCAGCGCGTGCGCGGTTCGATCTATGACGAACTGCGTAGAACCGACTGGATGCCGCGTGGTGTACGTCACGCTGCGCACCACATTGAGGAGGCCATCGGGGCGCTGCGGCACAGACTGGGCCGCCCGCCGACGGAAGGTGAGGCCGCCGACGCGCTGCACATGCCGCTGCATGACTACCAGACCCTGCTCTTCGATTTCATGGATCCGCAGCTCAATTCTCTGGAGCAGTCCGGCTACAAGGAGGAAGAGCGCAGCTCCTTTCTCAACTTCAACTGCTTCGTGAGCACCTCCGGACCGCTTAAAATGCTGCTCGATGCGGAGCTGAAGGAGTGTTTAGACGAAGCTTTACACCTCCTGCCTGAGCGGGAACAACGGTTGATGTCGGAATACTATGAAGAGGACCACAAACTCAAGGAAATCGGCAAGACCTTCGGCCTGAGTGTCTCGCGCCTGAGTCAGCTGCATCGTCATGTGGTCGAAGAGCTGCAAACGGCGCTCCGCCGAAAGTCATGGATCCCCCCAGCCTGATCAGGCTCGTGCTGGCCTGCCCGTGTTTGCAAGGTGGTGGCCATCGGCGCCTCACAGGCTGATGCAAACCATCGGCTTGGCAAGATTAGGGCCGCACTACCCGGGCTCCCGCTTTGGCTTTGGGAGTCAGAACATGGGGCTGGCGGTAACGCGATTCCAGACATCGTCCTTTGTGGCAGAAACTGTGACTCGGTAATGCGCTTGCAGCGCCGCAATCTCACTCACAATCGTGATGGGGAACCCCTGACGACCACCACGCCTATCCATTAACAGGTCATCGAAATAAGGAATCATCAGATCCGCATATTTCCAGCGCTCAACCATACGGTTACATATCCGTGGATAGTGCGTCGCCAGGTTATAAGGCATCACCTCGCGGGGTAGGGTCTTAAGCCAGGCTATCGCCTCTGAACTCAGCCGACGGTCTGCACGGTTTTCGGGGGCACGTTGGTCAGCCGATCGATCCTTGTCAAGCGCTGCGCATGATGTGTCCGGGCTATCGGTTGAGAAAAATCGTTTATCCGGCTGCATATCGCTTCGCCAGTGGGGGTCATCTGACACCTCTACGGCCGAAATGAGCATTACTTTAGAAAAAACGACGGCCATCATGACTCGATCTTGCTTTCGTTGTCACGGGCTTTCTTCCCTTCTGCCCAATTTCTGTCCGGATATCGCCTCGCTTAGGAAACTGAAGCATCGTGGTCGGCGAACGCGCCAATCGTCTCGTCAGTCATCGGCAAAGACGTAACGATCGCGGCCTGCCCGCTTTCCTTCGTAAAGAGCCCGGTCGACGCGCTCGACGGCGCTGGCCATCGCTTCATCTTCGCCGACACGGGCCAGGCCCAACGTGACGGTCAACGTGAGGGGTTCCCCTTGAGGAAGCAGCACAGGCGCGCTACGCACCGCATTGATAAAGCGCTGCGCGGCTAAAGCCGCCCCTTCGGCGTCGCGGCATTGCATCAGCAAGAGGAACTCTTCTCCGCCGAAGCGATACAACGGTTCGTTGGGTCGGGTGATCCGTTTCAGCGTGCCTGCAAGATGACGCAACGCGATATCGCCAACCGGATGGCCATAGTGGTCGTTGACTTGCTTGAAATGATCCACATCAAACATCCCGACGTAGAACAGGGTGTTGTTACGCTTGCAATTCTTCTGAATCTGAATGAATTCAGTTTCGATACCATAGCGCATCGGAAGCCCGGTTAGCGGATCATGGCGCACGGCGTTGGCGAGGAACTGCGTCTTGAATCCGGCCAGCAGGTTGATCAGTTCGGATTGCGTCTGTTCGAAGGTCTCCAGATGGGCACGTTGCCCCGGCTCTCCAGCGAGCACATCCGTGCAGACGGATCGAACGGCATCGTGCATGGTTTGATGGACGGTTTCGAGCCTCTGCATATTCTGCGCGTCGAGTTTCTCGAAATGAGTTTTGTTCAGCGTGAACCAGCGACCGAAGCGGCAAAGAGTGTGGGCCAAGGGTGCGAGGGCATCGTTGCCAGGCGCTTCGCGAAGCACCGCGCAGCGCAACACACGGCGTGTCCACTCCATGTGCGCCTCGACCGCGGCATCGAGTTCGGTGATGAAGCTAGCGATTTCAGGAGAGAATTCCGGCATAGTGTGAGGGCTAGAATCAAAGGGATCGGGTCAGATGCATAGACAGATGGCACCGCCCTTGGCGTGCTGGGCCGCCTTTCCATCATAGGCGGATCGGTCTCCCTATTCTGGCATAAAAGGGCGAATTGCCCAGGGATAGTTCTGATTCAGCGGAAGCCGGATGTCTTCTGTCGCGAGCTGATTTAAATGAGGCTGAAATTGGGTCCGGTGGGCCACCTACCTAAATTTGCGCCGACTCGGGTTCAGACATTCTTCCATCAGGCGCCGATAGTGTTTCAAGATTAACGTTTTCTTGCCGAAATATGGACATATCCAAAGTTCAGCAGTTAAGGGGGCTTTTGCCATCTTTTGCTGGTTTCAAGTCAGCATTGAGGCACAGATACTGAGGTCTTAAGGCGGATTCGGCAGCCCAATTTGGGGAAAGGCTATCCCATGAAGGAATCCTAAATTGAGTAAGGTTTTTATTGCGGCCAGCTTGACTGGACCAATGACGCTACCGGGCAAGACTGGCACCGTCAAGTTCCGGGCCAGGCCACGCTATGTATGGGGTCTCATTTTCAACTGCTCGCGAAAGCGAACATCCAGAGGATTACATAATGCATCTTGATCTCAATGTGCTGCGAGGTTTTGTCGGCAACAACAATGCGATCCAACAGCGTATCCTCTTGAAGTTCGGCAGTTTGATCAATGACAGCCGCGGAAAGGTGGTTGACGCTGCTAACAACGGCACGCTTGATGTCGTTCGTTCGGCCTGCCATGCGCTCAAGTCGAGTTCACGTTCCGTCGGCGCCATTGAACTGGGACGCTTAAGCGAACAGCTTGAAGCGATTGTGGCGGGACGTGCGCCCGGCCCGATTGAACCCGTGCTCGCCTTTTTCCTTGAGGAATGCAGCGCCGTCGAGCGCGAGCTGAAAGAGACGGCAGATGCAACCGGTCAGCCCTGAACAGGGGCAGTCCATTCTCCTCATTGGCGAGGAGAAGGAACTGACGGAAGATGTCAGCGGCATGCTCGCCCTGGGCTTATACAAAGTTGCCGTTGCCTACGGGGTGGACGAAACCCTAAGACAGATCAAGGCCAACGCGCCAAATATCCTCGTATTCGCCTCGCCATCGATCGTGGATGCCGAGCGAGTCTATCTGGAAATCCTCCGCAAAGTCGCCGAGTTTCAGGCTACCCCCCACTATACGATCATTACCTGCAAGGGCACGGAGGTGGAGACGGCCTATGATTTGTGCAGACGCAATGTGTTTGACGATTATGTCGTCGTCCGACCCCTGTATGACCGATACCGGCTCGCCATTGCGGTCCAGCAAGCTATTCGCGTCCACCTTGGCATGGAGCAGCTTGCGGCTGTATCAAATTCCATCGGCACGACGGGACTCAAGCTTGAGGAATTCTCGGGCGCCATGGAACAGCAGCTTGCCCAGGCGCAACGCTTGAACGCCACCGTCCAGGCGGATGCGGGCCGGGCCCAAGATCGCATCGTCGGACGCCTTGCGGATATCGGCACGAAGTTCTACCAATCGGCGGGGGCTCAGTTTGCCCCTGAACAGGTTGAGGCAGCACGCCGCAAGTTTCAGGACGTCGCACGTACCGCCATCCAGCCAGAACTTGCCAATGCCTTTGGCAACACCGCCGCCGCCATTGGGAAATGGACGACTTCGTTTGAAAAAGATCTTGCCAAGGGTCAAAGCGCCATGCAGGCCGTTGTCGATCAGGCGGCGCAACTGCGGGCACCTGTCATCGTGATCGATGACGATCCGGTTTACTGCGATGTGGTCGCGGCCATGCTGGAAGACGCCGGCTTCCGCGCTCAGGGTGTCGGCTCCATCGCCGAGGCTTTGCGAGCGTTTTCCAAGGAGCGCTATTGTTGCGCACTCGTTGACTTTGAGTTGCCCGATGGAGTCGGCGTGGAGCTGATCGCGCGCCTGTGGTCCATGGACGCCCACAAGACATTGCCGGTCGTTTTAATGACCGGCCATTCCGAGCGACGCGTGGTTGAAGGAGCCCTTGCAGCGGGAATACGGCATTTCATTGTCAAACCCGCTCAACGGGAAACGATCATAGAGAAATTGCACGATGCACTGGCTGCATAACATTTCCGCATCATGCAGATCGCCGTGCTTGCTTTGCGGCGAACGCCGATTCCTCCGGTACAACGAGGTGCCGGCTGGAGAAGGCCCACTGATTAGAAAACTGGAAGAGGATCTCGCTAAAATAGCGCCACGGAGCCGACTCGTGTTTGGGACTTATAGGCTGAAAGCCAAGCAGCTCTGGACATTTTTTGACGGTCAGCCGCGATCCGCAGGGGCGACGTCATGAACGGATCGATAAACCTTCTCTCGATCGTCGACAGTGAAGCGGATTTCCTGCAAATCGACCGCAGGCTAAGGCAGGACGGGCTGAATATCGTTTGCCGGCGGGTTGCCAGCAGCGTCGATCTGTCGGACGCTCTAAGCGAATGTGGTTGGGATGCCGTCCTTTGTGATTTTAATACTCCCGGTTTTCCATTCCATCAGTCCTATTCGTACATCAGGACACGCCACCCCGATCTCCCAATAATTGTGGTTTCCGGCACCATCAGTGAGGAAGCAACGGTGGACCTGCTCAAGGACGGAGTGAGGGATATTATTCACAAGGACCATCTTTTCCGCCTTGCGCCCGCCATTGAACGCGCGCTCAAAGAAGTTGAAGACCAGCATCGGAAACGCGAGTCCGAGATCAACTACCGCAGGGTGTTCAACGACCTTGCCGATGCCATCTTTATTGAAGATAAAACGGGCCGTTATCTGGATGTGAACCAGGGCGCCGAAGATATGTATGGGTATCCCCTCGAGTTTATTATCGGCAAGAGGCCGGCGGACTTGGCTGCCCCGGGCAGGAATGATATGGCAGCGTTAGCGCAAGCGGTCACCCGCGCCTTCCAGGGCGAGCCGCAGGACATCGAGTTTTGGGGTATACGCGCCAGTGGTGAGGTGTTCCCGACCGAGATGCGCATGGCGCTAACAACCTATAAAGGTCAAAGTGCGGTCATCACGATGTCTCGGGACATCACTGGACGCAAGGCGGCAGAGGAGGAACTCTCCAGCCAGCACACCCTGCTGAAAACGATCCTCGAAAGCATCCCATCGCGCGTCTTCTGGAAGGATCGCAACCTTAAGTATTTGGGCAGCAATACGTCCTTCGCCAATGACGCCGGTGTGGCCGGACCACAGGACTTGATCGGCAAAGACGACCACGAGCTTGCATGGCACGAGCATGCAGCACGCTATCAGACGGACGATCGCCAGGTCATGGAATCGGGAAAGCCCAAACTCACCTATGACGAGCCTCAGACCACGCCGGACGGAAACCCTATCTGGTTGCGCACATCCAAGGTCCCGCTTCGAAATAAGTCAGGCGACGTTCTCGGCGTGCTTGGTCTATATGAGGACATTACTGCGGCCAAGGAGGCAGAGGCAAAGTTACACCTGCAAAGCACGGCGCTGGAGGCCTGCGCCAATGCCGTCGTCATCACCGATCACACCGGGGTGACCCAGTGGGCCAACCCATCCTTTTGCCGTCTGACGGGTTACGCCATGGAGGAAATCATCGGCCGCAGACCCGGCGATCTGGTGGGGTCCGGCGTGCAAAGCCCGGAATTCTACAAAAATCTGTGGAAAACCATTCTCGGAGGGCAAGTATGGAGTGGGGAAATCGTCAATCGGCGAAAGGATGGCAGGCTTTCTCAGGAGTCTATGACGATCACCCCGGTCCTGCGCGACGACGGCAGCGTTAAGAACTTCGTCGCCGTCAAGCAGGATGTTACCGAACGCAGGGAAGCGGAAAAGCGATTGCATCTCACCCAGCAGATCATCGACAAGAGTCAAGCCTTTCTCTGGGTCAATGCGGACGGGAGAGTGGTCTATGCTAACGACGTTGCCTGCCGAAGCCTGGGGTATACGCGTGATGAATTGACCGGAAAAGCGGTTTGGGATTTCGACTATGACTTTAACGCCGAGGACTGGCCGGCCGCCTGGTCTGAAACCAGGCAAAAGGGGGTGTTCAACCTGGATTCCCGCCATCGTCGCAAGGACGGGACCCTCTTCCCGGTCGAGATTAATGCCCACCATGGGCAGTACGCAGGTGAGGAATATTGCTTTGCCTTTGTACAGGATATTACCGTTCGCAAACAGAACGAGATGCAAATCCGCCGGCTCAACCGGCTGTATGCCATGCTGGGCGGAATCAGCGAGCTTATCGTGCGTTGCGATAATGCAGAAAAGCTCTATTCGGAGGCGTGCCGAATCACCGTAGAAGAAGGCGGCTTCCTTGGGGCCTGGATTGGCCGAGTCGACCCGGCCAATCGGAAAATAGAGCCGGTGGCCCACAGTGGCCAGATCGACGACTACCTTGACCATCCGCATATAACCATCGATGAGACTGCCCGTGGCCGCGGGCCCACCGGTCAGGCGGTCCGGGAAGGGATGGCTCATGTGTGCAATGACATTGCACAGGACCCGCGCATGGAGCCCTGGCGCGAGGAGGCCCTGCGTATGGGCTACCGTTCGTCCGCTGCTTTCCCGCTCAAAGTGGGGGGCGAGTCGCGTGGCGCTTTCACCCTTTATTCGGACACGTTGAATTTCTTCGACACAGAGGAAATAGGCCTTTTGGAGAGGCTATCCCAGAACATCGGCTTTGCGCTGGAGGTCATCGACATCGAGGCTTACCGACGGAGCGCCGAGGAGGCGCGGCGACACAGCGAAGAGAACCTCAAGCGTGCCCAAGCGGTGTCGCAGACCGGAAGCTGGTATCTCGACATCGTCCGCGATAGCTTGGAATGGTCGGACGAGACCTATCGGATCTTCGGGGTTGACCGCGGTCCAAAGATCAACCTGAAGTTTTTCCTGGACTGCGTCCATCCTGAGGACCGGCAAGACGTGCAAACGGAGTGGACGGCCGCCTTGCCGGGCGCCCGTCCTTATGACGTCGAGCACCGTATCGTGGTGGGAGATCAAATCAAATGGGTGCGTTCGCGGGCCGAGGTTCGCTTTGGGCCGGCAGGCGAAGCGCTGGCAGGCTTGGGCACGGTACAGGACGTTACCCAACGCAGGGCTGCCGAGACGTTGCTTAAGGAAGACCGTGAGCAGCAGACCGCCCTGCGAGGCCTGCTGGAAGGCGTTCTCAAGGATGGGGGGCTTGATGAGATATTGGATGACTGCCTGAAAAACTTGCTGGCGGTGTCCTGGCTTTCCATCCTGCCCA
>JBKQNQ010000203.1:0-21050 GCA_052145875.1 Thiobacillaceae bacterium
CTTTCGGCCGGGATGACACCTAAATCAAGCTCGGCAACCAGACTCTCCGCGCGCTCCTGGGCATCCTCGTAGGACGATTGAGCAGATAGCCGCAGTGCGCGTTTGAGCACACTTGCCCGACTGTCGCGCTGCTCTCGTAACCACCGAAGCAAACCAATCCACTGGCCGGCCTTGATCTCGAACCCATCCAGACCATCCTCTGGCACCTCGGGCGCGGCCCGCCAAGAAAACTGTGCCTCGCCGGCGACGGCAAACGGGTCGATGAAGAACTCAAGGTCACGGTCAAGCAAGTCGGACAACGCCAACATTTCTTCTGGCTTGAGCGAGCGTTTCCCGTTCTCAATGTCAGAAACCGACTGCCGGTCGTTGAGCCCCAAGCCTTGAGTGAGCTGATCCTGTGTCCAGCCCTTGGCCTCACGCGCCGCTTTGACGCGGAAGCCGATTAGCTTTTGCGAGATTTTTTCGAACATGGCTGTGACCTCCTAAACCGGTATTTTATTCTTGCAAAACACAAAAAGCAAGAATTTATTGCGTTCTTAGTATTGCATGGTTTTTATTTACCCTGCATTGCCATCCTCTTCAGAGGATCAGGCTCATCATTCATGACTGTTGCTATTCCCCGGAACCATCATGAAGAACCTCGAACTTACATCCCCTCGGGAGATGAGCGCCAGCGCCCGTGCTGGCGAAATCACCACCATCCTTGCGGCCGCCATCGTCCGCACCCTTGTCGTAGACAATCCAAAACAGAGAGCAGAAGGACTTGTCTTCCTGCCCGACCAGAGCGTTCATACAACTCCCTATCAACAGGAGAAAATGTGATGAACGAAAAACAAGCATCCGTCGCAGCGCGGATTGCCGAACTGGCCTGTCTGCCAATGGCCGAACTCTGGTCGCTGTGGGATCGGTACTTCGCGCGCCGCCCTGACTATCCAAACCGCACGTACGTCGAGTCCCGCATCGCTTACAAACTGCAGGAAGCCGCCTTCGGCGGGCTCGCGCCCGAAACGAAGCAGCGTCTGGAGGCCATCGGCGCGAAGCATTCCAAAATCAAGCTGCGCGCCAAACCACGCGAATTCAATTTCGCGCCCGGCACGATCATTTTGCGCGAATGGGCCGAGCGGGAGCATCGTGTGACTGTCACCGCAGAAGGGCTTTTCGATTATGAAGGGCGTGCCTTCAAGAGCTTGACCGCCGTTGCGCGGCACATCACCGGCGCCCACCAAAGCGGCCCCTTGTTCTTCGGCCTGGCTGGAAAGCGGGGTGCGCAATGAGCGAAATTGCCAACAGCAAGCCGCGCAAACGCTGCGCAGTCTACTGCCGGGTGTCCTCGGATGAGCGGCTCGACCAGGAGTTCAACTCCATCGATGCGCAGAAAGAAGCCGGCCACGCCTACATTGCCAGCCAGCGCAGCGAGGGCTGGATTTCGATCGCTGACGACTACGATGACCCCGGTTTCTCTGGCGGCAACACCGAGCGACCAGGGCTCAAGCGGCTGATGGCCGACATCCAGCGCGGCCTGGTCGATATCGTGGTGGTCTACAAGATCGACCGCTTGACGCGCAGCTTGGCCGACTTCTCCAAGATGGTCGAAGTGTTCGAGCGCCACGGCGTCTCCTTCGTGTCGGTCACCCAGCAGTTCAATACCACCACCTCGATGGGGAGGCTGATGCTCAACGTGCTGCTGTCCTTCGCCCAGTTCGAGCGCGAGGTCACCGGCGAGCGCATCCGCGACAAGATCGCGGCGGCCAAGCGCAAGGGCATGTGGATGGGCGGCGTGCCAACCCTGGGCTACGACGTCGAAAACCGCCTGCTGGTCATCAACAAGACCGAGGCTGCGGTGGTACGCCGAATCTTTGAGGAGATGCTGACCATCGGTTCGCCAACGCAGATCGCAGCGAACTTAACCGCCGAGGGCATCACCACCAAGGCGTGGACGACGCAGGAAGGCCAGATTCGCAACGGAACGCAAATCGACAAAAAATACCTGCACAAGCTGCTGCGCAATCGCATCTTCCTTGGCGAGATTTCCCACAAAGGGAAGTGGTTCCCCGGCGTGCATACGGCCATCATTGATTCCGGTCTCTGGGATCGCGTCCACGAAGTTCTGGCCAAGGATTCGCATGGCCGATCGGTGGAAACCAAAATCCGGTCGCGCACCGACGCACTGTTGCGCGGCTTGCTTTACGCGCCGTCTGGCGAACGCATGTATCCGACCTACTCACGCAAGAACGGGCGCAAGTACCACTACTACGTATCCAAGTCGGAGAGCCGGTTTGGTGCACCAGGAAAGACTTACGAGCGCCTGCCGGCCCCCGAGATTGAGAGCGCGGTGATCGCGCAGATCCGCACCGTGCTGACCAGCCCCGAGTCGATTGCATCGGTGGTGCGGTGTATTCAGCGCAATGGGGCGCAAATTGACGAGTCGACCACGGTGATGGCGATGGGACGACTGAACGACGTGTGGGAGCAATTGTTTCCGGCCGAACGCCATCGAATTGCGAATCTGATGATTGATCGCATAGACCTTGTCCACACGGGCGAGGTTCAGGGCATCAAGGTGAAATGGCGCGAAATTGGCTGGAACGCGCTGATTGGGGAATTCTCGCCCAGCGGCATCGGTGCCGAAATGCTGGAGGCAGAAGCCTGATGGATGACTCACTGGAAACCTTCGTGCCGCTGGCATTCCACCGTCGCGGCGCGCGGCGGGTTGCGGCTGACCACCGTCATGTCCATGACGTAACCCTTCTGGAAGGTGTTGCACGTGGTTTTTACTGGCAGCACCTCGTGGATACGGGGGCGATGAAGAGCGGGTCGGATGTCGCGCGGGCGGAAGGGCTGCACTCGTCCGTGCCCAACGAGCTGATGCGCCTGACATTGCTCGCGCCAGACATCATCGATCTGTTGATGACTGGGCGGCAGCCACGCCGGATGAATTTGATCTGGTTCCAACGTAATCCGCTACCTGTGAATTGGGAAGCGCAACGGCAGATATTGAAGCGCTTTGAGGAGGACGCATGAGCAAGAAGCACCGTGGCCGGATCAAGGGTGACCCGGTCACCTATCAACTGCCAACCCCGGCGGGTGGCGTGCAACTAGAAACCTTTGTGCCCTGGACGTTGGTGAAGCGCGGCATAAAAATGAAAATCATCACGCCGTTGGATGCGCCGCAGGAATTCATAGACGAGGCGCGCCGGGAGCAGCATGCTCGCGATTCGGAGCAAGACACCGCGCTCCTGCGCGCCCTTGGGCTGGCCTATCACTGGCAGCGGTTGCTGGATGAACAGCGCGTTGGTTCGGTGGGAGATATCGCTGAGGCAGAGGATATTAATGTGACGCAGGTGCGCCGCTTGATGCGGCTGACCTTACTGGCCCCGGTGGTCGTGGAGCGCTTGGCTGGCACGTCGGAAACGGCGCTGGAGCAGTTGATGCGCTGCCCTTGGCCCGCCACGTGGAAAGACCAGGTCAGGGTACTTTTGCCAACCGTTTGAGAACGACACCCACGTGCCAGCCACCGCCTTCGGGCGGTTTTTTTTCGGCTTCTCGGCTCTCAGTCGCCGCCTGTACAGCAGTTTCCAATTACAACCCACACCGCGCAAACCCGCATGAATACTGAATGTGGTGTCGAAAGCGCGCGCGAGGCAAACAGAGAAAACCGCGAGTAGAGAGACCGCCAGTGTGCAAAAACTTGCGCGGTAGCGCGGGTGACGCGCGCGAGGCAATGGCCGGAAACCGCGCCAACACTGGGGCTCCGGGCAAAAAAAATCCCAACCGATAAGAGTTGGGATTTCAAATAATGGTGGAGCCGGCGGGACTCGAACCCGCGTCCGCAAGTCCTCTACAGGGAGTTCTACATACTTAGTGCGGTCGTTTGCTTTTGACCCGATAGCCGCCGGCCGTACAGGCTGGAATCAGGCGAGTGACCTTGGATTTAGCCTCAAGCCAAGTCACCCGACTTGAGGCGATCCTGCTGGATTACTCTGCTGCTAGTTGCCTAGCCCAGCCCGCAGGCCTGCTGGTGCAGAGTCTGGTGCGATTAAGCAGCCAGAGCGTAGTTTTCGTCGTTTGCGACTATAACTTTTTCGGTTGGATTTACGAGGTCTTCCGACCCTCGGTATGCCCCCCACTGCTTCGCAACCCACGTCGAAACCAGGTCGGCCCCATAAAGCGTAGCGTGGTATAAATTTAAGTTTACTCCTCTCCGGATAAACATCAACGAATTGCTACGCGGGCGTTCGATGTTAACCATGGCGACTCGACAGCTGCGGCGTCAAATGCACAATTAGCGTCGGACTCACGAGGCCTGAGCGAACGTTGGACGTTCCAACTGAGCTTTGGCGCGTTGTGACTACGGCACGCAATCGACAGGCAGATCATCTGCCGGGTTCCATGCAAAGGTGCTGTCGCCAAGCAACGAACCCCTGGACGGGGCAATTGAGTACTCAGCCACGGAACGGTAGCGGGTTGTGTGTCAGGGCGACGGCAACAAGGTAGCCGAACGTCGCAAGCGCCAGTATAAACGCTATCGCGCGGACGACTTTCGTCTTGCCGCGCTTGAGCGCAATGGTCCCCAATAGGATATACGCAACGAGGGCGAGCACTTTCCCGGTGAGCCATCCGTTGACAAAGGGGTATTGGCCGAGCAGAGCAGCCAGGCCAATGCCGCTCATAAGAAGGATCGTATCGTTGATGTGCGGGAGGACTCTTATCCACTTGCCCTGCAGACGGGGCGAATCGATTAGCATTCCGGTTCCGCGCGTCACAAACAGGACAAAGGTTACAACAACCGTACCCACATGAAGGTATTTGAGCAGGCCGTAGCCCATTATCTATCCACCGCGAGCGGGGCTATTCCGAGGTCCGCAACGGTGCGCGCAAACTCGGCAGGGGGTTGAGCGCAAAGCCACGGTCCCGTAAGTCCAAGCTTTACCGTCCGATTTCCATGCAGGGTCATCGGGTCCCCTTATACACTTAGGTAATCCAAAATCTGGCCTGGGGTATTGATCAATCCATGGGCCCCCCAATCTTGGGGCTGGTCGGTTGGGTCGAGGTAGCCCCACATGGCAACGAGGGCCGGCATGTTGGCGGCGACCGCGGCTTCAATATCGCGCGCTGCGTCACCTACATAGAGGCACTCCTCCGGTTTATGGCCGATTTCCTTTGCTGCATGGAGCAGAGGGCATGGATGGGGCTTGGGCAGGGGGCAAGTATCTCCGCTGACAATGCAGGTTGCGCGATCGGCCAAGTCGAGGATGGACAGCAGCGGTTCCGTAAAGCGCGCAGGCTTATTCGTGACGACTCCCCAGAGAACGCCCATCGCTTCCAGTTGGGCCAGCATGTCCAGCACGCCTTCAAACGGGCGGGAATGACCGCTGATGTTGTCGGCATAAAGTTGCAGGAACTCTTCGCGCAACGGACCGAACTGTCCATTCTCGGGGCCGATGCCAAAGCCAAGGGAAAGCAAACCGCGCGCACCGTGCGATGCCTGGGGGCGGATCAGTTCTTCCAATAGCGGCGCGAGGCCGTGACGCGCTCGGAGTAGGTTCAGCGCACGACCCAGATCAGGCGCGGTATCCACTAACGTGCCATCCAGGTCGAAAAGTACAGATTTGACTCGGGTCATTGGAGAATCTTACTAAATTGCTGGTAACCAAGCTCCTGCAAATTTAGATGACTTAACTTGCTGACACGTGCCACGTGCAACTCAGCGTTCAATGTTACCCGTTTCGCCTCGCTGGCTTTTTCTTTCGCGCCACCGCGGGCCTTCCGCACGGGCAATTACAAGATCCCGTTAGCTTGGCTTCTGACACGCAATCATGTAATTCACGTCAGTGTTGGCTTCCAGCATGTAAACCCTGGTCAATGGGTTGTAGGTCATGCCGATCAAAGCGTCTGTTTCCATATTGGCCTCGCGGGCCATGCGCGCAAGCTCGGCCGGCTTAATGAATTTGGCATAGTCGTGAGTGCCCTTGGGCAAGAGCTTTAGCAGGTATTCGGCACCAATCACAGCGAAAAGGTAGGATTTCGGATTGCGGTTTAAAGTGGAGAAGAACACCCAGCCGCCAGGTTTGGCGAGTTGCGCGCAAGAGCGGACGACTGAAGCAGGGTCGGGCACGTGCTCAAGCATCTCCATGCAGGTCACGACATCGAATTCCGTGGGTTGCTGATGCGCGAGTTCTTCGACGGGCAGTTGCCTATAGTCCACCGTAAGGCCGGACTCATACAGATGAAGGCGCGCCACCTTTAGCGCCTTTTCCGCCATGTCCACGCCGGTAACGGTCGCGCCTTTGGCCGCCATGGCTTCAGACAGGATGCCACCGCCGCAACCGACGTCCACGACCGTCTTGCCAGCCAGACCGCCACACAGGCGATCGATCCACCCAAGCCGCAGCGGATTAATGTCATGTAGGGGCTTGAATTCGGAATTTGGATCCCACCAATGGTGGGCCATCTCGGAGAACTTCTTTATTTCGGCAGAATCAACGTTGCTCATTTCATGCAGTCATATGTCAGGAGTGGGGGATGGATAGCTTGGCCGCCCAGTAGCCGGCGCGCGCATTCAAGTCGGAGGTGTCAAAGCCAATCAGACTTCCATTATCTACTTTTAGCTTGCCGTCCACCCAAACATGGCTGACGTTTTCGCGCCCAGCGACGTAGACCAGATGGGAGACGGGGTCGAAAACAGGCTGCGTTTCCGGTCCGCTAAAATCTACGGCCACCATGTCGGCGCGCTTGCCCGACTTGATGGAGCCGATCGTCGCGTCAAGTCCGAGGGCGATTGCGCCGCAAAGCGTTGCTGCCCTGACCACGTCGAAAGCAGGCAACACGGTGGCGGTGCCGGAGATTCCCTTTGCAAGCAAGGCGGCCAGGCGCATTTCGGCAAATAGGTCGAGGCGATTGTTGCTGGCAGCCCCATCCGTGCCAATGCCAACATTGATGCCGGCTTCGAGCAGCCGGGAGACGGGTGGCAGTCCCGACGCCAGTTTAAGATTGGAGGCAGGACAGTGAGCGACGTTGCAGCCGTAATGTGCCAGCGTATTGATTTCAAATGCAGTCAAATGCACTGCGTGAAAACCGATAAAGTCAGGGCCCAATAGGCCAAGGCGAGCGAGGCGCTCAATTGGGCGCACACCGTACCGGCCTTCGCTTCTTTCGATCTCGTCATGGGTCTCATGCAAGTGACAGTGAATAGGCGCACCAATTTGCTCGGCGAGGGTTACGATCTGGCGGAAGTTTTCATCGCCTACCGTGTAGGGCGCATGAGGAGCAAAGCAGAACGATAGACTGGGTTCGCCCTTCAGGGCATCCCGGCAGGCGAGTCCTTTGGCCAGATAATCAGCGCCATCACTTGCGTAGGGGGTGGGCGAGTCCATTACAATCATGCCGATGTTCGCCTTCATGCCGCTTTCCAGCGCGGCTTCCGCGGTGGCATGGGGGAAGAAATACATGTCGTTGAAGCAGGTGATGCCCCCCTTGAGCATCTCTGCACAGGCGAGTAGCGATCCGTCCTTAACAAAGCGGCTGGAGATGTTTGCCTGTTCGGCGGGCCAGATGTGATTCTGTAGCCAATCCTTCAGCGGCAGGTCATCGGCAAACCCGCGTAACAGTGCCATCGCAGCGTGCGTATGGAGATTGACGAGGCCGGGAATTACCACGTGATTGGGAAGGCTGAAGACTTCCTGCGCGCTGTAGCGAACCCGAGCCTCCAAAGCGGGGAGCACCTCCAATATGACACCCCGATGGACGGCCACGGCATGGTCGGCAACTACCCCAGCGGGCTCCACCGGAACCAGCCATCTTGGACAGATCAAGGTATCAATGGGCTGTGGCATCGCCGAATTGTAGTCCGAATGGGGCGGCTGTGACCATGTGATTGACCGGAAGACGCGCGGAGCTGCCGGGGTGGGATTTAAACGGTTTCCGGACTGCACGTTCAGCTATCTCCCGCCAAACAGCGCCTTTCGGGAGGTTCCGGATTAACCCGCGGCGTGGGTCTGGCCATGTTAGAATCAAGGTTTTTTAGGTCAGCTGTTTTCCCCCATGGATCAATTTGCCAAGGAAACTATCCCGGTTAGCCTGGAAGAAGAAATGCGCCGCTCGTATCTTGATTACGCCATGAGCGTAATCGTTGGGCGGGCTCTACCGGATGTGCGCGACGGATTGAAACCGGTTCACCGTCGGGTGCTTTACGCTATGAGCGAGCTTAGCAACGACTGGAACAAGGCATACAAGAAATCAGCCCGTATCGTCGGGGACGTTATCGGTAAGTATCATCCGCACGGTGATACAGCCGTGTACGACACCATTGTCCGCATGGCGCAGGACTTTTCCCTGCGCTATCCGTTGATCGACGGACAGGGCAACTTCGGTTCGGTCGACGGCGACAATGCGGCTGCCATGCGTTACACGGAAATTCGCATGGCGAAGATTGCGCACGAACTCTTGGCCGATTTGGACAAGGAAACGGTGGATTTCGGTCCGAACTACGACGGTTCCGAACATGAGCCGTTGGTCCTGCCCGCCAAATTCCCCAATCTGCTTGTCAACGGATCGTCTGGCATCGCTGTGGGCATGGCCACCAATATCCCGCCGCATAATCTCACTGAAATTTGCGATGCGCTTGCCGCATTGCTTAAGAATCCCGAAACCACCGTCGATGAACTGATCGAAATTGTGCCTGCGCCTGATTTTCCTACGGCGGGCATCATCTATGGCACGAGCGGGGTGAAGGATGGCCACCGTACCGGGCGTGGTCGGGTGGTGATGCGTGCCAAGTGTCACTTTGAGGAGATGGACAAGGGCGGTGGCCGTCAGGCGATCATCGTCGACGAACTGCCTTACCAGGTCAACAAAGCCAACTTGCTGATTAAAATCGGTGAATTGGTGCGCGACAAACGCTTGGAAGGGATTTCCGATTTGCGCGACGAATCGGACAAGTCTGGCATGCGTGTGGTGATCGAACTCAAGCGTGGTGAAAACGCCGATATTATCCTGAATAATCTGTACAAAGACACGCAGATGCAGGACACGTTCGGCATGAACATGGTGGCGCTGGTTGACGGCCAGCCCCGCCTGCTCAATCTGAAGGACATGTTAGACGCTTTCTTGCGCCACCGCCGCGAGGTGATTACGCGGCGCACCGTGTTCGAACTCAAAAAAGCGCGTGAGCGGGGCCATATTCTTGAAGGTCTGGCCGTGGCGCTTGCCAATGTGGACGAAATTATCGCAATCATAAAGTCTTCGGAAACGCCGGCAATTGCGAAGGAGCGCTTGCTTGGTAAGGCGTGGCACTCGGCCTTGGTCGAGGAAATGCTCGCCCGGGTGAACCAAGATTTCTCGCGCCCGATCGGCCTGGGCGCGCAATATGGTTTGCACACCGACGGTTACCATCTGTCGGAAATCCAGGCCCAGCGCGTGTTGGAAATGCAGCTCCAACGCCTTACGAATCTTGAGCAGGACAAGATCACCGGCGAATACAAGGAGATCATGGAGCGCATTGGCGATCTGCTCGACATCCTTGCCAATCCGACGCGCATTACGGCGATCATCGGCGAGGAACTGGCCGAGATCAAATCCCAGTTCGGCGACAAGCGTCGCTCAGTCATTGTTGAAGATGCGCAGGATCTAAGCATGGAGGATCTGATTGCGCCCGAAGATATGGTTGTAACCTTGTCGCACGCAGGCTATATCAAAACCCAGCCCATCGACGATTATCGCGCGCAAAAGCGCGGTGGCCGAGGGAAACAAGCAGCGGGCACCCGCGATGATGATTTCATCGAACGCCTGTTTGTTGCCAATACCCACGATTACATCCTGTGTTTCTCCAATCGTGGACGGCTGTATTGGCTCAAGGTGTACAACGTACCGCAGGGCGGGCGCATCAGCCGTGGTAAGCCGATCGTTAACATGCTGCCACTGTCTGAGGGCGAGAAAATAAACACGCTCATGCCAATCAAGGCGTTTGATGATGATCACTATGTCTTCATGGCCACGGCCCACGGCATCGTCAAAAAGACTCCGCTGAGCGAATTCTCCCGTCCTCGTTCTGCTGGAATCATCGCTGTTGGACTCGACGAGGACGACTACCTCATCGGTGCGGCCATTACTGACGGCAAGCATGACGTCATGTTGTTCTCCAATGGCGGCAAGGCAGTGCGTTTTGATGAGAACGATGTGCGGCCGATGGGTCGCAACGCGCGTGGAGTCATTGGCATGCGTCTAGGCAAGGCACAACGGGTGATTTCGCTGCTGGTTGCAGAAGACGAAACCGATTCGGTCTTGACCGCTACGGAAAACGGCTATGGCAAACGTACGTCCATTACCGAATACACCCGGCACGCACGCGCCACCCAAGGAATGATTGCAATTCAAACGTCGGCACGTAACGGCAAGGTGGTCGCCGCCATTTTGGTGAAGGAAGAGGATGAAATCATGCTGATTGGTACGGGTGGCGTGCTGATCCGTACCCGGGTGAAGGAGATTCGGAAAATGGGCCGCGCGACTCAGGGTGTTACCCTGATCAATCTCGATCAAGGTGAAATACTGGCTGGGCTGGAGAAAGTGGCTGAAACCGAAGAACCTGACCCGATCGATTAACTTAACAAGCAAGCAAACAACTAACCTAGCGAACCAATCATGACAATCTACAATTTCTCCGCCGGACCGGCGGTACTGCCCAAAGAAGTATTGTTGCAAGCCCAGGCCGAGTTGCCTGATTGGCATGGCTCTGGCATGTCGGTGATGGAAATGTCTCACCGCGGCAAGGAGTTCATGGGAATTGCGGCGCAGGCGGAAGCCGATTTTCGCGAGCTGATGGCCATTCCCGCCAACTACAAGGTGCTGTTCCTTCAGGGCGGTGCCTCCAGCCAGTTTGCCATGGTGCCGATGAATCTGCTCCGCGGAAAGACTAAGGCAGATTATCTCAATACCGGTGAGTGGTCGAAGAAGGCGATCAAGGAAGCCAAGAAATTTGCCAGTGTGAATGTGGTGGCGAGCAGCGAAGACAAGAATTTTTCCTATGCGCCGGCGCAATCTGCATGGACACTGGATCCCAGTGCCGCCTATGTGCACTACACACCCAACGAGACCATTGGTGGCGTGGAAATATTTTGGACGCCGGAAACGGGCGACGTGCCGCTGGTTGCGGACATGTCATCGACTATCCTGTCACGACCTGTCGACGTGGCACGGTACGGCGTGATTTATGCGGGGGCACAGAAGAACATCGGTCCTGCCGGGCTCACGATCGTCATGGTGCGTGATGACCTGATGGGCCTGACCGTGGCAGGAACGCCCACCATGTTTGACTACAAGACACATGCCGACAACGATTCCATGTACAACACGCCACCAACCTATGGAATGTACATTGCTGGGTTGGTGTTCCAGTGGATGAAGAGGCTGGGCGGGGTCGCGGGCATGGAAAAGCGCAATGTGGAAAAAGCCAACCTGTTATATGACTATCTGGATAGCACGGGTTTTTACAATTCTCCGGTTGAGAGGGAAAACCGCTCGCGCATGAATGTCCCGTTCACATTGAAAGATGCCGGGCTCGATGAAGCCTTTCTCAAAGGCGCCAAGGAGCATGGTTTGCTGCAACTCAAGGGCCATCGCTCAGTGGGCGGCATGCGTGCCTCCATATACAACGCTATGTCCCAGGACGGTGTGCTTGTCCTGGTCGATTACATGAAGGAATTCGAAAAGAAAAATGGCTAAATCATTCCGCATTCAAACCCTGAATAAGATTTCAAGCAGGGGCCTGGCCCGGTTTCCGGCCACGTATGAAGTCGGTGATGGGGTTGTGAATCCTGACGCCATATTGGTGCGCTCGGCGAATATGCACGACATGGATATCCCCGCAAGTGTTAGGGCAATCGGACGTGCAGGTGCAGGTACCAACAATATTCCCGTCGCTAAAATGAATGCCCGGGGTGTACCCGTTTTCAATGCACCCGGGGCGAATGCCAATGCGGTCAAGGAACTCGTTGTGGCAGGTCTGTTGATGGGCGCGCGTAATCTGATTCCGGCGATCAGTTTTGCTGCGAGCGTGAACGGCACTGACGCAGAGCTGCACGGCGCCGTGGAGGCGGGTAAGAAGCATTTCGCGGGCATCGAATTGCCAGGCCGCAGGCTGGGGATCATCGGCTTGGGTGCTATTGGTTCTCTGGTGGCAGATGCTGCCATCAAGCTGGGCATGACTGTTATCGGCTTTGATCCTGGAATTACCGTGGAAGCGGCCTGGCGTCTCCCTTCGAGTGTCAAGAAAGCAGCGTCAGTCGAAGAAGTCATCAAGAATGCGGATTTCATTTCGCTGCACGTTCCGCTCATCGACGCAACGCGCAATTTGATTAATACCCAGCGTCTTGCGTTGATGAGGCCAGGCACGATATTGCTTAACTTTTCCCGGGAAGGCGTGGTGGACAATGCGGCTGTGGTGTCTGCATTGGATGAAAAGCGAATCCGCGGCTATATCTGTGATTTTCCCGCCAACGTGCTGAAGGGCCGGCCCGACGTGGTGACGCTGCCGCATCTGGGCGCCTCCACGGAGGAGGCGGAAGAGAATTGCGCGGTCATGGTGGCCGAGCAGGTTTCCGAATACTTGGAGAACGGCAACATTCAAAACGCAGTCAACTTTCCGAACGTCCAGATGGATCGAGAAGCAGGGTTCCGCGTCGGAATAGCTAATTCCAATGTGCCCAATATGTTGGGGCAGATTTCCACAGCCATGGCCGATGCTGGGCTTAATATTCACAATATGGTGAATATGTCGAAGGGCGACATGGCCTATACGCTCGTCGATGTGGACAGCGCGGTTTCGGATGCCGCGCTCGACAGGATTCGAGCCATCAGCGGTGTGCTTGCGGTCCGTTATTTGCCTGCATGAGTGACGAGCTTTCCCACCTGCGTGATCAGATCGATGCCATTGACAGCCAGTTGCTGAAACTGCTGTCAGAGCGGGCAAGGCTGGCTCAAGCGGTGGGTCAGATGAAGAATGGCGAAGGCATCTATCGGCCCGAGCGCGAAGCCCAAGTCGTTCGCCGTATGCGCGACACCAATCCGGGGCCACTTTCGGGCGACACCGTTGAGCGGCTGTTTCGAGAGACGATGTCCGCCTGTCGCGACCTGGAGCAGCATCTGCGCATTGCCTATCTAGGTCCCGAGGGTACCTTCAGTCAGGCAGCGGTACACAAGCATTTCGGCCACGCGATTGGAGATTTTTCCTGCGCGACGATCGATGAAACGTTTCGCACGGTGGAGACCGGCAAAGCAGACTACTGTGTGGTGCCCGTGGAAAATTCCACTGAAGGCGCGGTATCGAGGACCCTGGATTTGATCGTGGGTTCGCCGCTCAAAGTGTGCGGGGAGGTCTATCTCCCGATTCACCAGAACCTGCTGCGTAAGATCGATGGGCTCGATGGCATAACCCATGTCTATAGCCACGCACAGTCGCTTGGTCAGTGTCAGCATTGGCTGAATCAGAGGCTGCCGGGCGTGGAACGAATCAGTGTAACCAGCAATGCCGAAGCTGCGCGGCTGGCCAGTTTTGAAGAGAACGGCGCAGCGATCGCGAGCGAAACGGCTGCGGAACGCTTCGGGCTAAAGGTGATTAGCTCGCGGATTGAAGACGACCCCAACAACACTACTCGTTTCCTTGTATTGTCGCAGCGGGACGCATCGCTTTCCGGCCGGGATAAGACGTCCCTGGTTCTGTCGATTCCAAACCGGCCCGGTGCATTGGTCGAACTACTCAAGCCGTTTTCCGACGCGGGTGTGTCGCTGACCAAATTGGAGTCACGCCCGGCGCGCCAGGGCAACTGGGACTACTTGTTCTATATCGACTGTGAAGGGCATCGCCAGGACGCAAAAGTGGCGGCGGTGCTGACCCAGGTTAGTGCTAAGGCGGCGATGCTCAAGGTCCTCGGGTCATACCCGTGCGCGGTCAACCCGTAGATCATGTCCTGTAATCCCTGTGATTTGGCGCCCGCCAATATCCGTGCCATTGCACCCTATGTCCCAGGCAAACCGATTTCCGAGCTCGCACGTGAGCTGGGCATTGCGGAGCAAGGCATCGTCAAGCTGGCTTCGAATGAGAATCCGCTTGGCGCGAGCCCTAAGGGAATTGCGGCCGCGGAGACGTCACTTGCGGATCTGGCACGTTACCCCGATGGCAGTGGCTTTGCCCTCAAAGCTGCACTGACCCGGGCGCTAGGCGTGGAAGCCGAGCGCATTGTGCTGGGCAATGGGTCGAATGATCTTCTGGAACAGGTTGCCCGGGCCTTTCTGATGCCGGGTACATCCGCGGTGTATTCAGAGCATGGTTTTGCGGTTTATGCCCTGGCGGTACAAGCGGCGGGCGCGAGCGGTCTCGAAAGTCCAGCCAAGCACTATGGCCATGACCTGGTCGCCATGCTGGCGGCGGTTAGGCCCGACACGCGTGTCGTGTTCATCGCCAATCCCAACAACCCGACGGGCACGTTCCTGTCCAATGAAGCGCTTGAGGATTTCCTGAACGCCCTGCCAGGTCATGTCGTCGTAGTGCTGGATGAGGCGTACCGCGAATACCTGCCGGCGGAGCGACAATCGAACATTTTGGAGTGGCTGGAGCGCTTTCCCAATCTTGTCGTCACCCGAACTTTTTCGAAAGCCTATGGGCTAGCAGGACTCCGTGTGGGCTATTGCCTGACCGACGCTGGGATTGCCGATCTGATGAACCGGGTGCGTCAGCCTTTCAATGTCTGTGGCCCGGCACTGGCTGCCGCTGCGGCGGCACTGAGTGATGAAGCGTTTATCCAGCGTAGTTACGCGCTCAATCAGCAGGGAATGAAGCAGCTTGTTCGGGGATTTGAGAGGCTGGGCCTGGATTTCATTCCTTCTTCAGGAAATTTCGTCAGTGTCAGGGTGGGGAACGCGCCGGATGTCTTTCAGGCTTTACTTAGAAGGGGCGTGATCGTGCGACCTTTGGGCAACTACGCGATGCCGGAACATCTGCGGATTACCATTGGCTTGGAACGGGAGAATGCCCTGTGCTTGCGGGCCCTGGAGGAGGCACGCGACGAATGCCGCTAATTAACCTTCTCGCCATCATTGGCCCTGGGCTAATTGGGGGCTCCTTTGCGCTCGGCCTGAAACACGCGGGCCAAGTGGGCAGGGTTGTGGGTGCGGGCCGTAGTTCGACCAATCTGGAAACTGCGCTGGAGCGCGGCATTGTGGATGAAATCGCACCGACCGCTCAACAGGCGGTGACGGGCGCAGACTTTGTTTTGCTGGCCGTTCCGGTTGGCCAAATGGCAGCGGTGATGCAAGCGATTTCTTCCAGCCTGGAGCCCAATGCGGTTATCTCCGATGTGGGGAGCACAAAGCAGGATGTGATCGCCATGGCGCAAGCGTATTTGACTGCCAGCCTGAGCTGGTTCGTTCCCGGTCATCCAATCGCGGGGGGCGAGTTATCGGGCTCCCAGGCTGCGCGCGCAGATCTGTATAACGACAGAAATGTGGTGCTGACACCCTTGCCGGAAACCAACTTCAAGGCGTTGGTTAAGACACAGTCTGCTTGGCAGGCCTGCGGTGCGCGAGTGGCGTTGATGAAGTCGGCGCAACACGATCGAATATTTGCGGCGGTCAGTCACCTGCCCCATTTGTTGGCCTACGCATTAGTCGACATGCTCGCTGGCCGGCCGGACCGTGACCTTTTGCTTAATTACGCCGCCAGTGGTTTCCGGGACTTTACACGGATCGCCGCGAGCAGTCCGGAAATGTGGAGCGATATTGCGCTGGCAAATCGGGATGCCCTGTTGGTCGAGCTGGACGCGTATGGCTCCAAGCTGGAGGAATTGAAGGCGATCTTAAGGAGGTCCGATGGCGTTGCGCTGAGCGGTATCTTCGCGCGCGCGCAGAATGTACGAATGAACTGGGGAAAGCAGGAATAACGATGGACCACCTGGACCTGCTCCCTGCAAAGGGCGCTCGCGGTACGGTTCGGCTGCCGGGCTCCAAGAGCATCTCCAACCGCGTGCTGTTGCTATCGGCGCTGGCTGCGGGAACAACGGAGGTAAAGGAACTCCTGGAGTCGGATGACACCTTTGTGATGCTCGCTGCCCTGAACAAACTCGGTGTGGGCGTCACTCGCCACGGCGACACGAATGATTATGCGGTTACCGGCGTTGGCGGCGCCTTTCCGGTTAAACAGGCCGAGTTGTTTCTCGGTAATGCGGGTACGGCTTACCGTTCGCTGACGGCTGCATGTGCATTGTCGGGCGGAAGCTATCGGTTGTCCGGGGTTCCACGCATGCATGAACGACCCATCCGCGATTTGGTCGACGCGCTGCGGCAGCTGGGTGCACATATCGATTACCTCGGAACAGCCGGATTCCCCCCGCTCGCGATCAATCCGGGCCAGCGTGTCGCCGCACCCGATTTCTCGGTAAAAGGCAATGTGTCTAGCCAGTACCTGACAGCGCTGCTGCTCTCCGCACCGTTAATGGGGCGCGAAGTGGTCATCAACGTTGAAGGTGAACTGATTTCCAAGCCTTACATCGGCATCACGCTTGGCATGATGGAGCGCTACGGCGCCAAGGTACATCGAGAGAGCTGGCGGCGCTTCGTCATTCCGGCCGTGTCGTACAAAAGTCCCGGAACGATCCACGTTGAAGGCGATGCTTCATCGGCTTCGTATTTTCTGGCGGCGGGCGTCGTGGGCCATGGTCCGGTAAGAGTCGAGGGCGTTGGACGCAGCAGCTTGCAAGGCGACGTGCAATTCGCGGGCGCGCTGGCACGTATGGGTGCCGAGCTCAGTTTTGGGGCCAACTGGATTGAATCGCGCCTGGGGTGCGCGGACAGGCTGCACGCGCTTGAACTTGACTGCAACCATATGCCGGATGCCGCAATGACACTGGCAGTGCTCGCGCTGTTTGCCGACGGAACGACGACGCTCACCAACATTGGCTCCTGGCGAGTCAAAGAAACCGACCGGATCGCGGCCATGGCAGCCGAATTGCGCAAACTGGGGGCAACCGTGGAAGAAGGCAGCGATTTCATCCGGGTCACGCCGCCACAAAAGCTTGTTCCCAATGTGGCGGTTGATACCTATGATGATCACCGCATGGCGATGTGTTTTTCCTTGGTGGCCTTGGGCGGGGTGCCGGTTCGTATCAATGATCCGGCATGCGTGAACAAGACCTTTCCTGATTATTTTCAGGCGTTTTCCTCGATCGCCCACTAACCAGATGCCTGTTCCAGTCATTGCCATTGATGGTCCCGCTGCATCGGGCAAGGGCACGGTGGCAGAACGCGTTGCGGCCCACCTGCATTTCCACTATCTGGACAGCGGGGCCTTGTATCGGCTGACCGCGCTCGCCGCAATAAAGTCCTGTTTACCGCTGGATGACGAGGATGCCATGGCTCGCATTTCCGCCAATCTACCTGCCCGCTTTGAGGAAGGACGGATACTGCTTGATGGCGAAGACGTGACCGAGGCCCTGCGCAGTGAATGGGCTGGGGATGCGGCCTCGAAAGTTGCAGTTCTCCCGAAGGTCCGCGACGCGCTACTGGATCGGCAACGGGCCTATCGCAGAAGTCCGGGACTCGTTGCCGACGGCCGCGATATGGGGTCTGTGGTGTTTCCGGATTCGAACACCAAGGTGTTTCTTACGGCCAGTGCCGAAACCCGGGCGAAAAGGCGACATAAGCAGTTGATCGACAAAGGATTGTCTGCTAATCTTACAAACCTTGTTCACGAAATGCGGGCAAGGGACGAACGCGATGCGGCTCGGTCAGTGGCCCCTCTAAAGCCGGCGCCTGGGGCGATGTTACTGGATACCACCGGGATGTCGATTGATGATGCCGTAGATGCAGTACTGGAGCATTACCGCAATACGTCCAAATGAGTTTAGGCGTCAGCCCTGAAGGCTGACAATGTGTAACCAACCCCGTCCTCCCGGGCGGAACTGAAGGTCCCTTATGTCTGCAACCCAACCCTCCCTCGCCCCAGCGGAAAGCTTTGCTGCCCTGTTCGAGGAATCCCTTGCTCGGCAGGAAATGCGCCAGGGCGAAGTTATTACTGCGGAAGTCATCTCGGTCGACGACAATTTCGTCGTGGTAAATGCTGGACTCAAATCTGAAAGTCTGGTTCCGACGGAAGAATTCCGTAATGACCGGGGCGAGATCGAAGTCAAACCCGGTGACTTTATTCAGGTCGCGATCGAATCCCTTGAAGATGGCTTTGGCTCAACCAAGCTGTCCCGCGACCGCGCTAAACGTTTGGCCGCCTGGCTGGATCTGGAAGCGGCAATGAACGAGGGCCGGATCGTTACCGGGCTGGTGCAGGGTCGGGTCAAAGGTGGCCTCACCGTGCTGATGAACGGCCTGCGCGCATTCTTGCCAGGTTCTTTGGTGGATATGCGCCCGGTTAAGGATACCTCCCCGTTCGAAAACAAGGAAATGGAGTTCAAGGTCATCAAGCTTGACCGTAAGCGCAACAACGTTGTGGTTTCACGTCGCGCCGTATTGGAGCAATCCATGGGTGCTGATCGCCAAGCGCTGCTCGACAATCTGAGAGAAGGCCAAATCGTGACCGGAGTGGTCAAGAACATTACTGACTATGGTGCATTCGTCGACTTGGGCGGCATCGATGGTCTGCTTCACATTACCGACATGGCTTGGCGTCGCGTCAAGCATCCCTCTGAAGTGGTCCAGGTCGGCCAGGAAGTGGAAGCCAAGATTCTCAAATTCGATCAGGAAAAGAATCGTGTCTCCTTGGGCCTTAAACAGCTCGGGGATGATCCCTGGGTGGGTATTGGCCGGCGCTATCCGCAAGGGACGCGCATGTTCGGGAAGGTGGCCAACCTGACTGACTATGGCTGCTTCGTGGAAATCGAACCCGGCATCGAAGGTCTGGTCCACGTTTCGGAAATGGATTGGACCAACAAGAACGTTAATCCTTCCAAGGTCGTCGCGCTCGGGGATGAAGTGGAGGTGATGGTACTGGATATCGATGAAGACAAACGCCGCATATCCCTGGGGATGAAGCAATGCAAGGCTAACCCGTGGGAAGAGTTTTCCATGAGCTACAACAAGGGCGACAAGGTGAAAGGCGCCATCAAGTCAATTACCGACTTTGGCGTGTTTATCGGCCTAAATGGCGGCATTGACGGGCTGGTTCACTTGTCTGACCTGTCCTGGACGGTTCCAGGTGAAGAGGCCGTGCGTAACTTCCGCAAGGGCCAGGAACTCGAGGCCGTGGTCTTGGGCATCGACATGGAACGCGAGCGGATTTCGCTCGGCATCAAACAACTTGAAGGCGATCCGTTCAATTCCTTTGTCGGCACCCACGAAAAGGGCAGCATCGTCAAAGGCACGGTTAAGTCGCTGGACGCCAAAGGCGCCATCATCCATCTCGGTGGCGATATGGAAGGCTATTTGCGCGCATCCGAAGTTGCGCGGGATCGGGTTGAAGATATGCGCAGCCACTTCAAGGAAGGCGATGAGGTTGAGGCCATGGTTATCAACGTCGACCGCAAGAACCGCCAGGTCAATTTGTCCATCAAGGCCAAGGATTCGTCCGAGCAGGATATGGCCATGAAGAAGTTCTCGGCGGAATCTGCAGCGGCAGCAAGTGGCGCCACCAATCTGGGGGCGTTGCTCAAGGCCAAGCTCGACAACAAGGGCGGAGAGCAGTAATCAACCATGACCAAGTCTGAACTGATCGCGCGGCTCTCTGTGCACTACCCGCAGTTTGCGGGCGCGGATGCCGAACTCGCGGTCAAAACCATACTTGATGCCATGATCAAGTCGTTGGGGACGGGGGCCCGAATCGAGATACGCGGGTTCGGGAGCTTCAGCTTGAATTTCCGGCCCGCACGGCATGGTCGCAACCCAAAGTCAGGTGACAAGGTGTTTGTGGCGGCCAAGTATGTACCTCACTTCAAGGCTGGAAAGGAATTGCGTGAACGGGTTGATTACCATCAACTCGGTTAGTCGACGCGCAACGCGGAAATAAACGGCGCCTTGGGCGCCGTTTATTTTTGGGTTGAATCAGACAGCCTGTAAAATGGGCGTTCTATTCGCAGGGGAGCGCGATGCGGTATTTAGGCTGGATTATTAAGGCGTTGATATTCTTGCTCTTGCTTGGATTCGCGCATAAAAACAGCGGAGTGGTGACGGTGCACTACTTCTTGGGCTATATCTGGGAGGCGCCGCTCGTCTTGATCCTGCTCGGTTTTTTTGTGACGGGCGCCATAACCGGGCTGTTGGCGATGATGCCGCATCTGATCCGTCAGCGACGCGAGTTGGGCAAGCTGCGTAAAGCGTCGGCTAAGCCGGCAGATGCCATGCCCATTATTCACGATATCCCCTAAGCGATGGAATTTGAATTCTGGTGGTTACTGGCGTTTCCCCTGTTCTTCGCGTTCGGCTGGCTGGCCGCCCGGATCGATATCCGGCAGGTCGTAACCGAGTCGCGCACGGTTCCGAATTCCTATTTTCGGGGCCTGAACTTCCTCCTCAACGAACAGCCGGACAAGGCTATCGAAGCGTTCATCGAGGTGGTGAAGCTCGATCCGGAAACAATTGACCTTCACTTTGCGCTGGGTGGCTTGTTCCGCAAGCGCGGTGAGGTCGACCGCGCCATCCGGATGCATGAGAACTTGCTCGAGCGAGAATCGCTAGACGCAGAGAGCCGGCTTAGGGCATTGCTGGAACTGGGGGAAGATTACCTTAAGGCGGGCCTGCTTGACCGTGCTGAAGACGTTTTTCAGCGTTTGCTGGTTACCCCGCACGCCGGTGTGGCGAGAAAGTATTTACTCGAAATCTATGTGCAGGAAAAGGACTGGAAGAAAGCCATTGAAGCGGCAGATGTCCTGGACAAACAGTATTCCAAGCCGATGAATGCCGAGATTGCGCATTTCTATTCGGAGCTCGCGCTGATTGACGCGGTTAAGGGTGATCCCGGCGAGGCGCGCAGGCATCTTCAAGATGCCCTGGCCACCAATCGCCAATCGGTTCGTGCCACCATGATGCTTGGTGACCTTGAAGCGGCAGCAGGCAACCATGAAGCA
>JBKQNQ010000204.1:0-3210 GCA_052145875.1 Thiobacillaceae bacterium
GATTCTCACATTAAGTGCCAAAACTCAGGTTGGAGTCTCAAATTAACTGCCCATTCTCAATTTAAGTGCTCCTGTAACTATCTGAAATAATTAAAATCTCATTCTCATAATTAAGTGCCAACCGACATGGGCCAAAACCGCCGCTTTGCTGCCGTTCCCGATCGGTCCCGGTACGGAAGCACGGCGCCTGAATCGGACGTACGAGGTCGTTGGCAGGGGCAGTGACCGAAGTGTCTGTAAATGGGGAAGTGTTGGGGGCGGGCGTTCTCTTCCGAGATCTAGACTAGCCGCCTTTCCCACGTGGTTTTGCAAATCCTTCTATTTGCCACCTCCGTACGACACCGTCAGCACTTAGCGTGACAAGCTGCTGGTTACCAATAGTGAAAACCACCTGCAAAACCGGCGAGCCTGTGGGAAGCACCATGTTGGCTCCATCGGCAAGCTGCCACAACCGCGCCGTGCCATCGTCAGAGCCAGATGCCAGTATGGTGAAGTCGTCGGAGAAGCAAGCCGCCCGGATCGCGCCTGTATGGCCGTCCAGGATCACGCGATCGGGTGCCTGAACGGCTATGCGCCCACCTTGAGCGCCAGCAATCACGAGCGGCGCGATGACGCCCGGCGAGCTAGTCACCGCCAAAAAATCCAGCGGACCGATACCAGGGTTGAAACCCACGAGCGATCCCGGCATCGAGCCCGCGGCAACCATCCCGTTGGCCTCGGCAAATGCAATTTCATACGCACGTCCGATCCCCTGGGATTCGCCAACGGCAAGAAGAGTTGGATGCGCGGTCAGATTGACCGCAATTTTTTTGACAGCAGTACCCCTGGCAGGCTCGAACACCAGAATCTCGTTGCCGACCATTGTGATAACAAACCGTCCGGTGGGGCTGATCGCGAGCAGCGGCTCAGCATTGTCAACCGGTGCAGGTACAGTCTCTGTTATGATCGGACCGTGGCCGCTCCGCATCCCTAAAAGCAAACCTCCCGAAGCAACTGTCGTGAGGTAGGCGATTGCGCCTCCGTCGGAGGACACCTTCGCAGCTGCAATGCGGTCGTACGTTGATGTGGAGGCTGGCTGGCCGTTACCGTTGGAACAACTGGGGCACCAATCATAGGTGCTGTCGGACGTGATTAGAATTAGCGAGTCGCCGTTGAAGCCTAGCGCCAACGCCAGCCCAGAACTTGCCATGGACCAAATCTGACCAGGTCGCCCGTCAGTGTTGCCGAGTGTGACGCGCCCGTCCGTATGAACGAGCGCAGCCAATGAACCAGTCGAATTCAGGGCTGCAAGCTTTGTGAACTTCTGGTCGAGTATCGCCGCCCTCACTACCGGAGCCAGGTACGTGCGTCCCCAGAATCCCCCAATAAGCCCTGCGGTGCCCAAAGCGGCGCCGATCCCCAACGTCAACAAGTTCCGCCGGCTAGACTGCGCCGGTGCCATGACGGCGTTGAGGGCCAGATCGCGCTGCGATATTATTGATGGAAGGCCCTCCCGCCACTCCGCCCAATCCTGGACAAAATTCCGCGGCGCTTGCTTAACCCGCGCCACCGTCACCCTCCCACGCGCGTCGGCATCATTCGCGTCCACCATCGCATACATGAGGTCGGCCAAAGCGGCACGCACCGTTGCGCGATCTCGCGCCGACTGCTTTGAGAGCAAGGCAACCCGCCATGCGTTAGGCATCCAGCCTTGGCGGAACCACGGCAGTGAGGCGAGCGTCAAGACGTCCTCCTCGCTTGGCGGCGCTTCGCCATCGGCGCGCCTCAAGGCGGCACCAAGATGGAGCGTGACCGGCAGCCGCAAGGTGGGAAAGACGGCGCAAGCTGTCAGCCAGCGGTAATCAAAAAGCCCGACATTACGCTCCAGCGCCTTCAGCGCGGAGTCAACGTCCTCGACAAGACTCTCATCCGAAGCAGGAATTCCGGCTTCACGAACCACTTCCATGCCGCTACCATAAATTGAAGGATTCAGGTTCACAACGGAGGATCGCCATGCCAGAAAATACAACAACGTTTAACCAGGGGGGCCAGACGGTCGGTAACCAGACCAACGTCGGAAGCGTCGCGGGTGACCTCAATATCGGGCATATCGGTGCTCAGACATCGCAGGCCGAGATGAGCAAAACTATCGCCGCGATGAAAGCGGAGTTGGCTGGCTTGCAAGGCATCCCGCCAGATGTGCGCGCGCAGCTTAATGATGCGCTCGACAGCGCCAGCAACGTAAACCCCTCGCCACAACACGAGAACGTCAAGCTGAAACTCGACAATGCCGGCAAGGCACTCTCCGGCGTGGCGGCGCAATTGGAGGGTACAGATGATGTTGCTCAGAAAGCCTTCAAGCTTGCCAAGACAGTATTCTCGATCGGCAAATGGGTCATCGCGGCAGTTGCCCTTTGATTAAAGACATTCTAAACGGTTGGTTTCGATCGACGTCGTTGCCGACGCAGAAAGCGGCGACAATTTTCGATCAGGCCAACCAGTCCATCGGCAATCAAATCAACATCGGCAGTTTTGATGGCGATCTGAATTGCGGCCGGGTAAAGATCCCGCCACACATTGATCGTTTCGCCTACCGCATGGACCGACATCCGCAATGCGCGGCATTGCAGGACCGCATTGCGGTCGCGGCGCGGCGTGACCGGCCGATCTGTGCAGTGACCTTCGGCATCGAGGATGACCTGCCGAGCATATTTGGCAACAGCGTGTTTGAGTATCTTCAGTACAAGGCTGCGACCTATGACTTGCGCGCGTTCCTGCCGCCCAAACGTCCGATTTGCCATCCCTGGCCCGAGGATTGCGCCAGCAGCGAAGACGTATGGAGGGTCATAGGGACCAAATTTCTCGATCTTGCGGCACTCGACACGGCGGCCGCCGCGCAGAGCGCGCTCGAAAGCCGAGCCGGTAGCATCGCCTTCGGTTTCGAGATGGATGTGACCGGATGGGAGAAACACATCAATACATTAACCACTTGGATCGGCACGCTAGAAAATTGCCGCGCGCCGCAAAAGGGGGTGGCGCTCGCCGTGATCGTGGTGTCAGGGTTAAAGTCAAGCACCGCGCGACTTCAAGAGCTGCACGCAGACCTGACGAATCGATACGAAAAGCACGACCGTGTTCTTGTCCTGCCTATGCTTGGGCCAGTCACGCCAAACGAGTTCAAGACGTGGCATCGGGAGTTCATGACACTCGCGTCGGACAGCGTGACGGAAG
>JBKQNQ010000205.1:0-11541 GCA_052145875.1 Thiobacillaceae bacterium
GCCCCAAGTTCGATCACAACACCAAACGACTCTCATAAACACTGGTACATAAGACGGGGTCAGGCCAGATCCCCCCACCTGGACGGGTACTTGGCGCGATCCTCGCTTCAGCCCGCCAGCCGACGGCGGTAAACCCGAAAACGAGCTGAACGGTACTATCTTCGCTGTGAATGGCCCGGGCACCGACAATACAGGTCTTTCCATCAAGGTTCCCGCTGCCGATACCAAGTTGCGCCTTTGGCGCAACACCAGCATCGCCAACCTTCCTTCAGGTCAGACCGCGACACTCCCTCCAGGCACATTGGGTTATGAATGGGACATCGATAGCGATAATGGCTCTCGTCCCGCTGGTCTCATAGACTTGACCCACGCGACCTACACTCTAACGACAGATCTGTTGCTCGATTATGGTGGGGTTTACGGAGCAGGCTCGGCAACACATAGCTCGACTCTCTACCGTGCGTCTAGCGGTGCACTTGTTTTCGGCGCCGGCACCGTGCAGTGGTCCTGGGGATTGGATTCCAATCACGATGCGCCTATCTCTTCGGCACCTCCGCCAAGCACCGACATGCAACAAGCCACCGTTAACTTGCTTGCTGACATGGGAGTGCAACCTGGCACCCTGCAGGCTGGCTTAGTCCCAGCTACTCAATCGACGGATACTACCCCACCCGTCTCCGTAATCACCTCTCCCGCCAATGGAGCCAACCTGCAGCTCGGCAATACCATCACCATCTCCGGAACCGCGTCTGATTCCGGCGGAGGTGTCGTTGCTGGCGTGGAAGTTTCCACTGATGGTGGAACGACTTGGCATCCCGCTGTGGGGCGCGAAAGCTGGACGTACACTTGGACCATTCTGAACTCCGGATCCATCAATCTCAAGAGCCGTGCCGTGGACGATAGCGCCAACCTCGAAACTCCTTCAGCAGGCGCCACCGTCACTGTTCCGAAGGCTGCCGTCAGCACGGATATAAATGTATCCGCAGATGGTTCGACTGCCAGTACGACCATAAAAACCGCTGCCTTCTCCACAACTGTCGTAAACGAACTTTTGCTTGCCTTTATCTCCACCGATTACCTCGTTGGCGCGAACACAACTGTGACGGGCGTCTCCGGCGGAGGTCTGACTTGGGTTCTCATTGTGCGCGCCAATGGACAGAGCGGCACTTCCGAGATCTGGCGTGCTTTTGCCCCCACACCTCTCAGCAATATTTCCGTCACTGCTACACTGTCGCAAAGCGTCGTCTCCTCCATCACGGTTCTCAGTTTTACGGGCGTAAATACTTCCGGCACCAACGGATCTGGTGCCATTGGAGCCACCAAGAGTGCTAGCGCTGCTTCCGGCGCTCCCACCGCTACCCTTGTCACTACGCAAAACAATTCGCTGGTATTCGGCGTTGGGAACGACTTTGACAACGCCATTGCCCGTACGCCCGGACCAGGGCAGAGCCTGGTTCATCAATTGCTCACTCCCACCGGCGACACTTACTGGGTGCAGATGGAGAACACCCCAGTCATTCTCAGCGGTACCAGTGTCACCATAAACGACACTGCTCCGACGGGCGATCGCTACAATCTGGCCATTTGCGAAATCCTCGCGGGTGCCGGACAAACCTACAGTCTCTCCGGAAACGTCTCGCCCGCAGCCACCGGCAGCGGCACCGTTCTTTATCTCAGTGGTCCTTCGACTGCCACCACTACTGCGGATGCCTCCGGCAACTACAGTTTCGGTAACCTCGCAAATGGCGTCTACACCGTGACTCCCAGTAAAGCCGGTTATTCGTTCACTCCTTCCAGCCAGTCGGTCACCATCAGTGGCTCCAGCGCCACGGCCATCAACTTCGCCATCGCTGCTCTGCCGACCTACACTGTTTCCGGTTCGATCACTCCTTCGGCCAGTGGAAGCGGCGCCACTGTGACTCTCACCAGCGTCGGCGATGCCGGAACGAATGCCACCGTGACCGCCGATTCTTCCGGCAACTTCAGTTTCCCCAGCGTTCTGAGCGCCAGCTATACCATCACGCCATCGAAGACCGGATTCACTTTCTCTCCATCGAGTCAGTCCGTGACCGTGAATGGCGCCAATCTTTCGGGGATTACTTTCACCGCATCTGCTGTGCCCACATATTCGATCTCTGGAACAGTCTCGGGCGCCATGGTCAGCGGTGTCACGCTCTCTCTTTCTGGCGCTTCGACCGTGTCCACCACTTCGGACTCCTCCGGTAATTACACCTTCGCTGGCATTGCGAATGGTGCTTACACCGTTACTCCCACGAAGACCGGCTACACCTTCACGCCCCCGAATCAAGCCGCCACCGTCAGCGGAGCGAACGTGACAGGGGTAAACTTCTCGTCCACCTCCGTTCCGACCTATTCCATCTCGGGAACCGTCTCAGGTGCCGTTGTTAGTGGTGTCACTCTTTCTTTGTCCGGTGCGGCGACAGCCTCCACCACTTCAGACTCCTCCGGCAACTACACTTTTAGTGGTCTCGCCAACGGCGTCTATACCGTCACCCCATCATCAACGGGCTATACGTTCACTCCCGTCAACCATTCCGAAACGGTGAACAATGCCAACATTTCCGCCGTCAATTTCACGGCCCAAGCTGTCGTGCAATATGCCAGCCTCGCTATTGACGCAAACGCCTCCGCGCTTGGTGCGAAGGCGGCCACAGTTTCATCGCCCTTTTTCTCCACCACGACTGGCAATGAACTTCTCCTCGCTTTCATTGCCGCGGACTATCTGGGCGGTACCAACACGACCGTAACCGGTGTGTCCGGTGGCGGTCTTACTTGGGTTCTTGTTGCTCGCGCCAATGCACAGAGCGGCTCTTCCGAAATCTGGCGGGCGTTTGCTCTCAATCCGCTCACGAGCGTAACCGTTACCGCAACACTCTCTCAGAGTGTGATCTCTTCAATTAGCGTGCTCAGCTTCACGGGAGTGGACACAACGGGGACGAACGGCTCCGGCGCGATCGGTGCCACGAAGACGGCCAGCGCCGCTTCCGGTGCTCCGACCGCTACTCTGGTGACTACGCGCAACAGCTCCTGGGTCTTTGGCGTTGGTAATGATTTCGATAACGCCACCGCTCGCACTCCCGGCGCGAACCAGAGTCTCGTCCAGCAATACCTGACTTCCGCCGGCGATACCTATTGGGTGCAGAAGCAGAATGCGACCACACCTCTCAGCGGTACTTCGGTCACGATCAATGACACGGCTCCCACCGGAGACCGCTACAATCTCGCCATTGTTGAAGTCTTGCCTTCGACTGGTTCGCAAGGTCAATCGTGGAGTATTTCCGGCAGCATCAGTCCGGCCGCCAGCGCCACAGGTGCAACCGTTACGCTCAGCGGTGCTTCATCGGCAACTACCACAGCGGACGCCTCAGGCAACTACGCTTTCAACAGTCTGGGGAATGGCAGTTACACCGTAACGCCGTCCAAGTCCGGCTATTCCTTTACCCCTGCCAACCAGCCCGCTACCGTGAATGGCGCGAGCGTCACAAACCTGAACTTTACAGTTGCCGCGCTCGCTCCGGTCCTGTCTGTATCGTCAACGGGCGTCTACTTCTCAGCTGATCAGGGCGGCAGCAATCCTCAACCGTCGAGCGTGAGCGTCACAAACACCGGAGGCGGTAGCCTCACCTTCACCACCAGTAGTGACAGCACTTGGCTTACGGCTACACCAGCCAGCGGGTCTGCACCACAGGCCGTTCAGCTCTCAGTCAACATTACAGGATTGGCGATAGGTACATATACGGGGCACGTGACCATCACATCAGCCGGCACGCTGGGTTCTCCAGCGACGGTCACAGTCACGCTCAATGTTGGTGTCGCTACAGACTGGCTCACTGTCGATCACGACTCCGCCCGCAGTGGTAACGCCATGGACGAAACCACACTCACACCATCTAATGTCTCCGGCCTGCAACTCAGTTGGTCTAAGGTTCTCGACGGCAATATCACTGCCCAGCCGCTCTTTGTCCACTCCATTCTCATTGCTGGTCAAACCCGCGACGTCCTCATCGTCGGCACCGGCGGCAATTCCATCTATGCTCTCGACGCCAGCAATGGCACCGTTCTCTGGTCGCGCAATTTTGGCGCTCCCACTCCCAACACTTGGGGCATCCCTGATGGTTTCGGCATCGAAGCTCCACCGTTCATAGATCGCATTGCGGGACGTATCTATACCGTCTCCACCGATGGAAGCTTCCGGACCATTTCGCTCCTCGATGGCTCGGACGTTTACCCCGCCATGACCATGATTGCCAATCCTGTCACCAACAAAGTGTGGGGCGGCCTCAATCGTGTTGGCAACAGCATCTACGTCGCTAGCGCCAGCAATGGCGGCGATGTGGCTCCCTGGCGCGGTCAGGTCTACCAGGTGAACGTCGCCTCCACGCCGTCCCTGGCGGGAGATTTTGTCGTGGTTCCTTCCATTGCAGCTCCCAATGGCGGCGGCGGCATTTGGGGATACGGTGGCGTCTCCGCTGATCTAGCCAACGGCGACATCTTCGCCTCCACCTCTTATGATTCCACCGTCTCCGGAAACGGAAACGAAAACACGGCCCTCTATTCCAACGGTATGATCGCCCTTAACTCCAACGTGAATCTGTTGGGCTATTTTCAGGGTCCGCAACCCGGTACCATCCCCTGCAGCGGTGCGCCGTGCGATTTGGATTTTGCTTCGACGCCCACCGTATTTCAGCCGGCGAGTTGCCCCACCATGCTGGCGGCCGGCAGCAAGAACGGCAACCTATACCTCTTCCGAGAAGCGGACCTGATCGCCAGCGCGCCACCTCTGCAAATCCTCACGCTCAATGCGCCGAACGATTCCTTGGGGAGCGGCGGTGTGGGAGGCGTGGCCGCTTGGTCTCCTGTAGACAACATGCTGTACATCACCACCGCGGGACCAGGTGTCACCGGAGTGGCCGCGGGCGTCGTGGGTCTTAAAGTCACTTCCGGTTGTACATTGCAGGTCGCGTGGAGCAATGCGCTCGGCGGCAATGACACTCCCAATTCGACCCCAACCATCGCCAATGGCATCGTGTTCGTTGGCCAGGGAAACAGCGGCGTAGTGCACGCTTACAATTCGCAAACCGGCGCGCAACTCTGGCAGAGTGGTTCGAATTACGCTGTCGGGGCCACTTTCGCGGCTCCCACGGTTGCCGGTGGCAAACTCTATACCGGTTCCTGGACAACACTCGGAGGCGGCGGAACAGTTGGCGCGTTCTCACTTCCTGTGACCACTCCAATTCTCTCTGTCTCTCCGCAAGTACTGTCCTTCAATGCGGTTGCGGGTGGCAGCAATCCCTCGCCTGCGAATTTCAACATCGCGAACTCCGGCTCAGGCACCTTAACGTTCACAACTTCCAGCGATAGCGCCTGGCTCACCGCTTCGCCCGCCAGCGGCACTGCTCCCCAATCTGTCCAAGTCTCTGCCTCCATCACAGGCCTCGCTTCTGGCACGTACACGGGACACATTACCGTTACGGCTGCTGGTGCGACTGGCTCACCTTCGATGGTCACCGTCACACTTACGATCGGTGCCTCGACCGGGCTCGCGATGGATGCCAAGGTGTTCAAGGACAGCAATACGGCCAGCACATCGATTGCAACCGCGGCGTTTTCCACCACGGCGGCCAACGAACTGCTCCTGGCGTTTGTTTCCACCGACTTTCTCTCTGGCACAAACACTTCTGTCACTGCTGTGAGCGGCGGCGGCCTCACCTGGGCGCTCGTTGTCCGCACGAACACACAGAAGGGTTCATCGGAAATCTGGCGTGCCTTTGCCCCAACGGCGCTTACCAACGTGACGGTCACAGCAACACTTTCGCAAAGTGTGGCTGCCTCCATGTCAGTTCTCAGCTTCTCTGGAGTCGATTCGACAGGGACCAATGGTTCCGGTGCAATTGGAGCGACTAAGAGCGCGAATGCGGCCACAGGCGCACCCACAGCCACCCTGGTCACGACACGCAACAGTTCCTGGGTATTCGGCGTCGGCAATGATTACGACAACGCCATCGCACGCACGCCCGGCGCGGGACAGACCGTCATCCATCAATTACTTTCCACTGCGGGAGATACCTACTGGGTGCAGATGCAGAATGCCCCTACACCGCTTAGTGGAACTTCCGTTACCATCAATGACATCGCGCCAACCGGCGATCGTTATAATCTCAGTATCTGCGAGGTTCTCCCTGCGCAATAGGAAAGAACCGTCGTTCCCTGCTTCGGTGGTTGACGGTATCTGGCAGTTCTGAGTTAATTTATTGCGGTGAGGGCAAGGTCTGCCAGGCCGAAATCTAGCCTAAGCGCCTGACCCTCAGTTCAGTTTCTGGTCCTAGGATGATGAGGGATAGCCTCGTAACAGACCGCGTCGAATCTTATAGCCAACAGAAATGTAAGCACTTAGCCTAAGCTTTCTGGCTCAATCCCCGGCACTCAACGCGAGGACCGGGATAATTCCTTACCACTTAATGGAATCCAGCAGGGAACCACGCCCCACTTTTCCCTCCTGCTCGTACTCCTTTTACGTCTCATATGCTATTGTAAATACACAGGTTAGTATCGATATTGGGAGTGTGTCATTGAGCTCGTTATTGGAAGTGTGCTTGCCTTCCATCTTATGCATGGAGCTCCGGGTTTTCGCCAAGGCATGGCTCAGCTCTTTTCGGGACACCGAGCGAATGGTCCGGTTGGCTTCCTGAGCACAGATCAAACTTCGTTCAGGCAGAACTTGCCAGTAAGAGATTAGGTATCCAAAGAGCGTTTCCGTTATGCAGCGTGATTGGCAAATGGTTGGATCCAGGACAGTCAGGGAGGCAACTCGTCTGCTCAGCGACAGAAAAATGTTCCTTCACAAGATTCCCGCGGTACGATTGAGCCAGAACAATACTGCTCAGTGGGTCAAACTTCCGACGACCGTGTGCAAATGCGACTCAGGAGCATTAGCGCACTTTGTGCCGGGACTTTTCACCTCACGGGCAGAGCGGCTCAGATTCTTGAATTGCGCAACGGCACATCGGGAACTTCACATTCTCCATGGGGCCCTGTTTCCACTGGGGCAGATAGAGTTTCTCAATGCCGCTGCCATGAAGAGAGGGATACGAGTATGATCTCCGCAGCACGATGGATCTTGTCAGGCCTTTTATTCCTCACGCCGAGTTTTGCATCCGCGGCGCAGGGACCCGCCGGGAACGCGGCCCCAACTCAGAAGTCGGGTTCTTCTTCTAAATCGCCTGCGAGCGAGGATAATACCTCCACGAAAGAAGCCGATTATCGGATTGGACCCCAGGATGTTATTCGCATTGACGTGTGGAAGGAGCCAGACGTCTCACGAAGTGTCCCTGTCCGCCCGGATGGGAAAATCTCCATGCCTCTGCTGAATGATGTGCAGGCGGCTGGGCTGACCTCCATGGAACTTGCTGCCTCCATTCGCGAAGGACTCAGCAAATTCATGACGAACCCGCAGGTTACCATCACTGTTTCCGATATCAACAGCCGCAGAATCTACGTTACGGGTGAAGTTGCTCGTCAAGGGGCGCAGACTCTTCTGCCCAACATGACCGTCTTACAGGCGATCTCAACCGCCGGTGGGCTTACGCAGTTTGCCCGGCCTAAAAAGATCTACATCGTGCGTACGGTGGATAGTAAACAGGTAACTTATCCTTTCGACTATAAGGGCGCTCTGACGGGCAAGCATCCGGAGACGAATATCATGCTCCAGTCCGGCGATATGATTGTGGTGCCGTAGAAAGAGAATATGAGACGCTTCACCACATCTTGCTTGCTTATTTGTTCTCTTCTGTCAGCGTGCACGGTCGCAACTTCCGTTTATGCTCAACAACCGCTGGATTCCGCGCCTCCGAAGCCCGCGGCGCGTTCCATCCCGCCTATTTCAGACATCAACAATACTCCGGATGATTCGCAAACTCCTGCCGGGCAGTTGCAGCCAGACACCACTCCTTTGACCGGTTTACTCACTCCGACCCTCGGCACTCCGGTGCTAGAACACAGCTTCGTCTTAATAGGCGCTCAGGTTGGCAGCACAATCCAATCTTCAGGGCTCGGTTCTTCAGGTTGGTATGCAAACAATTATTTTCTCGGGAACCTGACCCTGGTCAAGAACTGGCGTCAGGCTCTTACATCCATCAACTACAGCGGTGGAGGTTACGTCTCCACGGACAGTTCGCAGGGTAATGGCGCCTACCAGAACTTCTCGTTCTTCCAGGATGTCCGTTCCGCCCGTTGGGATCTCTCTCTGGTTGATGTTTTTGCCTACGTTCCGCAAAGCCAGTTTGGGTTCGGTGGGGGCACTAACCTCGGTCAACCGGGCACCGGTAGTAGTTTGGGAATCTCAGCCCCGGGAGTAGGTGCCAGCCCCAGTCAGGATATTTTTACCGCCGAAGGGACTCGCTATACAAATACGGCTGTCACCCAGGCAAATTACACGCTCACGGCGAGAGACTCGCTTACGTTCAGTGGATCTTATGGTCTTTTGCGTTTCTCAGATTCCGTCAACTCCAACAACGACACGATCACCGGCGGCATGGGCTACAATCGCCAACTCACTAAGGCGGACACACTCGGCCTGTACTATGGGTTCAGTGCCTTTCATTACTCCGGCAGCCCCCAAGCGTTCGGTTCTCATTCCACGGGCTTGGCGTATGGGCGGAAAATCACGGGAAGGCTGGCACTCCAGATTTCGGGCGGCCCGCAAATCAACACTTACCGGATTCCCATTGGTGGTTCCAGCAGTGCTCTCACAGGCTATGGAAGTGCAATCCTGAGCTACGGCCTGCAAAGTGGAAACATCACCTTGACCTATCGCCACGGACTGAGCAATGGGAGCGGCGTTCTGATTGGCTCTCGTATGGACCAGGTCACTTTGGCTGCAAGTCATAAACTCGGCCGCGTCTTGACGGGTTTTGCAAATTTCGGTTATTCACGGAATTCGACGCTGGGCCACATAGCTGGCTCCAGCAACACCACTTACAACGACTGGTTTCTCGGCGCGGGCCTCAGTCGGCCCTTTGGGCGAGATATCCAATTTGGCCTTGCTTATACGGCGGATCTTGAGAGATCAAACCAGCCTGGATGCACGGGCACGGCATGCAACACCGATTTTACGCAGCATATGGTCACCTTGAGCTTGCAGTGGCATGCAAGGCCGTTCGTCCTTCACTAGTCGCTTGCCGTTGCATTGGTGCGGGATCGCTCAAGAACAGAATCACGAATTGAATCAGGAGCTTGAAAGCAAAGGGCTATGTACAAAAGCTTTTTCGGATTGAAAGAAAACCCGTTCAATGTCAACCCGGATCCCCGGTACCTCTTTCTTACGAAGGAAATCGAGGAAGCCTTAACGGGCTTGATGTACGGGATTCAGACCCGCAAGGGTTTTATTACTCTGACTGGAGAAGTTGGAACCGGCAAGACCACCCTCGTCAATCGGCTGCTCGATTGGTTGCATCATCGTCGCGCTCGTACCGCATTTCTTTTCAATTCGCGAATGAATTCCACCCAGCTCTTCGACTTCATTCTTGCTGAATTTGAGATTCAGTGTGAATCGCGGTCCAAGAGCCAGCAATTGTTGAAACTCAATCAGTGGCTGTTAGATCGTTACCGCGCCGGTGAAACCGTCGTTCTCATCCTTGACGAAGCGCAAAACCTGACCTACCCCGTCCTCGAAGAAGTTCGTCTCCTCACCAATCTCGAAACCGCCACGGACAAGCTTCTCCAAATCGTTCTTTCCGGGCAGCAGGAACTCGAAGACAAGCTCCGGCTCCCGCAATTGCGCCAGCTTCGTCAGCGCATCATGCTCCGCTGCAAGACTGTGCCGCTTTCCAAAGAGCAAACACATGAATATATTCAGGAACGCCTGCGCATCGGAGGAGCAACGGGCGCCCCAATTTTTAGCCCGAAGGCCATGGACGCGGTACACCTCTACTCACTGGGGATTCCACGCGTTATCAATCTGCTTTGTGAACATTCTCTCGTGAATGCCTTCGTCGAACAGCAGCGCCCGATCCAACCGAAAATCGTGGAAGAAGTTGCCAGGGAATTCCAGTTGGATGAAGTGGAGCCGACTGCTCCCACCGGCGGCGCTTCGGTCGAGGCGGAAATTTACAATTCCGACCTGTTCCTTCAAAACCTGGGCGAGGCCCTCTCCCGTTTCCGGCTGGGTCCTCCTTCTGCAACCACGACTCGCCAAAGGAAATAATCGCGTCTCTTGCATGCGCACTCAGGAATTTGGCTTGGAAGTTGAACTGTGGTTATCGGTCTCTTTGAATTTTGCGCAGTTTGCAAGACGGCTGTGACAGCAATAGGCATGGATTTGTGCACCCGTGAGCGAACAGCAATGCGTGTTTCCTGTTCGGTTCACCAAACTTAACGCAAGGATGGAAACTGGAATGAAGTATCTCGTGACAGGCGGTGCAGGTTTTATCGGTTCCAATATTGTCGACGAACTGCTCAGGCGGAATCATCAGGTGACCGTTCTCGATGATCTTTCCTCCGGGAAACGCACTAATCTTCAACATGTTCTGGATCGGCTACATTTTATCGAGGGCAGCATCACAAACCCGCAGACCGTGCAACAGGCTTGTGAAGGAGTGGATTATGTTCTTCACCTCGCGGCCCGCACCTCGGTCCCCCGCTCGGTGAAAGATCCCATCGAATCGAATCGTGTCAATATTGATGGCACCCTCAACGTCCTCGTTGCCTGCCGCGACGCAAAAGTGAAGCGTTTCGTCTTTGCCGCCTCTTCTTCCGCTTATGGTGAGACTCCTCAGTTGCCCAAGGTGGAGACCATGCACCCCGCTCCTATCTCTCCTTATGGTGTTACGAAATATGTTGGCGAATTGTATGCCCAGGTTTTCGGCAGAGTCTACGGTTTGGAAAACTCCTGCGTTCGCTACTTCAATGTTTTTGGCCCCCGGCAGGATCCCAGTTCTCAATATTCCGGCGTGCTTTCACGATTCATGTTGGCCATCCTGGAAGGCAAGCGTCCCGTGATCTATGGTGACGGCGAACAATCCCGGGACTTCACGTTCATCGACAATGTGGTGGATGAAACCCTACGCGCGGCTGAAACACAAGGCGCCTCGGGAATGGTCTTCAACGGCGGCACCGGCGCCCGCATCACTTTGAACGAAGTCATTCGCTTGCTCGCGGAGATCACCGGGAAGAAAATCTCTCCGCAATATGATCCTCCGCGCAACGGCGACATTCGAGATTCGCAGGCGGATGTCTCGCGCGCCGAAAAAATCCTCGGCTATCGGCCAATCGTTCATTTTGAAGAAGGCCTGCGCCGCACGTGGAAGTGGTACAGCGAATCCTGGCGGCCTGCTTAATGGACTATTCCGCCTGGGTCTTCCCCAAACATGTTTTATCGTCCATGTACGTTGCTGTACCGTAAGCGTACGCCTCTGGCCGTCTGTGAGCAGTGTGAGTAGTCAAGGATGATGGCCCATGTGGGCACAAACGGAAGTGTCCACTTGGGGGATAAGTGGACACTACGGAGCGAGCAATCGTTAAGAG
>JBKQNQ010000206.1:0-2852 GCA_052145875.1 Thiobacillaceae bacterium
TTTCTCAATATCGGCCAGTTGCTTCAACGTCGATTCGATCAAGGGTTGCTCGTCGGGGATCAGCCGACTGACATAATCTTTAGGGTTGGCGATCACTTTGTCTAACCATTCCAGCAGTGCGGGAATACCCTTGTCCTCATACTGCCCGCTCGAGGCCCGGTCAGAGATGGAAATGAGCCCAATTCGAATGGGCGTGAATTTGTAGTTCATGGCACGAAAGTAATATTGTACTTCCTATTGAATTTATCAGAATTCGAGTTGTGAAACGTATTCTCGTTCTTGCACTGCTTATTTTTTTTCCATGGCTTGCGGCTGGTGATCCGCCAGACGATTATCCGTTTGTCAGTTACGACCAGGGTCTCAAAACCGCAAAGATGACGAACAAGCCGATCTTCCTTTATTTCGGGCGCTTTGGTTGCGCGTGGTGTGCCCACACCAACAAAGCGACATTTTCCGATCCGGATCTCAGGAAGACTTACGTCGATCACTATGTACTCGTCTACGTCGACGCAGAAAGCTACAAGCGCATCACCTTGCCAAGCGGGGAGCGCATTACTGAAGCGGAACTGGGAACACGCCTGAAAGCGCTGGCCACACCGGTGTTTGTTTACATGACGCCACAAGGCGATGTCATTTTCAAGGCACCGGGTTTCAAGACAGTGCAGGACCTTAAGGATTTTGATCGTTACGTCATGGGGGGCTACTACAGAACGCAGCCACTATTGGAATTCCTAGGCAGGAAGCCATGAGGTGGCCTGCGTGCTTGCTGTATCTGTGGGCGGGACTCGCCTCTGGAACGTGGCAGTTTTCAGCGCCCGTTGATGTAGTTCCCGCAAGGCCTGGCGTGTTTCCTCACCTGGAATCCGCCAATCGCCAGGGCCTCGCTGAATCCGGTGGAGTTATCGCAGTCGTGTGGGAAGACAATCGAAGCGGAATGTCCCAGTGCTATGCCCGCTTCAAGGATTCGGGCGTGGCGGGGTTCGGTAATGAAGTGACATTATCCACCCAAGGCTGTGCTGAGCCGGTGATCATCGGTCTTGGCAACAAGCGGTTCATCGCAGGATGGGAGGAGGACGGTGCGGTCTGGGTCGCGAGCGTTGAGCCCGGCGTCGCGGGCGCGCCCGTGAAGCTCAGTCATTCTGCGGGTGGGCAGGTTACACTGGCTTACGATCCCCAAGGGGGACTTCACGCAGCCTGGGTGGAACGTAATGGCGATCATCTTCAGCTTTGGACAGGGACGCTTACGTGCAGTGTCGACGGTATTCGTTCGGCTCAATTGGCAACCGTCGAAGATATTATCCCCGCACAAGATCAAAGCTATCCCGCGTTGTCAGTGAACCCAGACGGAAGCGAAGTGGTGGTGTGGGAAGACCGGAGGTTCAAACACACCGTCATTCTGGCGGCCCACAGCGCGGATGGAGCGCGCTTCGATCTGCCGTATCGGCTAATTGAAGTCCACGCCAGTGGGCCCAGTGGGTTGGGTGCAGGGTTGGGTGCCATGCGGCCCACCTTAGCTCGATGCGGTTTGACTTCCCCATCGAATCCAGCGAAGCAGGGATCCCCCGGATCGTGCGTCGTGGCCGTATGGCTGGACAAGCGGGATTTTCTGTCTGGCTACGATGTCTATGCAGCCATCAGCACGAACGGGGGAGAAAGTTTCGGCCACAATATCCAGGTTCAGGACAGTTTCGGGGAAAACATCGCGCAGTGGCACGCATCGCTTGGGGCAAATCAACACGGCAAAATTGCCGTAGTTTGGGATGATGATCGTGACGGTACTGCCGACATCTGGCTTGCCACCTGGGCTGGCTCGGCATTCTCTGACAATGTGGCTGTGCCCGGCGCCTCAGGCCCGGGAATACAGGCAGAACCGCTGATTAACTTGGATGATTCCGGACGATTAAACTTGATCTGGCTGGACCGGCCAGACGAGGCAATGAGTGCACGCATTCGCTACGTCTCGGCGGTTTGGGAAAACTGACGCGCGATAGGAACCAGGCTTCGATGCATCGCATGGCAACCGCGACACGCATGCGTGGCTAGGGCGCGGGATCGCGCATCGTGCGCACGATCGACGCAATCACCCAGCGGCGTCGCGGGGCGCACTTTTAGGCTTCAAGGTCCAGGACCCGGACCGCTTCGAACTCAAAGGACGGTGATGCATGTCTCATTGCATCAGGCGCTCGTATACATCGATTGTCTTCCTCCCCATGGCTTCAAGTGTCAGATTCTTGCTGGCGAACTGATGGGCCGCTTCCATCAAGGCGGCCCATTCATGGCGGGTTTGCAGCAGGGATTGCAGTCTTTGCCGCAGTATCGCTGCATCATTGATTGGCACAATTAACTCACTGGGGAGCAATTCGTTGGGAATCGGAACGTCAGTTGACAGCACCCGCGAATGGCAGAAGAGTGCTTCACAGAATACGTAGGAAAAACCCTCGCGCCTTGACGAGATGACAACGGCATCCGACGAAGCAAGCAGTCGTGGGACATCCTCGCGCTGTCCCACGAGTAGACACCGTGTTGGGGATCGGATCTTGCCGATTTGTCGTTCAAGATTCCGCCGCTCAGGACCTGAGGGCGACCTTTCTCAACCGCAACCGAGGTCGCGCATAGACCGCAAATCACGATGTAAGCCACCGCGCCCGAAATTCCGAAAATGACGAAAGTGGCGTCCATCACTCACCGCCTTTCTTGCGAGCGGGGTCGGTTTCGCGGATCATGCGAGCCCATTCGGCCTTGATCGGTTCGCGCAGGATGGCGTCGAGATACTCGGTCACTTTGAGCCCGCGGTGAGCCGCCAACCGCCGCGCCATTTCCATCAAGTCTCTAGCCACCCGTGTCCCCGATTC
>JBKQNQ010000207.1:0-9855 GCA_052145875.1 Thiobacillaceae bacterium
ATCGCCCGCGCCACCGTCATGAATCCGGCTGTGCTATTGGCAGATGAACCAACGGGCAATCTTGATCACACCACCGGCCGCGAAGTGGTTGCCCTGTTGGAGCAACTTAACAACAGTGGCACCCTCCTTATTCTGGTTACGCATGACCCAGAATTGGGTAACCGCGCACGGCGAAGAATTCACATGCGCGACGGTCGCATCACCGGTGATGATCACCAATGAAGCTGCGGGACACCCTCACCTTTTCAGCCGCCACTCTGTACTCCCAGCGGATCCGCTCGCTTCTTATCATCGCCGCCATGGCAGTGGGCGTGGGCGCCGTCGTGGTGCTCACGGCCTTGGGCGATGGCGCCAGGCTGTATGTCCTTAACCAGTTCGCTTCAATCGGGACCAATATCCTCATCGTGTTGCCAGGCCACGCGGAAACGACCGGGGCGATGCTCGGCGCAATTACGGGCGAGACGACCAGAGATCTGACTTTGGATGACGCCCGTGCCTTGCTGACATTACCCCAAATAAAACGCCTCGCCCCGCTCAATGTCGGCACCACAGAAATCACCAGCGGTGGCATATTGAAGGAAGCCATAATTTTGGGCAGCACGACCGAATTTTTGGCGGTGCGCCACATGGAGCTGGGCGGCGGCCACTTTATCGAAACGCCGGAATGGGACAACGCTGCGCCGCAGGTCGTGCTTGGCACCACGCTGGCGAGGGACCTGTTTCCCGGCAAGGGTGCGTTGGGTCAGTGGGTTCACTTGGGAGACCGACGCTTCCGCGTAGTCGGTACACTCGCGCCACAGGGTGAAGCGATGGGGTTCAATACCGATGACATTGCCATTATCCCGGTCAATCAGGCGCAAAGTCTGCTCAATACGTCTTCGCTGTTTCGGATCATGATCGAGGCCAAGAACCGCACCGCGATCGAACCTGCAAAAGCCGCCGTAATCGCCCTGCTCAAACAGCGGCATGAAGGAGAGGAAGACATCACGGTGATCACCCAAGATGCCATCCTGTCGACGTTTGACAAGATTTTACGTGCCCTGACCCTAGCGGTCGGCGGCATCGCCGCGATCAGCCTTGCAGTCGCGGGGATTCTGGTCATGAACGTCATGCTGGTCGCGGTCACCCAACGCAGAAGCGAGATTGGCCTGCTTAAGGCCCTAGGCGCGCAACCCGCCGATATACGACGCCTGTTTTTCACCGAATCTGCGCTGCTCTCGCTCCTGGGCGCAGTCGTGGGGCTTGCCCTTGGGTACACGGGCAGCGTGATATTGCGGGCGACCTACCCGACCTTGCCGGCCTATCCTCCCCTTTGGGCCGCAGCAGCCGGCGTGGCCACCGCACTGATCACCGGCGTGGTGTTCGCCCTACTGCCCGCCAACCGTGCTGCACGACTTGATCCGGTGGCTACCCTGGGAGGCAAATGACGTTCTCGGACAGCCTAAAATTCGCGGCCAGTTCGCTGCGCTCCCAGCGCCTGCGCACCGTCCTGTCTGCCGCAGGTATCGCGGTTGGCATCGCTGCCGTAATCCTACTCACATCGATTGGCGCCGGTATCCAACAATACGTGATCGCCGAGTTCACCCAATTCGGCACGCACTTGATCGGGGTTTTCCCCGGCAAGACCCAGGCGCATGGTGGCCAGGTCGGCGTCGTCGGTATGGTACGCCCGCTATCCCTTGAGGACGCACTCTCGCTTGGGCGACTAAACCAGATTGAAGCCGCCCTGCCTGTCGTAAACGGCAATACCGAGGTCAAGGCAAATGGTCGGAGCCGGCGTGTCACCCTCTATGGAACAGGCCCTGCACTGCCTCAGGTGCTGAACATGAAAGTTGCGTTCGGCCGCTATCTGCCATCGGATGATGCCAGAGCGCCGCGCCCATTCGCCGTGCTCGGCGCAAAGGTTCGGAGGGAATTGTTCGGCACATTGAATCCGCTGGGGCGACGGATCGATGTCGGCGGTCAACGCTACCGCATCATCGGCGTCATGGAAGCGAAGGGACAAGTCCTCGGCTTTGACATGGACGACACGGTCTATGTTCCAGTGGGCAAAGCGCTCGGGTTGTTCAATCGTGCGAGCCTTATGGAAATCGATCTCGCCTATAAGCCGAGCATAGCGGTGGACGATGTCGTCGCCGCAATCCACCGAACACTCATTGCGCGTCATGGACTAGAAGACTTCACAATCACCCCCCAACAACAAATGCTTTCTACCCTCAACACGGTGCTGGAAGTCCTAACGTTCGCCGTCGCCGCGCTCGGCGGGATATCACTATTGGTCGGCGCAGTCGGGATTGTCACGTTGATGCATATCGCCGTGACCGAGCGCACCAGCGAAATTGGCCTGCTTACGGCGCTGGGCGCGACACATGGCGGGGTTCGCACACTGTTTCTCATGGAGGCAACCGCATTGGCCACATTTGGCGGCATGCTGGGATTGGCGATAGGAAGCGGCCTCGCTTGGCTGCTTAAGACATTCCTTCCCGCGCTACCGATCATCACCCCTTGGAATTATGTCTTCGGCGCGCTGCTGGCTTCAATCCTAATCGGCTTAATCGCTGGCGTATACCCGGCCATACGGGCCGCACGGCTTGATCCGGTCGAAGCGCTTCACAGCGAGTAACCATGAAAGAATTCGGCATCGTCCTGTTTGCCCCCAGTATGCCTGCACAAGGACACGAAACCCATGCGCGCTTCACAGCAGGCCATCTTGTCGTTGATGATCATTCGGTCGATATCCCGCTGGCTGAAATTGGCGTCACCCTCGGCGGGTCCGATCACAAGCAGCTTTACCTGTTCTGGCACGAAGAGGAAGGTCGCTGGGCCATCCGCCCACGAGACGCCACCGCCCGTGAGGCCTTGATAGCATCAGCCCCAGCGCCGCTCGACGCGTTACTAAGACACGCATCGCGCGACCTCCGTCGTGGGCGTAGCGTCGCAATGAGGCGTGTGGCGCTGACGTTGGCGCTTCTTCTCCTGTTGGCCGGTATCCTTTGCTGGCAATCCAACCGTGTCACGGATTGGATTCGCGAGCACATCCAATATCCCAAAGCAGGAATCTGGACAAAACGGCAAAGGCAAACAACGTCGCGTGCTGAACCACACGTCAATTCCAGCAACGTGCCGACGGCGCATTCAATCGGACGCGGACTCGCCGGGATCGCTATCGACCCCCGTCATAGGGCGATTGAACAAGCCTCACGCATCAGTGCGCTCGCGGCTCCCTTCACTCCTATTCTGTGAAGTCGACCTGGCCCCGTCAGGCACGAGATCCAGCCACGATGGCTACAGGCTTGGAGGGAATCACGCTGCGACGCATTACTGGCACGGCCCGCTCTGGAAACGCCACGTACTCATTTGAACGTAGCGTTGCGGAAACCATGCGGCTAAGAAAATGACCATATCGCAATTAAGAATGGTAGGCTTGCTTGACTCGCCAGCGAGCGCGGATGGCAGAAATATTCGAGTTCGCTTAACGCGTTCCAGCAGCCACCGGCGCATATCCCTTTCCCGCCGGTCGACAAGCAGCAGAAGGCATATTTCGTGAAGCGCATCTATCTTGCCGCCAATCTTCCCGATGCCCAAGTGATCGTGGACGTACTTGCTACGCAAGCGATCAAAGCGTACATCTTCAATGCATATGCTGTTGGGGGCGTGGGCGATCTGGCCACCACGAACATGTGGCCGGAAGTGTGGGTCGATGACGAGAGTCAGGCGGAGCAGGCCTTGGCTCTAATCAGGCAGATCAACGAATCAGCCTGTGCACCGGAGAAATGGTGTCCTTACTGTGGCGAGCAAAATCCCCGAAACTTCCTTAGCTGCTGGAATTGTCTTCGCGCGTTGGATTAGGGATATTGCCTGCAACAAGCGCTTCGTAGTGTCTGCGGAAAATTACTTCCAGTTCATCAATCACCTCGCCGGACGAAAGCCCGTGCATGACATGGCGGGTCATTTGCGACGACACATCGGTAAATATCTTGTTCTGGTCCAGCATGGGATAGGTCGCGCGCAATCGCCGAACCGCCTTGATGACGCTTTCGTCGTCCGGACGAGGTATGTCGAGCGGGACCGCTGGCACCCCTCCCCCCAGAGCAACCTCTTCCTTGTCGGCAAGATATTGGGCGAACTCAAGGAGCGCGATTTGACGCACTTCGGATAATCGACGAAAGCAGTCCACCAATTTGCGTGCGTTCGGGGTCATACTGCATTCGCCACTTTATCGGCTAGGCGCGCACCTTTGCCTGGTCCTGCGCCCCACGGGTCGGAATCACATCAGTAATACACTGTGCAAATTTCGCTTCGACAAACGTTATAAAGGCATCGAGCAACTTACTACGAAACTTTTCAGGTGCATATACCAACGAGAGGGGACGAAAGAGCGGTGGATCAAGCCGCACCGCCACCAAGTCGCCAAGTTTAATTTCCTTGACAATTGTTGACGCCGACAGGATGGCGATTCCCAGACCTGCTTCCACCGCACCCTTAATGGCTTCGCGGCTACCGAGTTCCATTTCGATGTGCAGATCATCCGGATTGATTCCGTGATCCAGAAAAAACTGATCGATTACCTCGCGTGTCCCAGAGCCCTGCTCGCGCGACACGTAAGGCTGCTCCGCGAGTTGTCTGGCATTCACCGAAGTCTTGTTCGCTAACGCATGGCTAGGCGCACAGATCATCACCAGTTCGTCGTCACAGCAGACATGGTTGGACAAGTTCGGGTGGTGGGATTGCGATTCAATCAGGCCCACATCAAGCGTGTGATCGGCAATCTTGCCTTCAATTGTCTCCGAGTTCGCCACGGTGAGGCGGGCCTGAACCTCGGGATGGCGCGCCTTAAATTCTCCAAGCAGTCTCGGCAGCTGATATTCGGCAATGGTGGTGGACGCACCAATCATCAGCGGGCCGGTCACTTGCCCCGTCATTTCACCTACCCGCGCATCCATCTCGGCGGCCAGACTCAGTATGCGGTCCGCATATCCCATGACAAGCTCACCGGCTGGAGTGAGGGATATTCGGCCATGACTGCGCTCAAAAAGACGTGTATTGAAGTGTTCCTCCAGCTGCTTTACCTGAAATGTCACGGCGGGTTGAGTCATATAAAGCAGCTCAGCCGCTTTGGTAAAACTCAACTGTTTCGCTACGGTGTAGAATACTTGAAGTCTGCGGTCGGCCATGGCGATACTCGAATACAACGTGCAGAAGAGATTTTTATTCAACCATAAATTTGCCATTTAGCCAACCAATCCGTTGATTCGCCGCTTAGCACCTGCCATGGCAACTTGAATTAGCACAACAGTTTCCGTAGTTACACGCATGCTTATGGAAGTTGATAACGCACCGCGTTAAACCCCGATTGAGGAACGCGGTTAGCTCCAACCAGCGAACAAAACAGATCCTCTACTGCGCATGCATTTGAACCGCACGTTCTACACCGTCCTTCTCGCACAATTTCTGTCCGCATTGGCAGACAATGCGCTTCTGTTTGCAGCCATTGGACTGTTGATGTTTCACGCCGCTCCGGGGTGGCACCAACCGTTGCTCCAGGTGTCTTTCGTCGTTGCCTATATCGTGCTTGCCCCATTTGTTGGGCCTTTCGCCGATGCGCTCTCCAAAGGCCACGTCATGTTCCTCGGAAATGCGTTGAAGTTCATCGGCTGCCTTGCGATGCTGATGGGCACGCCGCCACTGGCCGCCTATTCGGTCGTCGGTATCGGTGCGGCGATATACTCGCCCGCCAAATATGGCATCCTTACGGAAATCCTGCTGCCCAAACAATTGGTTGGGGCAAATGGCTGGATGGAGGGCACCACGGTCGCGGCCATTGTTTTGGGTGCGATCGTCGGGGGTTACCTAATCAACCCGCATATCGCCCTCGCGGGCCTCGCGTACCTCGCTCGCCCGGAGCGCTTCATTGCGCCGGATCTTGCCATCCTGGCTGTCACGTCGCTGTACCTCGCGGCGGCTTTTGCCAATCTGTTCATCCCGCGGGTTCCCATCGATCACCGCCTGCCGAAGAAAACACCGGGATTCATCCTGTATGATTTTTGGCACGCCTTCGCGCTCCTATGGAAAGACCAGCTCGGGCAAGTTTCGCTCGCCGTCACAACATTATTCTGGGGCGTAGGAGCGGCACTTCGGCTGATCCTTATCCCCTGGGCCGCGCTGAACCTTGCGTTTGGCCTAGATCGCGCGACCCAGATGACCTCGCTCTCGGCCCTTGGCATTGCCATCGGCGCCGGGATCGCGGGGCGATTCGTCCAACTTGAACGCTCCGTGAAAGTCATCCCTGCTGGAATCGCCATCGGGCTGATTCCAATCGTGCTTATCTGGGTAACAAACGCCTGGATTGCAGGCTTCATCCTGCTCATGTCAGGTGTCTTTTCGGGCTTTTTTCTGGTTCCGATGAACGCATTGCTTCAGCATCGCGGCCACTTGATCATGGGTGCCGGACATTCGATCGCAGTACAGAACTTCAACGAGAACATCGGAATTCTGCTGCTGCTTGGCGCCTATGCGATGATGACACGAGCCAACCTGTCCATTCACACCATCATGCTGGTGTTTGGTCTCTTCATCATTACTGCGATGACTCTACTTTGGAAGCGACACCATAACGACCAGGTGCATTAGCGAAGCCTGAGCCACTCCACGCACGTCACGCAGTAGTCCAGCCGATCGGCCGAAATCCACGGGGACGCGACGCAAATTCCGCTCAATCCTTGACGAAGAAGTCCGTCAGGCGCGGGGGCGCCTGCGCTTCCTAAACCGTCCGAAACAACCCCATGCATGGCGACACAGTCGCCTGACTCCTCACCGAAGGAGACGGCGCACTCTTGCCACTGCAGGTCAAGCAGCAGGCTTTCTCGCGACCAGCGTATGAAATTTCTTTAAGGTAGTGCCGGGCGCAGGGAATTCATCGTGTCGCGATAGCAGGATGCGCCATCCTGCAAACTGGTCGCTTAGCTCGTTCTTACCAAATAAATAGTAGTGGCCGGGCTCGAACATTTCCATAAAGCTGGTGCCCTCAATCAATACATTGATGGCAGCCACGCCACCGGGTTGCGTATGCCGCTGAATTTCTGCCAGCAAGGCCCGTGCCTTGTCCATCGGAAGGAACATCAGCAGTCCGATGGCAACAATGCTCTCAAACTCTCGGTCAATGGCAAACTGGCTCAAATCAACCTGGGCCGCATTCAGTCGCAAGCCCAGACGCTGCGCCAGTCGGCTCACGTGGTGCACCGCAGTGCGGCTGGCGTCAAGCGCGGTAACGCCACAGCCCTTTCTCGCGGCAGCAATGGCGAGGTTGCCAAGTCCGCAGCCCAAGTCGAGCACCTCACCGAACAAATGTGGCAGGACCGCTTCCTCGAATGGGTTCAGCGAGAAGTCTTCCTGGCTCGTTTGGCGTTGGAATTGCTTCTCGAAAAAGTCGATGGATTTCATCATTGGCTTGGCAAGTTGCCTTCCTAGACTGGACCTCGAATACGTGGGCAAGCGGCCCGCCCAGGGGGCTTGCACGCTGCCGTTTCGCTCAGGTCCGAAGAATTAGCGGTCGATCTGGCAGCTCATTCGGATTCTCGCGGCCGGGGGGGAAAGGCCCTTCCAGCACGTGGGTGATGGCGTCGATGCCTTCAAGGGAGCCTTCAAGGAACGCGCCCTTTCTGTAGGAGGCCTCAATTTTCCGCACGATTGCGTCCCATTCACCTTGGGCAACCTTGTGAGCCAAGCCACGGTCGGCAACAATTTCCAGCGCGCGCTCCGCGAGCAGGACATAAATCAACACCCCAGTGTTTTCTTCGGTATCCCAAACCCTGCACTGCCCGAACACCTCGAGGGCACGCTCACGGCTGGTGTGGCCACGCGCAACCCTGTGGATGGGCAACGCCGTCTCGATTACCATCCGCACTTGACCACGATGCCGCGCCTCAGATGCCTTTATCGCGACTTCGATGGCATCGAGCGTCGCGGGTGGAAAAGCCGAACGCAGTCGCCATGGATGAATGAAAAGATGCTTGAATACGCGGGTTACCATGATCCGGACGCTCCACCGCCGCCAAATCCACCCCCACCGCCCCCAAAACCGCCACCCCCGCCAAATCCTCCGCCTAACCCCCGACCCGCACTGTACCAGCCCCCGCGCCCCGCCCCACTCAACATGGATAAGACGACCACCGCCGCAACGGCCGCGGGCACCAGTGCGCCAATCAGCAGCCATCCTGCGAGACCGGTACCGATGGCGCCGAGCAGGCTTCCGCTAGCTCGGCCCAAGACCATCGAAAGAATGGCTCCCGTGATGAGGCCCCCCACTAACGTAATGATGAACGCCCCGCCGGTGTCACGCGACGTTGGACCTTTGCGTCCGGTGGGTTCAGGCAACGGCTCGCCATTGACCAGGCCGATCAGTTGATCGACACCCGCATTGATTCCGCCTTCATAGTCGCCAGCACGAAACTTGGGGGTAATGGTTTCAGCGGTAACTCGCTTGGCAATGGCGTCAGGAATGGCACCTTCCAGACCATAGCCCACCTCAATGCGCATTCTGTGGTCATCCTTGGCGACAATCAGGATTGCTCCATCATCGACGCCCTTGCGTCCAAGCTTCCATTTATCCGCGACACGGATGCCAAATGCGGCGATGTCCTCGCCGTCCGTGGTCGGGACGATCAGCACCGCAATCTGGCTACCCTTGCGTGCCTCGAGATCAGCCAGCTTCTTTTCAAGTTGCTGGGTCGCCGTAACGCTGAGCGTGCCTGTCAGGTCCGTGACACGCCGGGTCAAATCCGGGACCGCCACTTCGCCCCAAGCCACCTGGGCCACGAGCAAACCGAGCAAACACGTCCACAACAGATGCCATGCCACGCGGGGTTGCATGGAACACGACCAGAGTTTGGTCGCATCGATGATTTCGCGCGCGTCACGCATGACCGCACCACCGTTTGAGCCGGTCGCCCCATCCTGTCGGCTCGCGGCCAGACGGGCCCGAGCCAAACATGGCACTCCGCGGTTCCAGGTACTGGGTCAATTCTGAGCCGCCGGAGCAGGCATGCCAAAATCCACTTTGGGTGGTGTACTGATTGCCTTCTCATCCGCCACACTGAAGTTGGGCTTGATCTTGAAGCCAAACATCATGGCCGTGAGGTTGCTGGGGAACCGGCGCACCGTCACGTTGTATTGCTGTACGGCGTCAATGTATCGTTTGCGCGCGACCGCGATTCGGTTCTCCGTACCTTCAAGCTGTGCCTGCAGATCCCTAAAGAGTCCATCTGCCTTTAGGTTGGGATAATTTTCTGAAACGGCCATCAGACGGGAGAGTGCCCCGGACAGTTCACCCTGGGCCTGGGTAAACTTCTGAAACGCCGCTTCGTCGTTGATCAACTCAGGAGTAACCTGGATCTGGCCGACCTTGGCACGCGCGTCGGTCACCTCAGTCAGTACCTTTTCCTCATGTCCCGCGTACCCCTTGACCACATTCACCAAATTGGGCACCAAGTCGGCGCGGCGTTGGTACTGATTGATGACCTCGGACCACGACGCTTTTATCTGCTCGTCCGTTGTTTGCAGGGTGTTGTAACCACAGCCCGTCAGACCTAACGCAAGAAACGCAATCGCAAACCACCGGATCATGACCCTACTCCCTTTTCTAGAACAGGCATGATTTTATGGCGGATTGGGCCATAAGGCGATTAAACAGAATTTTCGCCCGTTTTCCCGGCCATGACCTCGCGCGCGAGGCACAGGTCTTCCCACGCCTTGGCCTTGTCGACCAGGCTTCTAAGCAGGTACGCGGGGTGGTAGGTAGCGATCAATGGAACCCCCTCATAATGGTGGAGCTTGCCGCGTAAACGGCTGATGGATTCC
>JBKQNQ010000208.1:0-11737 GCA_052145875.1 Thiobacillaceae bacterium
CATCATGGATCGCTCCTCGAGGTATGGTGAGGTGGCATGAGCAAGCGAAAGAGCAGTCGGCCGCCAGGGACGGAAGCCTGGTGGCCGAATGGCAAGAGGGACGCCCAACCGACTTACTGGAAGGTCCCCGATTCAGGCTTGGAGCCTGAAGCTTTCACGCGCAACTCCTGTCGTTTTTTACATGCCGCTTGTTGCCGATTGGCTTTGCACCTGCCCGATCCGCATGGCGCGTGCGCGCCGCAACGAACTGAAGTCCAGCGCACGCTACATCGGACGACGGTGAGATAGACATACCGCACAGCACCGATTTGGCGTGCGCATAAGATATCGCTTGAATTACCAGCGATCACAGGTGGCTGGGCGGGCCTATGTTACACCCGTCCCGGCGTCTTCACTAACGACGCCACTGCTTTTCACGCGCACTGCTTGCTTCGTTATTTGTCACTATTTTTCGTGGGCGATGCGTGCCCGGTCTGCTGCCGGACTCGCGCATCACGATGGGTAGCTTAACAATCGAATGTTGCAAGACACTGCGATGTGAGGCCGAATTTCATAAGCTAATCGGCTCATTTTTGGGTTAGGCGCACCGGGTGTCCGTACGAGGTGTTGCAATTGGACACACGCATGATGCCGGGTGGCTCCGGACCAGAGCGAATCCCCTCACGCTTCATTGTCCAGTAACACAACAAGCGCACGCTCTCTCGTTTACAAACAATGAAACGGGGAGCTGATCATGAAAACCTGGCAACAGGATGACAACGGGGTTCCGCTCGCGCCTGAAGTGGAGATGCCGGTTTTCTGGCCGCTCTCACTTGAAGCTTCTGCTCTCCTGAAGGAAGTGCCAAGCTTGGTGAAGGCGAAAAAACGTCGTTGCTGGCTTCGTGGCCACTTGGGGGAAACCTGCCAATCGGGACAGAGGACCTAGCCGCAAAGCAGGGCCGGGTTCCCTTCCTCGGATTGATCGACACCAAGACCCCTATGCTTTGCCTCGCGCGGCCCAACCAAGCCGCCGCCTGAAACGGCCCCTACGGATCCTGCGTCGGGTCACTACCGGCGACTAAGCAAATCCCCGGCCAGCAAAGGAGCGTCATGCGCCAACTTGAATGACTGCGACGCACCACGGAGTCACCTAATCGAACGTTACCAGCATTCGAGCTTCGCCGCAGGTCGGGTTCACTTTAATGAACAACGCGGTAAAAGGAGCGTGCCAGGCGCCGAATTTCACTCCAGTTGTCATTTGCCGCTTCCCTGAGTATGAGCAGCGCATATGCCTTTCGCAGGGAGTCAAATGGCTCGATGGCCAAGTCCTCGACAAACCGCTCGAGCGGCCCATATCCATGGGCAAGAAAAAAAAGCAGCGTAAAGTCGACGGCGTTTGATGCGTCATCCGTATCTGACAGGGAGTTTCGATAGGGGCTCTGGCGCGAATAACGCAACTTGTAGGTCGGCAGGGCCTCGCCCCTTCTTCTTGCCCAGCCAATCAGGTGGGACTCCAGGTGCATCCACAGTTCTTTGACCTCTGCGTCCGAGAGTTCCGAGAATTCGTGCCGGGCCGCGAGAACGGCTTCTTCGAGCTCAGGATCTTGATGATCCCCCTCGGTCCAACGCGCAACAAAAGGCAAAGAGCTAAGGTGCGCCATTATTGTGTCCTCGATTAAAAAGATGCCGCCCTACGCATCGTCCATTGCCCATTTTAGTCTCTTTTGGCGCCTCAAGGGTTACAGCATAAATATCCGATTTCGCTGCAAGACGGGCTGCCGGCCGGCATTTGCCTCGCCATCTATTCGGCCTATCGCTCGCTGGAAATTTCGGGCCCCCGAAGCACCAGGCCTGTCACTGCCCAGCCGGGACATCAACACGATGCCGCCAGAAATGGCTCGGGCATCCACTTGGCGAAGCTTGGATTACTCAAGCATAAATGCGGCGGGCTGAACCGATGCGATTGCGCAGGCGCAATGCGATGAGGCCGATGCCAGCCACAAACATCGAATAGACATCTGCCTCAGGGACCGGCAAAGCCTGGAGGACGCCGGCATAACTACCCCCGGCGGCGCCCGCCACCTCACCGGTCACGACGAAGTGATAATCGGCCCCATTTGCCAAGTCGGAGTTAAGGGAGAGCGTATCGCCATCGATATTTTGTGAATCGCTTGCGTAAACATTGGTCCCCGTTGAATCGGTAAATTCGATCACCATATTGCTCAAGTCAAAGCTGGAGCCGCCCACGCTGAGATTAATGGTGACCGTTGTGCCTACCGTTTGTGAAGCGTTGCTGAGGTCAAACGTATACAGGTCAGTGAACGAACTGCCCGCCTCGGATGAGTTGAAGGCGTCCCCGATTGAAACCGACGTCCCGCTTAGGTCCCCAAGAGATCCTGGGCCAGAAACGGTGGCGAGAGCTGACCCGATGAACCCGGTCGCAAGGGCGCCCAGCAAGACCAATTTTGCAAGATTCAACACGAATTTTTTCCTGAAATCCCAATGAGGGCTATCCTGACGATCTGCAGCGGGGATCGCATCGGCCCAAACGTGCGCGACTTGGCAACGCGCACCTCTGCGCGGCCGGCCCCCTCCTAGCGGGGACGCATTAGTGGTGCAACCTGGAAGATACAGGGGTGCTGTTACAGGACGACGATTGCTGACGGCAGTCCGCTAAGCCCTTTGGCTCATTACTTGTGAAGGCATGGCTCACGCGGCAACCTCTATCGCGCAAGCGCCGCTGCTTCGCCAGTGGTGCGGCCGATCGATTCGGTTTGGCACACGCGTCCCTTGGCCGCGCCGGCACAATCATGATCTAACCGGATTCCCGAAATCCTTACGGGCTCTGGGAGAATGTTTCCAGCGGGACCGGGTGAGAGAGATCGCGCCGCGTAAATGGTCGTGAATGGCCGGATAGACTGAGCGCGGCCTTCTCTTCCCAACTGTGTGTCGGAAGATAACCCGACAGGGAAGGGCTGAAACTTAATAACAGGACCATTCCCCCAAATTGCGCCCAACCCCGGGACGGGAGCGGATCCCGCATGACTCTGGACGCGACCAGGCTGACTCCCATCCCGACCATCCAACCGGCAATGACCTCGCTTAGGCTATGAGCGCCGAGCACGAGCCTTGACCAGCCCACGATTGCGCCAATCGCCAGCCCGAGAATAACGCCAGCGCGGCAAAAGCGCCGCGTCGACCCGGCTAGCAGCCAACCCATCCACACAGGAAAAATCGAGGATGCCAACATGGTGTGCCCGCTGATTCCGGTGAAATTAAGGTAGGCGTTTCCCCAACCCCAGCCGAGGAAGGCGATCTTGCTCGCCAATACGATGGCGACCCCTGCCACCATCGCCATCATCCAAGTCACCAGGGCAGACTTCCGCTCTGCCCGCCAAAGTTCGGCAATGATGATCACGAGCATTGGCAGCATGATACTCGCGGCACCCAGATGGGTGATCACGAGCCAGGGGTCAGTGGACTGAGGAAACAGCATTTGACAAATTAGGGCATGGGCATCCTGCGCGCGCGCCGTCCCGGTGAACCACTGCCTGCGCCGGCGCCAGCTGCACACTGAGTTCTTTGAAAGATGGTCGGCTCACAAACGGTGGCAAGCGGTCGGCTCCCGTGCTCATCATCTTCCGAGCCAAGCGCGAAATGCCCCTGGCTCGAGGGACATCGGGAAATGGCCAAACGCTGCCCCGCCGGACTGGCACACCTGTCGCACAGGGAAGCTAACATCAGTCATGCCGACGGCCGCAAAGACGGGCCACGACGGCGAACACGTTCTTAATCTTTTGCGACATCTGCTCCAAAACCGATATGACGCCCTGCTGTTGATTCATATTTCCCGGGTACCCGATGAACCGCACGCCCCGGATTCTTCCGACAACGTCAAGCGCGAGCCCCTGTAGACGTTTGACCGTGTGTCCACTGCGGAGGGTACCGGATCTCCCCTGGGACCTTCAAGAATTCACATAAGCTTATCACGCGGCCGCTGCATGAGAGTTCTTTTTCGCCACTCCGTAACCAGGCGTATCAGCGCCTCTGGCCGCTCGCTCACAACTTTTGGGGAGTCGGCATAGATGGTTCCGGCATCGCCATCGAGACAGAGTGGGTCGCCTTCGGAGATCACTGTACGCCCCAGGGTAGCCTGTCGCGCCTCGATGTCGATGCTCAGATCCGCGCAACCGACAAGGCAGACCTTATTCATTTGGCGAGCAACCACGGCGGCGTGAGAGGTCCGCCCTCCACTGGCAGTAAGCACCCCACTGACGACCGCAAGCGCGCCGATGTCGTTGGTGTCGACTTCATTACGCACAAAAATGGCCGGGGTACCACGTTCGGCAAACGCTTGGGCGGCCTGGACAGAAAACGCGACGGGCCCCTGGGCGACCCCGGTTCCCGCTGGGGTCGCCCGACCCAGCGGTGGTTCGCTCGATTTGACACGTCGAATGGTGATGTTGTCGATATCGATCGTCGACAATCGGGCAAGCCCTTCTTCAGGGGTGATCAACGCGCTTTCCACATGGTCAACCGCCATCTGGAGCGACGCTAACGCGGTGCGCTTCGCAGTGCGCGTTTGAAGCATGAACAGCTCGCCATTTTCGACGGTGAACTCGTACTCCTGGGTGTCGTGGAAGGTTTTTTCCAAGGATTCCCCGATATCGGTCAACTGCTGCAGCAGCCAGCTGGGCACCCTATTTTCGGCGGCCACGCGACGGCGCCCCGATACAATGTCCTCGCCTTGAGCCTGAGCGAGCCAGTCGATATAGGGATGGTTTTCGCCGCTGGAAGGATCGCGGGTAAATCCAACACCTGCGCCGGAGTTGCCTCCAGCATTACCAAAAACCATGCGTTGGATGGTTACCGCAGTCCCAAGATCATTTGACAACGCATTCAAGCGTCGGTATTCGACCGCCTTTGCCGACATCCAGGAGCCAAACACCGCGTGCACCGCCGCCGTCAACTGCTCGAAGGGATCCTGCGGAAAATCGTGACCGGTATGATCGCGATACAGGTCGATGTACTTGCGCGCAAGTTCACGCAGGGCGCGGAAGTCCAGTTGTCTGGCAGACTCGGCGCCGCTTCGCCTCAACGTGGCATCCAGCGTGACCTCAAACGGGGTCGCCGGAATGCCCGCCACGATCTCGGCAAAGGCCTGGATCAGGCGGCGATACGAATCCCATACCAATCGATGATCGCCCGTCAGCCGCAACAAGCCGCCCAGTGATACGTCGTTGAGCCCAACATTGAGTACCGTTTCCATCATCCCTGGCATGGAAATGGGTGCGCCCGAGCGGACCGAAACCAACAGAGGACGACGGGCGCTGCCAAATCCCAGGCCCGTTGTGCTTTCAAGGTTGCGGACACCGGATTGCAACACGTTCGCCAAGTGCATCCTGACACCATCGCCCTTTTGGGTGGCGTTGCACCAGTCGGTTGTCAGCACAAAGCCCTGTGGCACTGGCAATCCCATGGCAGCCATCCGAATGAGGTTGTGTGCCTTGAAACCAGCGATGCGCGCGTCCGGCACGCCATCGCGACCGGTCAGGTCATACACCGGTAACGTCGCGGCCCTGCTTCTTCCCTTAGGCATGGATCACCTTTCCCATCACGTGATCACGCAGCAGCAATGCCACGTGCATGAGGCCATCTGCCGCCTCCTCCAGATTGCGGGCGGCCTCGACAATACCGAAGACTTCCGAAAAGGGGTGGGCATCACTTGCCAAAGTGCGCTTCACATCACGCTCTGCGAGGTCGCTCGCATGTTCCATGCTACGTATCGCGTGAACCGCCTGCAGAAAATCGTCCATGTCTGCGCGGGGCACACCACGACGCGCATAGCGTGAGGCCGACAGCGCCTTGACCAGTTCACGGCTCGCGTTGGCCACGGGCTCAACCAGTCTTTGCAGCGCAGAAATCGAGTTGCTGGGTGCGTTTGGAGAGAGCGCAATGTGAAAAACCGCCTCCTCGAGATCATCGGCAATGTCGTCCGCCTCGCTCATCAGCTGCATGATGAAATGATCCCCTTCCGACGCAGTGCTGCGCGCGCTGTTTAACTCCTGGTCGGCCGCCGTCTCCCAGTCCTTGGCCCGCTCCGTCATGGTTGCGACGTCGTGCTGGCGTCCAGCCTGCGCGGCGTCCAGGGCCGCTCGGACGGTATCGGCCAATTCCACGATCAGCCCAGCATGCTCAAGCGCACTATCCAGCAGGGCATCCTCGGTAGAACGCACCTGAGACGCAAGTTCGGTGCGAATCTCGTCGGCTATCAAGGAAATCGATCGCCCTTGGCTTAGCCCCTCAAGTGCCTGTTTCAAGTTAAATCGCAGAAACTGTACCGCCCGGCGCTCCGTCAGCAGATCTTCCAGCCGCTCTCCCGGCCTCAGCTGTCCCCGATAGGCGAAGCTCATCGCGTCGAAGATCAAGTGCTCGCCCCCCGCCTTGAGCCAGGCCATGTGGCCGATATTTCCGTCGGCCGCCCACTTGAGCAACTCGATTGTGGCCCTGCGGGATACAAAAAGCCGAAAGCGCTTGCGCGCGCGATTCCAATCAATGAGAAAAACGAGCCTTGAGCCCAGATGACTCAGATAAGCGCGTAGCTGTGCATTGCTACGCGCCGTGTAGCTGCCTACACAAAGATGGTATACACCATCTTCCATTCCGGAGTCCTTGCGCGAGCGCGTGTCCTGCCAAGTGACTTCATAATCCTCAAAGAGACTTTGGAAAAACAGCAGGCGCGGGAGATGGACGTCCGTATACGTCACGGTCACGGTTCGGCCGGTGACATGAATCACCAAGACGTGTGCATCGGTCGTGCCGATGTCGTTTTGCAGAATCAGCTTGTCGCTCACCCGGGTTGCGGTCGTCGACAACCCGGGGTGGTCGAACTTGAGTGGGGCGGTGCGGCTAATGCCAGCCATAAATGCCGTGATCATGGCTCGATCGGACTCGCGAATTCCGTAGGCACGACATCCATCAATGCTTTCGCTCGCCAGGCCCGCTTGGAGGACATTTAGCGCGCGATGCATGTCCATCACCAAAATGTGGAGGCTATCCCCGGCTTCGCGGTCACCCGAAGTGATCGCGCGGATCTCGTCGGCGGCCAACTCATCGTTAATTGCCTGTGGTGCGGAAAACGCCTCCAGGCGACGCGCAAACGCGCCGCTTTCCGGTGTCTCCGCTGCACGAAATGGCTCCAACATTTCAGCCACATCCGAAAACGCGTCCCCAACGATGCGCGGGGCGTCCGGAACGCGGTAGCGGCCTTTGCTTACCCGAAGGGAATCACCCACAACCTGATCGAGGTTAGTATCTTGCACGCCCGCGGCCAACCGCTCTGCTCTAAGACTTGAGGTCACCGCATCGGGTCGCTCGGCATGAGCTTGCGCTGTCTGCAACAGCGTAAAGCGATACTTGACGCGATCATTGGCAGCGAGCGCCCGATTCACCAGGGTTGGCAGCAGCAAAGCCCGCTCATTCAAGGAGTCAAGGATCCGGGTTTTTTCTGTCATCGCAACAGGATATGACAATTAGGTTAACGATTTATGACGGTCTGCATCCTCATATCGTAGACCGGAGCAACCGCAAACGCGTTCCCGAGAGAATTATCCCGTTCAATTCATTTAGGGCTGTTGAGCATCTTCAAGGTTGATCGATTTGCGAAACGCGCGATTCGCGAACCTCATGAACGCACAGGGGCCCCAAGCAGTGCTTGCTTGACCGCATAAACCGTATAAACTGAATACCTTGTTTATGCAAAATGGAGTGTCATCATGATGAATGGCAACGGCAAATCCACACAACCGGAAACGACGCCGCCCGACACGAAATCGGTGATAACCGGCAGTGACAAGCCATCGCTTGCCGCCAAGCCGGTTCCCCGGCCAAGGGCGGTCAAGAAGACTCCATCGGTGCCCGCAAATCCGACGCGGAAGGGCTCGCCAACCGGCAGCAAAGCGCCCGGTGCTGGGGCAAAGAAACCCGTCAAGCGTCCAACCGTCGCCAAAAAAACGCCCCCCGCAAAGAAACCCGCTCGTATCACAACGTCTGCAGGTGCCAAGCCGACGGCCAAGGCAGCCAAGGCGCCCAAGGCAAAGAAAGCCAAGTTGGTTCGCGACAGCTTCACGATGCCGGAAGACGAATATGCCTTAATCGCCCTGCTCAAGAAACGTTGCATAAATGCGGGTGTCCCGGCAAAGAAAAGCGAAATCTTGCGCGCGGCAGTGGCAAATCTGGCCAAGTTGAGCGACACGGCAGTCCTTGCGGTACTTCGGCGCCTGGCAACCATCAAGACGGGACGGCCAGCGAAGGGTGGCAAGTAGTTCTTGCGCACCGGATCACAGGCGCATGTCTCCGCATGTCGGTGAGGCCGAAAGACAGGCTCAATCCCGCGTCTTTGCCCAGTCGCGACCGAGGTCTGCGCGCGTCGCGCAATCGCGCGATGTTGCGAGTTTTTGCTTAGGGACGGATTAGGCCGCGCCGACACAAGGGTGGGGGCAGTCGCTCGACCCGGCACCTTCTGCCCCAGACCTCCCTGAGACAATGTCCCGGTCGGCACGGCGCTCACCCAACGCCTTTCCGGTGCCATTCGGTAAAGAACCGCAACTCATGACCCAATCCGTTCGCCTCGTCTTTCCCAGCCAGTGAGTGGCATTGAAACGTCGTCGGACGGGTTCGGAGAGCGGCCGACACAAGAAGGAGACCACGATGCCCAAGATCCAAGAGTCGATGATCCACGCACTCCACCCGACACAACTCACTGTTGGAATGATCGAGGTCGCGGACAAGAGGAAACACTTGGCTGCGCTGAGACCACCGGACCAGCGCAGCTTTATGCAGGCCCACCCCATCCCCGCCGTCATTGGTCCGGCCGGCCAACTGTACATTACCGACCATCATCACCTCGGACGAGCGGCGCTAGAGGCGGGCGTCGCGAGTGGTTTCTTCATGGTGGAAGCCGATTTTTCATCTTACGGCCTAGCCGAATTCTGGCGCGAGATGGACAAGAGCCTTTGGGTTCACCCCTTGGACGAGAGCGGAGTGCGACACCTTTACGCCGCCATCCCACATCACCTTGAAGCCTTGGTCGACGACATCTACCGCTCCCTTTCAGGCTATGTGCGAGATGCCGGCGGCTTCGACAAAACGCCAACGGCCTTCGCCGAGTTTGTCTGGGCGGATTTCTTTCGCCGCTCCGTTGCCATTGAAGACGTCAAGGCAGACTTCCAAGCCGCCGTCAAAACCGCGCTGCCGCTGGCCCGCAGTCCCCTCGCAAAGGGTCTGCCCGGATTTACCGGAAGCTAGTGCTTGAGCCGTCCCCAATCTCAAGTTAAACGGTTGGCCCAGTCCGCCACCCAGACTGACCGCCAACTCGACCCGACTGCCAATCTTGCGCCGACGGCCGTGTTCCGTAAGTCAGGCCAAGGGTTCGAAAGCTTGCCGCCTCGCGCCTGACTAGCCCAAGCGGCCCAACGGCAGGCGAATTTCAGCCTGAAGACCGCCGTCGGCATGATTGCTCAGCGACAGCGTGCCGGAATGTTCGTCGACGATCCTTTTGGCAATGACCAGACCCAGCCCGCAATGTCCTTGACCGCCCCGGGATGGGTCCAGTCGCGAAAACGGACGGATGGCCGACGCCAAGTCCGCTTCGGGAATGCCGTCCCCGCGATCCCGGATGCGGATCGAGATTTCGTGGTCTTCCTGTAAGAGCTCGACCGTTATCGGGGGACGTCCGTACTCAACCGCGTTTTCAATCAGATTGATCAATGCGCGGCGCAAGGCATTGGGTCGGATCATGACCGGGCATTCCTCGCCGCTTCGCTGGGTGGCGACGCCTTGCGCCGCATAGGGGGAAGCCACTTCCTCGATAAACGAACCCATTTCGCACACTTCCGATTGTTCCCCTTCGCTGCCACGCGCATACGTCAGAAACTGCTCGACGATTCGCTCCACATTGTTAAGGTTATGCGTCAATTCGGCCCGGCGATCGGTCTGCGCCAATTCAGTGATAAGGCGCATGCGTGCAATCGGGGTGCGCAGGTCGTGAGCAATTCCGGCCAACATCACTGAGCGGTCGCTTTCCAGTTGCTTCAGGCGGTCGACCATTTCGTTGTAGCGAAGACTCAGGATTCGAGTGATCCCTCCCCCGCCAACCGGAAGCTTCGCAAATGAGGGATTGTGCCCGACTGATTCGAGGGCATGCGACAGCCGTTTGAGTGGACGCTGAATTTGCCAGAGGAGTACAACGCCGCCCACAAAAAACACCAGAAAGCCCACGATCATCGACAGCGCCAGCGAGTCCTCCCGATAGCGATGCGCCTTCGGTGCCGGTAAGAACAGCCACTGCTTGGGCTTCCCCATTGGGCGCAAGTCGACCCACAGCCCGGGCGCAGGCCGGACAACGGGTTCCACCGCGACGGGGCGTCCCAGCTCTTCACTTAGATCGCCACGGATCCGCATGGCGCGGTCAAGTTGACGGTGGTTGGTCGGCGCTGTACCGGATGGCGAAGCCGCAACGCGTAGCCCCCCTAGTACAGGTAACTTGTCCGATGAGCGGGTTTGAAGCAGCGCCTCCACCATCCGGATCTGCGCGGAAATGATTCTCGCGGCATTGCTCTCACCGGATACCTCCATGTGGCTTTGGAACAGGGCATACATCGTCCCAAAACTCGCACCCATGGCAACCAACAGGGCCAAGACCAAACGGACATAGAGTGAGTTCCACCACGAATTCACGGTGCTTCTGCGCTGGCCTCAGGAACGAATACGTAGCCAAATCCCCAAACCGTCTGAATATGGCATGGCCGCCCGGATGACGGCTCAACCATCTTGCGCAACCGCGATATCTGGACATCAATGCTGCGCTCGTCACTTTCCGAGTTGCGCCCCCTCGCCAGTTCGCGCAAGCGCTCGCGAGAGAGGGGCTGATTGGGATGTTGCACCAGCGCTGCCAACAACGCGAACTCGCCGCTTGTCATCTCGACTTCGCGACCGTCTCGCAATAGGCTACGCGTAGCCAGATTCAACTGGCAAGCGCCGAACACAACGGTATCCCCTTTGGGGAGTGGTGCGCCCGCAGGAAGCGAGGAGCGTCGTCGCAGGACCGCTTCAATGCGCGCGGTCAGCTCTCTCGGCATAAAAGGCTTTCCAACGTAATCATCGGCACCTGCCTCAATGCCCAAGGCGCGATCCATGGGTTCGCTCAACGCGGTAAGCATAATGATCGGAACGTCGTCCCCGGTGGCGCGCAAACGGCGGCAGAGATCGAGCCCGCTCATGCCAGGCAGCATCAGGTCCAGCACCAACAAATCCGGGCGCAGACGCGTCAGCCACTTCTCGACGTCAGCCGCGTTCGCGAAACTGCGCACCTCGTAGCCGGATTGGGTGAGGTACTCATCCAGCAGCTTACGCATCTCTGCATCGTCGTCGACAAACCAGATCAGGGGCTTCGCTTTCATTCAATCCCTGTTCTTGAAGACGTGACGACGCCAAGGCGTGTGTGGAACACACCCTTGGCATTTATCCGGGAGGGGCTAAAGCGGACGATTGTCTTGCCCCGCTCCCGCAATCACGCTTGGGTATTGACGACGCTACCCGTTGCGCCCGCACCTTGAAGATTCTGTGACAACGCCTGCAAAAAGCCGCCCAGGTTCGCCGAACTGCCCGAGTCACCTAAGGAGGACAGCAAGTTCTGGAAGCTTTGATTCAACGCCGACGAACTGGAGTCCGAGGTTGAGGATCCGGAGGATCCTGAAGT
>JBKQNQ010000209.1:0-5004 GCA_052145875.1 Thiobacillaceae bacterium
CTTTGTTCCCGATCCTGGCGATGGCGGATTTCTGCAGAGTTGCGCCCCTCATCTACTGGCGCCCGAAATGTGCTGTGTGGTCTGCTTCGCCGCGACGGCCGGGCATGCGATTGCCGCCAGCTGAATCCGCATGCCGCGCTGATGCCACAGTAAGGGCGGACCCAGGGAGTGGGAAAACGCGCTTTGGAACTCGCGCAGCTTGGCTGTTTGTATCGCGCGGGTTAGATAAATGTCTTATGGAATGCTGCGCCCATGCAAGAGCACAAACGCAAGGCGCGAAGTTCATCAGCACGCCCATATACTGTGCACCAAGGGACAAAGACGTTGGACCCGGGCTGAATCAAGTCGGGCGGGGTAGAATTACGACATGAAAAGATTGCTTATATTGATGCTGGGCTTTGGCCTGCTTCCGCCTGCGTTGGCGGCCGATTCCGACGCAAGCACCTTCGAAGATGATGCCAAACCATGGCAGGAGGTACAGGCCCAGTTGCCCGCCTATCCCAAGCGGGAAAATCTGGTCACCTTCACGGTTCCGGGCGCCCCCGATAACACTTATGCGATCGATACGACCTCCCTTTCGATTGGTGATGACGAGGTGGTGCGCTACAGCGTAGTCATCGCTTCATCTTATGGCGCCATGACGGTCAACTTCGAGGGGATGCGCTGTGACCCGACGGAATTCAAGATCTATGCCTTTGGTCATGTGGACAACACATGGTCGAAGAACCGCTATGCCAAGTGGGAAGCCTACGCGCTGCGCACGTCGCGGTCCTATCACAAAGCGCTGTTCGAAGATTACTTTTGTCCCAGCGGCGTACGCGTAGCAACCGCGAAGGAGGCGATCCGCAACCTCAAGCGGGGCCAAGCGAAATGATCAGTGGCCAATCTGTTCTCACTGAGGCTCGTCGCGTGGTGGTAAAGGTGGGTAGTTCCTTGGTCACCAATGATGGACGCGGCTTGGATCGCGATGCGCTTGGCCGCTGGGCCGAGCAGATTGCCACGTTGGTGGAACAGGGCAAACAGGTCGTCTTGGTTTCCAGCGGCGCGATTGCGGAGGGAATGCAACGTCTGGGTTGGAGCAGACGGCCAAAGGCGATCAACGAACTGCAGGCAGCGGCGGCGGTTGGCCAGACCGGGCTGGTGCAAGCGTATGAATCGATTTTTCGCTGCCACAGATTGCTTGCTGCCCAGGTGCTGCTGACCCATGAAGACATGGCTGACCGGAACCGCTATCTCAATGCGCGCAGCACCCTACGAACGCTGCTTGATTTAAAGGCCGTGCCGATCATCAACGAGAACGACACGGTTTCCACCGACGAGATCAAGTTGGGCGACAACGATACACTGGGTGCCTTGGTTACGAACTTGATTGAAGCGGACTGCCTGGTGATTCTGACGGACCAAAAAGGGCTCTACACAGCCGATCCGCGTAAGGATCCAGAGGCAAGGTTGGTTCAAGAAGCGCATGCCGGGGATCCCGAATTGGAGCGGATGGCGGGTGGCTCAGGCAGTGGAGTGGGCACCGGTGGGATGCTGACCAAGGTGGCGGCGGCAAGACGCGCGGCACGAAGCGGTGCACACACGATCATAGCGTCGGGGCGGGAGGAAAACGTACTGCTACGGCTTGCGGCGGGTGAGTGCATCGGGACACAGCTAATCGCACACACGGCGCCGATGACCGCGCGCAAGCAGTGGCTCGCAGATCACTTGCAGGTCAAAGGCAAGCTTCACCTTGATGAAGGGGCAATCAAGGCGTTGCGCGACGAATGCAAGAGTCTGCTTCCCGTAGGTGTGCACCAAGTATCGGGCGACTTCGAGCGTGGCGAGGTGGTCGCCTGTGTTGATGCGCAAGGACGCGAGATCGCGCGCGGGCTCGTAAATTACAGCGCAATCGAGACACGTCGAATCGCCGGCTTGGCCAGCAATCGAATCGAAGCTGCCCTGGGTTATGTCGATGAAATTGAGCTGATTCATAGGGATAATCTGGTTCTGGCGTGAACGCAAGACTCATGAGATTCATGAATTACGGCGGTCCGGTTGTGGTGCAGGAAAAGCTGTCGGGATCGACCATACGCTGACCGCCTGACGCCGTCCGCGGTGCCATGCGAAATCGGCGTGTTGTGCGCACCGCCATGGCGGGGCACGCGTGCTGCAAGTCCAAGGCAATGCGGGTTCGAAATGCCGACCTGTGGTCGCAGCGCTTGCCTTTCTTCAATGATGGGATGACCAAGGGTGGGCTCGGCCGCGTGTGCGGGAATTACAGCGGCTCAGTTCATTGAAAGCTTCGGTGGGGACGGGGTTGACCTACGTTCCGCCGCGGCCCGGCCGGTCACCGTCATCTGCAGCGAAGTCGTTCAATTAGTGGAGCGAGAATCAATGCGCAACGCTCACTGGAGCTAGGATAGATCCTGGGCAGGTGCGGCGGATTGTCAGACCAGAGGGATATCGCTTGTATTATTTTCTGACCCGCAGCCACTTCATCGATGATGCCTGCATTGCATGGACAGACCTGGCAGTTGGTAGATCGGGAAGTTGGCATTGCAAGAAGGGCAACGAAGCCAGGGGGTAGGCATGGGGAAAGGGCGGCTGGAAGCGTTTAGCGATGGCGTAATTGCCATCATCATTACGGTCATGGTGCTGGAAATGAAGGTACCCCACGGCGAGGCTCTTTCCGCACTCCGGGAGTTGATCCCCGTTTTTGTCAGCTATGTGCTCAGCTTTGTCTACATCGGTATCTATTGGAATAATCATCATCACATGCTGTCTGCGGCGAACAAGGTGAATGGACCCGTTCTTTGGGCGAATCTCCACTTGCTATTCTGGCTATCGCTGGTCCCCTTTGTCACTGGTTGGATGGGAGAAAATCATTTTGCTTCGCTGCCAGTCGCACTGTATGGCACCGTGCTGATCATGGCCGCCATCGCCTACTTCAATCTCAGCCGAAGGCTGATCCGCTACCACGGGGACGACTCGGCGCTGGCCCGCGCAGTCGGCAACGACCTTAAGGGGAAGATCTCCGTAGCCCTATACGCAATCGCAATTGCGCTTTCATTCTGGAACCGATGGGTTTCGCTAAGCCTCTATGTTCTGGTCGCTGTGATTTGGTTTATTCCCGACAGGCGCATTGAGCGCACCCATTCGGCTTGACGCAAATTAGCGGGTTGACTCCCACAGGATATCTGATGCTCCATTTTCCGCGTTGAACACACGGGCCAGAATGAACAGCAGATCGGCCAGACGGTTGAGATAAGCCACCAGAAGGGGTGCCGTCGGTTCCTGGCGTGCGAGACTCACCATGCGTCGTTCCGCCCGACGGCACACAGTGCGGCAGACATGGCACTGAGCGCCCATGCGGCTACCGCCGGGCAGGACAAATTCTTTCAGGGGCGCCAACGTTGCGTTGTAGCGAGCGATTGCCTCGTCCAACAAGGCAAGTTTGGCTTCCGTGATGCCGTGAAACTCCGACATTGCGAGTTCGCCACCGAGGTCGAACAGATGATGTTGAATTGCGGTGAGCAATTCGCGGGCGCTGGAGGGCAGGGCCTCCGTCATCAACAGTCCAAGATGGCTGTTCAGTTCATCGATCTCACCCATGACTTCGATTCGGGAATCATCTTTCTTGACACGAGCATTTCCTGCCAGGCCGGTAGTGCCGTCGTCGCCCGTTCGCGTGGTGATCTTGCTTAGGCGATTACCCATGCGCCGGAAACCTCCACACGTCCCAATGGTCGGTAAGTCCGCTCTTGGAATCGCCGGGGAGGCGGGCACCGCAGGGATAAGACATGTTGGGATCGCGCACTTGCTCGGCCCCGTTAGAAACTTGGCTTATGGCATTTCGCACCGCTGCTTCGGGCACGATAGACACATGCGCACGCGATGGGAGCGAGTGGTTGAGGGAGGTGCGGCCTGGGCCGCTCGGTTCCTCTATGGCAAGTCTCGTCCGCTCAGCGGGTGCCCGCCCGCACGCGAAGTGCCGCATCGCAAATCGCAAACGCGCCGAAGTGGCCATGTCAATAAGAGGTTGTCTGGCTATGTGCATAAACGGATATTAGCAAAATGGTTGATTTCAGGCCCGCTACAGGTTGCAGCTAACGACGAAAGCAGCATAGAATTGATAACGTATGCTGCGTCAGAATTCGTTATGTGCAGCTGGTCGGCACGGCAAACCGTGAAACGGCAGCGCATTTAGGACCGCGGCATACTAGGATCGCAGGCGCCCCATGCTACCGCGCTGGGAACGTGGCGATTCTTGTGATGTGATGGATGAGATAGGTGCCGCAAGAGCAACCATAATTACTAACCCACCAAAGAGAGAGGAATATGACACAAGCTCGTCCCCTATTGGTTTGCGCGGCTCTTGTGAGCACGTTGCTTGCCTCATCGGCCAATGCGGCAGGTGATCCGGTCGCCGGCCGAGACAAAAGCTCCATGTGTGAAGGTTGCCATGGCATTAAAGGTTGGCGCACCGCTTACCCGGTAACTTATAGTGTTCCCAAGCTCGGTGGCCAGCATCAAGATTATATTGTTGCCGCATTGAAGGAATATAAATCGGGCGATCGCAGCTTTGCCACCATGCGGGCGATCGCGGCTACGTTGAGTGAGCAGGACATGGAAGACCTGGCTGCTTACTATGCGTCGTCCTATAGTGGCCCTGCGAGATAAGACACTGGAGATGCGCATGAAAACTACACTGACACTTAGCGTGCTGGCCGCCACACTGATTTCTGGACCGGCATCGGCAAGTGGCGATGCCGAGGCAGGCAAAGCCAAATCAACCACCTGTGCTGCTTGCCATGGGGCTGATGGTAACAGCACGAGCAGCATGTTCCCCAAGTTGGCGGGGCAGCATCCGGACTATCTGGTGCATGCGCTCATGGATTACAAATCGGGGAAGCGTAAGAACGCGATCATGAATGGCATGGCTTCAACACTCAGCGAACAAGACATGGACGACTTGGCAGTATATTTTGGTCAGCAGAATGGTCTGAGGACAAAGTATTGATC
>JBKQNQ010000210.1:0-6932 GCA_052145875.1 Thiobacillaceae bacterium
GCTGCTCATTGCCAATGGCCTGATCTATCTGGTGCTCAACGCCGGCACCGGGCGATTGTTGCACCGATTCTTTCCCGTATCGATCCGAGCCATCTGGTCTGACATGCGGCTGGCTCTCCACGGACGCCTGTCACATGCGGATCCACACCGCTACAACGCCGTGCAACGGGTCGCGTATCTGTTCGTGATCCTCGACACGGTGCTTCTGGTCACATCCGGGCTCGTGCTCTGGAAGTCGGTTCAGTTTCCCTTGCTGCGTGACTTGCTGGGCGGTTACGAGACGGCACGGCGCGTCCACTTTTTCGCCATGGCCGCTCTGGTTGGGTTCGTCGCGCTGCATCTGACGATGGTTGCACTCGTGCCGCAAACGCTGCGCATCATGATCCGCGGTCGTTCAAGCATGCTGCCATGAGCACAAAATCTCCCCCACCCCTCCTGATTGCCAAGGACGCCGTGGTGAACGAGGCGCTCGATCGTCTGGACCAACCGGCGCGCCGTCTGTTTCTGCAGCGTTCACTCACGCTCGGTGGGCTGTCGCTCTTGACGGGGTGCTCGATCACCGACGAAGCGAGCGTCGAGACCGCACTCACGAAGGTCTCTCGCTTGAACGACACGGTCCAGGCATGGCTGTTCGATCCCAACCGGCTGGCGCCCACTTATCCGGAATCCATGATCACACGGCCGTTCCCGTTCAATGCCTATTACGACGAGGCCCACGTCCCTCGAATCGATGCCAGCACCTTTCGGCTTGAGGTCACCGGGCGGGTGGCGGATCGCAAACGCTGGACGCTGGCCGAACTTCAGGCCTTGCCGCAGACTGACCAGATCACGCGGCATATCTGCGTCGAGGGCTGGAGTGCCATCGGTAGGTGGGGCGGCGTTCCTTTCGCAACCTTCCTGCGCCATATTGGCGCTGACTTAAGCGCGAAGTATGTTGGATTCAAATGTGCGGATGATTACTACACCAGCATCGACATGCCCACCGCGTTGCACCCCCAGACGCTCTTAACGCTGCGCTACGACGGCCAACCGCTGCCGCCGCGTTATGGATTTCCAATGAAACTGAGGATGCCGACCAAGCTTGGCTACAAGAACCCGAAGCACATCCAGGCGATCTTCGTCACCAATACGTACCCGGGCGGTTATTGGGAGGACCAGGGATACAACTGGTTCGGTGGCAGTTGAGTGTGGCGCTTCAGGCAGCATACCCGGGCGTTACGACGCACCTGGCCGCTTCAATTTTCAATCAATGAGTTGCGAGCCGTGAAATGCAGCAAAGTTAACTATATTTTCTGGCGATGCGCAGCGCTCTTGAGGTAAATGCGCTAACGGACCTTGTTTGAAAAGCTGCCGTCGGGGTTTTTGTAGGGGTTAGGCTTACCCTGTTTACGATGCGTTTCATCGGACAGACCTGTGGTCTTTCGAAGGTCCGCTTCACTCCGAGATAACTTCGCAGCTGGCTGTATGCCGGTAAGTCCTCGATCCCAATAGCGAAGCATGCGTTTGGCAATTTCCCTAAATTCGGGGAAATTATCTGCGTAGTGCTTCACATCTGCGGCCGCGTTTCGAATGGCTTCGCCCACTTCCGTCACGATAGAGCGTGCTTTTTCGGGGGCGATGTTTAGCCATTCGTGCGCGTAACGAGGCAGCAGCTTTCCGCACGCCCAGGTCTTCGTCCCAAACAGGGTAAGTCCCGGAATGTCCTGATGGAAATCCGGATCAGCCGGTAGGGTAAGAATGTCGTAGGCTGGAGCGAACCGGACGTCTTCCCGCGAGGTATAAAGTAGTCCGTAGTTTTTCAGGTGTGCATCGGCATCATGCAGGGCATGATTCACAACGATTCGTCTGAATAGCTGTTCGCGCGCGACGCCAAGATGGATTGCTGCTGTACAGATCTTGACGATCTTGGCCAAGTCCTCGTGGCTGCCTTCATACTTGCGCTAAGGTGGCAAGGCCTTCAGCGCGCAGAAATCCTCAAAACCGCGCACGTTATCGCCTTGCCGGTCGAACCGCCGAATGGCGAGTACCTTGCCATCCGCCGATAGCAAGGCTTCTGGAATATCCACCCCTGCGCTGCGTGCGGCAGACAGGCACAGGTATTCATTGATCGCAAGCCCCGGTAGGTTCGGGGCCCCGGTCTTAACTACAAATTCGGGCGTGAGCGCGGTTGCCTTGTCGTGGTCCCCGGGAATGGCTGAAAGCGTTTTGGGCATTACACCGGCGATGCCTTCAGCCAGGCCCTGCTCAATGTAATCCAGGAATAAATGCTGGGCATCCGGGCTGCTCAGCAAGCTTGCAAGATCCAGAGACTGGCTATTGTCGCGCATTAATGTGCCTGCCGGCACCACCTGAACTCGGCCTATGGTCCGGCCGCCGGTCAGCGCAGCAACCTTAACTTATCAACCGTGGCGACAGGCCCGAACCGTCGGCGTATCGCGTCTTTCAGGTAGCCCTCCGGCAAGTTCATCTGGAACACTGGATGCAGCTCGAGCCATACGTAGCTTTGTGATCGTACAGGCATGGTGAGCGACACGAAATGGTCGGCAGGCGTGTTGGGCAGATAAGTGAACACATGGACCGAACCTTCTCGAGTGACAGTTCCCACCTGTCGCCGAGGGCGAATTCTGGCGCGCCGGGACCGGGCGTCATCGGCTCGCGAAACGGCAATTCGGTGGGATGAGTCGCGCCGCAACAGCCGACATCCTGCGTCGGAATCAGTCGAACGGATGCCGCTTGACGATGGTCTCCTCGCGGTCGGGGCCGGTAGAGATGATGTCAATGGGCACTTCGCACAGCTGCTCCATGCGCTGCAGATAGGCGCGTGCGGCGGCGGGCAGGCCATCAACGGCTTTGACGCCGACGGTGGAATCCGTCCAGCCTGGCAGTTCCTCATAGATCGGTTCGCAATCGGACAGCGTTTCCGCACCCACCGGCAAGATTTCACTCGTCACCTCGCCAATCTTGTAGCCTACACAAATGCGCAGGGTTTCAAGACCATCGAGCACATCCAGTTTGGTGACACACAAACCCGAAATGCCGTTGATCTGGATGGAACGTTTGAGCGCGGCGGCATCAAACCAGCCGCACCGCCGCGCGCGACCCGTGGTCGCGCCAAATTCGTGCCCCTTCTCGCCCAGGTATTTGCCGACGTCGTCGAACAGTTCGGTCGGAAATGGGCCGGACCCGACGCGGGTCGTGTAGGCCTTGGTAATGCCCAGCACATAATGCATCGAGGACGGCCCCATACCGGTGCCCGTCGACGCGCCGCCTGCGGTGCAGTTGGAGCTGGTGACGAACGGGTAGGTCCCGTGATCGATATCCAGAAGGGTTCCCTGCGCACCTTCAAACAGGAGGTTGTCGCCGCCCCGGTTGGCCTCATACAAGGCACGCGGCACATCGGCCACCAAGGGCAGGATCCGCTCGGCCATGCGCATCGCATCGTCCAGGGTCTTGGCAAAATCCACGGTCGGCACCTTGAAATAATTCTTCAACATGAAATTGTGATGGTCCAGCACTTCGCCCAGCTTGGCGGCGAAGCGTTCGCGATGGAACAGGTCCTGCACGCGAATGGCGCGTCGCGCCACCTTGTCCTCATAGGCCGGGCCGATGCCGCGTCCGGTGGTACCGATCTTGCCCGCGCCCTTGGCGATTTCGCGCGCCTGATCCAGGGCGACGTGATGCGGCAGGATGAGGGGCGCCGCTTCGGAAATCTTGAGCCGCCCGTTCACATCGACGCCGGCTTTCGCCAGCATATCAATCTCGTCCAATAGCGCCTCGGGCGACAGGACCACGCCATTACCGATGTAGCAGGTGACGTTCTCACGCAAAATTCCCGAGGGAATCAAGTGCAATACCGTCTTCTTGCCATGAACGACCAGCGTGTGCCCCGCGTTGTGTCCGCCCTGAAACCGCACCACGCCCTGGGCGCGGTCGGTTAACCAGTCAACGATCTTCCCTTTTCCCTCATCGCCCCACTGCGTGCCGATGACAACCACATTCTTAGCCAAAACGCTTCTCCCTCAATTGTCATGCAGGAACGACTTCCACCAGTTCCCGAAGATCCAAACTAAAACCTGTGGCCGGGCGCGCCCGACCGAAAATTCTGCCGATGTCGTCGTAGCGTCCGCCCAATGCCATGGCGCGGCTTCGACCCGCGCTGTAGGCTGCAAATACCACGCCGCTGTGATAGCCATAGCCGCGCAGTTCGGCCAGATCGAACGCGATCTCCACGTTCTGGCTGGCAAGCCCCTTGGCCAGCGCCGACAAATCATCCAGCGCCTGGCCGATTTCGGGCAACGGTGGCAGGCGGGTGCGCGCGAGTGCCAGAATCGCAGCATCCCCATACATCTGCGTCAAGGCCACGAATGCATCGCGCAAGTCGGGGGGGACGGCGCGTGTGAGCGATGCGACTTCGCTGGCATTCTTCGATTGCAGCGCGATGAACAAGGCATGTTCGGCTTCCCCGCAGAGACCCGCCCGGACTGCAAGGGCCCGATAGATCGCCACATGCCCCAAGTCAAGCTGCAAGCCACTGAGTCCGGCAGCGGCCAAGCCATCCAACATGAGTTGCACGATCTCCAGGTCGGCCTGGGGCCCCGCTTGGCCATAGAGCTCGGCGCCCAGCTGGATCGGTTCGCGCGAGCGGTGGTAGCCATCGGGCTTGGCATGCAATACGCTGCCCGCATAGCACAGGCGGTTGACCGGATTGTGGCCTAGCAGATGTGCATCGATCCGTGCCACCTGTGGCGTGATGTCGGCGCGCAGCCCCATCAGGCGGCCGGAAAGCTGGTCAACCAGCTTGAAGGTCTTGAGATCGAGGTCCGATGCGGAGCCCGTCAGCAGCGAGTCCAGATACTCGATCATCGGGGGAATGACGAGTTCATAGCCGCTGGCGCGAAAATGATCGAGCAGTGCACGACGCAGACCCTCCAATCTCCAGGCCTGCGGTGGCAAGACATCCTCAATGTTTTCGGGCAGCAGCCAGGCGCGCATGATTGAAGTCACTTGATGAGCATCAGTAGCAACAGGCCGCCCGCCATGGAAACGGCCCCTAAAAGGCGCACCTGGCCGTCATTGAGTTCGGTAGCCCGGCGAAACGCATCGCGCCACAGGGTGGGGGCAGCCAAGGGCAGAATTCCTTCCAGCACCAACACCAGCGCAATCGCAACCATCCACTCACTCATCGGCAGCGCGGGTTACTTTGCACCGCCCGCGCGCGGATTCTTCAGGTACTTGAAGAAATCCGAGCTGGGATCGAGCACCATGACATCACTCTTGTTGCGGAAGCTGTCCTTGTATGCCTGCATCGAGCGGTAGAACGCATAGAATTCGGGGTCCTTGCCGTAGGCGGTTCCATAGATCAACGCCGCCTTGGCATCGCCCTCGCCCTTGATCTGCTGCGCATCGCGATAGGCTTCAGCAACGATCACTTCCTTCTGCCGGTCGGCATCGGCCTTGATTTTTTCCGCTTCGGCTTCACCGGTTGAGCGCAGCTCGTTGGCCACCCGCTTGCGCTCCGCGTCCATGCGGCGATAGATCGATTCGCTGATTTCCTCGGACAAGTCAACGCGTTTGAGCCGCACGTCCACAACCTGGACGCCGATCTGGCGTGCATCCTTGTCGGCCCGGGCCGTGATGAGGCTCATGATCTGGTCGCGCCCTCCCGACACCACATCGTGCACGGTGCGTCTGCCAAACTCGGCGCGCAATCCATCATTGACGGTTTGCCGCAGCCGCGTTTCTGCCTTGAGTGCGTCCCCGTCGACCGAAATATAGTACTGCTTGGGATCGATGATGCGCCACTTGATAAAGGAGTCAACCAGTACGTTCTTTTTCTCCGAGGTGAGAAAACGCTCGGCTTCCTTCTCGTCGGAGGTCTGGATGCGAGCATCGAAATAGCGGACGTTTTGGACCAGCGGAAGCTTGATGTGCAATCCGGGTTCCTTCTGCACTTCAACGATTTCGCCAAACTGGATCACCAGTGCCACTTCCCTCTGGTCAACCCGGTAGAACATGGAATTGAGCACCAGCAGCACCACGAGCAGCCCAATGGCGATGGCAGGAAGACGGTTCATCATGGCCCGAACTCCCGGTCCCGGCTGCGCAGCGCATCTCTGGAACGTGAGTAAGCATCGGTGTCAGTGCTCGTCGAGGGCACTGGCAACGACTGGGGTTGAGGTTGGGTCACCGGTTGAGCAGGCGTCTCCGGGGCGGGGTTGACCGGCTGGGAAACCAGCTGCTGAAGTTTGTCGAGCGGCAGGTAAAGCAGGCTGTTGCCGTGCGTCTGATCGACGATGACCTTGGTCGTGTTGCTCAAGACCTGCTGGATACCGTCCAAGTAAATCCGCTCGCGGGTGACCACTGGAGCCTTACGGTATTGGGCGTCAACTTGGCTGAAGCGGCTTGCCTCGCCCACGGAATCGGCGATCACTGCCTGACGATAGCCCTCGGACTCCTGCTGCAGCCGCGAGGCCACCCCGCGCGCGCGCGGAACCACATTATTGGCATAAGCTTGCGCCTCGTTCTTAAGCCGTTCCCGGTCCTGGCTCGCCTTGACGGCGTCGTCAAACGACGCCTGGACCTGTTCGGGCGGCTGGACGTTTTGCAGGGTAACCTGGCTGATGCTGATACCGGTCTTGTAGCGATCCAATATCAGCTGCATCAGTTGCTTGGCTTGGGCGGCAACCTCGCTGCGACCTTCGTACAACACAAAATCCATCTTGTTTTTTCCGACCACGTCACGCATCGCGCTTTCCGCCGCCTGCTTGACTATTTCTTCGGGGTCATCACCGAACCGATTGTTGAACAGATAATCCTTTGCATCCTTCAAGATGTATTGCACCGCAAATTCCAGGTCGACGATGTTTTCATCATCCGTGAGCATCAGCGATTCCGACAGGCGTTTGTTGCGCGTGGATCCGGAATATCCGACC
>JBKQNQ010000211.1:0-6405 GCA_052145875.1 Thiobacillaceae bacterium
GTACCGTGCCCTTGACCCGCTTATCGAACGGACCGTCGCCATCAAGACGATTCGGCTCGACTTGTCGGATGAAGAACGCGCCCCTTTCGAGGACCGATTCTTGCGAGAAGCCAAGAGTGCAGGCAGGCTTTCACATCAAAATATTGTCACGATCTACGATGTGGGCGAGGCCGGCGATATTGCCTACATTGCCATGGAATATCTCAAAGGCCAGTCACTCAAGGAAATTCTTGACCAACATGGCCCCCTGCCTCTGGATCTGGCACTCGACACCGCGATTCAGATGGCCGACGCCTTGGCCTTTGCCCACCTCAACGGCATCGTTCATCGCGATGTTAAGCCCGGAAACGTGATCGTGCTCGAGGGCCGCGGCGCCATCAAGCTCACCGACTTTGGCATCGCACATATCCATGCACACAACGAAACAAGGCATGACGTGCTGACGGGTTCGCCGCGCTACATGGCACCAGAGCAGATCACGGGTAAGCCCATCGACGGGCGAACCGACGTGTTTTCGGCGGGCGTTGTGCTCTATGAAATGCTGACCGGCCAAGCACCCTTCACCGCTCCTGACCTGCATGTATTGCTGTACCGGATCGTAAACGAGGCGCCCGTTCCGGCCTCACGCCTGCGACCGGATGTGCCAAGCGAACTGGACAGCCTGCTCGTACGCTGTCTCGCCAAACAGCCGGACCAACGCCCCGCGAGTGCCCAGGAGCTTTCCCGGGAATTGAAGAAAATTGCTGCGCGGTCATCCGCTGAAACGGGAGTCGTCGCCAATGCAAGGCGCCCGAGGCAGCTCGCCGTTTTTGCCTTCTTCATTCCCGTGCTCGTGTTCCTGATCCTCTCGGTTGGTGTCATTGTCATCGAGCATTTTATTCCGCCGGCGGAACTTCAGCCGACCGTTTACGCACCACCGCCTCAGCTCCCGACTGTCACGCCAACGCCCCCCGAGATCCACGGAACTCACCGTGGCGGCCAACGGACCGCGTCGACCCGTGGTTCATCCCAAGGGTTGCACGGCGCGCCGTCCGGTCAGAATTCATCACCCGGGACCCCGGATTATTACTTGACTAAGCTTGATAAGGAACTGGCGGAACTCAAGCTAAAACGTGCCGAAATGCTTGGCACATACACCGAGATCCATCCCGATGTCGTGATGCTTGACAGGAAGATGCAAGAAATCGAGCGCGCGCGACGCAACTATCTCCGTAAGAACAAGGACCGGGATAGCGAGTCGAGTCCCTAAAACAATTGTGCCAGCGCCTGATCCAATCTGCTGACCGAAACAACATCCATCCCGACAATATTATGTTTTGGTTGGTTTCCCTCAGGAATGACGGCGCGAGAGAAGCCAAGCTTTGCGGCCTCCTTTAGTCTCTCCTGCCCCCGCTGCACCGGTCGAATTTCTCCAGCCAAACCAACCTCACCGAATACGATCTGCTTTTGCGCAAGCGGCTTTCCCTTGAGCGATGAGACAATTGCAGCCAATACGGCAAGATCCGCAGCGGGTTCGGTGATCTTTACGCCACCCACGGCATTAACAAACACGTCCTGGTCAAATGCCGCAACACCCGCATGACGGTGCAGTACGGCAAGGAGCATCGCTAAGCGGTTCTGCTCAAGGCCTACCGACAATCTGCGCGGATTGCCTTGGGCGCTGTCGACCAATGCCTGAATCTCCACCAGCAACGGGCGGGTGCCTTCCTGGGTCACCATGACGCAGGAACCCGACACCGGTTCGGCATGCCGAGACAGGAACATGGCCGAAGGATTCGACACTCCTTTCAAACCGGTCTCCGTCATGGCAAACACGCCCAACTCGTTGACTGCGCCAAAACGATTCTTGAACGCACGAATCAGCCGAAACGACGATCCCGTGTCGCCCTCGAAATACAGCACCGTGTCGACAATATGCTCCAGCACTCTTGGCCCTGCGAGCGCGCCTTCCTTGGTAACGTGGCCAACGCAAATGATGACCGTCCCATTCTGTTTGGCAAAGCGGGTAAGCTGCGCCGCGCATTCTCGCACCTGTGCAACCGAGCCCGGTGCTGACTGAAGCGCCTCCGAATACACCGTTTGAATTGAATCAACAACTGCGACGAACGGCCGCTGCCGCTGCAGCGTCGCCAGAATCCTTTCCAACTGAATTTCTGCCAACATCGGCAAGGTTGGCACATCGATCTGCAAACGCCGCGCACGCAGCGAGACTTGACGCGCAGATTCCTCGCCGCTGATATAAAGCGTCCTGTGATTGACGGCAAGCTTCGCCAGCGCTTGAAGCAATAAAGTGGACTTACCGATTCCGGGATCCCCGCCAATTAAAATTACGCCGCCGTGAACCAGCCCCCCGCCCAGGACACGATCAAGCTCGGCAATGCCCGTTGCCACGCGCTCATCTTCGACCCCCTCGACATCAGCCAGGAGTTGCACTTCGGAGGTCGTCGACAGCGCCGCATAGCGTGACGGCTGCAAGGCCTCAGCAAGGGTTTCTACCAACGTGTTCCATTGACCGCAATCGGGACACTGCCCTTGCCACTTTGGCGCGTTCGCGCCGCACTCCGTGCAGGTATAGATCGTTTTACTCTTTGCCACAATACTAAACCAGTCTCCCCGATTGCATCTCGCAATGCCTTGACTTTTTTTCGGGTCGTTCGGATGACAGCCGAAAACGGTCAGGGCGCATCTGTCACCCCATAATCGCGCACACCACGCCCGGCCCACATCTCGGACTGGATGCCGTTGCATAGCGTCACGCTCATCGGACGCCGCCGGCTTCACGCCTTGGGCTTCACCCCGAGCGGAGGCGTGTCCAAGGCGCGCTCGCCATGACTTCAACCGACGACCCGGGTGGATCGTGCCCAACGCCTGGCCACGCGGACGATTATGGGCACACTTTCTCGGGGCAGCTGCGAAGGTCCGCCACAGTGACGCTATGTTCCCGCAGAATGAGGCAGTCCCATACCGAAATTTCACGTCGATGCGATACGTCTACCGGATCTGGGCTTGCCCGGGACTACGCTGGGAATACCCCAGTTGACAGATATCGATCACCGCGATCGCAAACAATCGATACGATCACCGCGTTGTCAGTTTCCCGGCTTAATTGCAGGGCAGCATGGAGTGCCCCCCCGGAGGAAATGCCGGCAAAAATGCCTTCCTCGCGCGCCAATTGGCGCGTGGTCTCCTCTGCATCGCTTTGGCCCACATAGAGCATCCGGTCCACACGAGAGAAGTCACAAATCTTTGGCAGATACTCAAGAGGCCACTTTCGAATTCCTGGGATCTGGGCGCCCTCTTCGGGTTGCACGCCGACGATCTGGATGGCTGGATTGACCTCCTTGAAGTACCGCGAGCAGCCCATGATGGTACCCGTGGTCCCCATACTTGACACGAAGTGAGTGATCCGCCCCTGGGTTTCCCGCCAGATTTCCGGCGCCGTCCCCTCGTAATGCGCAAGCGGATTGTCCGGATTGGAAAACTGATCCAGCAGGATGCCCTTGCCTTCCGCAACCATTTGATCGGCGACGTCACGCGCGAGCTCCATGCTGCCTGATTTTGGCGTCAGTATAATCTGGGCACCATAGGCAGCCATGCATTGCCGCCGTTCGATGGACAAGTGCTCTGGCATCACCAGGATCATTTTGTAACCCATCATCGCCGCCGCCATTGCCAGGGCGATGCCGGTATTGCCAGAAGTTGCCTCGATCAAGGTATCGCCGACCTTGATTTCGCCACGTGCCTGGGCACGCCGAATCATGGAAAGCGCGGGTCGGTCCTTGACTGAGCCGGCCGGATTATTGCCCTCGAGCTTGAGCAAAATGATGTTGGTGGTGTCGCCCGCCATGTGCTTAAGCGCAACTAGCGGCGTATTGCCAACAGTGTCCTCAATGCGCTTCCACATGGCAATTACGGTCGGCCAATGGAGAAATACTCAAAGCCGTTGGCACGTACTTGCTCAGGCTCATACAGATTACGCCCATCGAAAATAACGGGGTACTTAAGTCTCGTCTTGATTGCATTGAAGTCAGGACTCCGGAACACCTTCCACTCCGTGACCACGACGAGCGCATCGGCATGGTCGAGTGCGTCTATCGGTGCATCCACCAGCCGTAAATCCGGGCGATCCCCAAACAGCCTATGGGTTTCTTGCATGGCCGCCGGATCATGCGCGACCACAGTCGCGCCACGCTTCCACAAGCCCTCCATGACAACCCGGCTGGGTGCTTCGCGCATGTCATCCGTATTCGGTTTGAAGGCAAGCCCCCACAAGGCAAAGCGACGCCCCGATAAATCCTCGCCGAACCGAGCCGTAATTCTCTCCACCAAGAGATGCTTTTGCGCGTTGTTCGCATCTTCAACAGCGTCCAGCACGCGGGCGGGAATACCGTTGTCTTGGGCGGTGCGGCGTAGCGCCTGAACGTCCTTGGGAAAGCAGGAACCCCCATACCCGCAGCCCGCGTATAGGAAATCGTAGCCAATGCGCGGATCTGAGCCAATGCCATGCCTAACCTGCTCAATATCAGCGCCCAGCCTCTCTGCAAGCACCGCAAGCTCATTCATAAACGATATGCGGGTTGCCAGCATCGCGTTGGCCGCGTACTTGGTGAGCTCCGCGGAACGAATGTCCATCACGATCAGGCGCTCGCGATTCCGCTGGAAGGGCGCGTAAACCGCCCGCAGCAATTGTGTCGCCTGCTCGTCATCGGTGCCGACGACAATTCGGTCCGGTTTCATGAAATCGTCAACGGCCGCGCCCTCTTTAAGGAACTCCGGGTTGGACGCGACACTGAACGGAATCCGCACACCCCGCTTGTCAAGTTCTTCTCGCAACGCGGTGCGAACTCGGTCTGCGGTTCCAACCGGAACAGTGGATTTGTCCACCACCAGTTTGTAATCCTTCATGTGCTTGCCAATGTTGCGTGCGGCCGCCACGACATATTGCAGATCCGCCGAGCCATCTTCATCGGGTGGCGTGCCGACGGCGATGAACTGAATCGTGCCGAATTCGACACTCTCTTGGACATTGGTCGTAAAGTGCAGGCGACCCGCCTCAACATTGCGCCTGACAACGCCCTCTAAGCCGGGTTCATATATTGGAATGCCTCCCGATTTGAGCGTCGCGATCTTGCCTGGATCCAGATCCAGGCACATCACGCTGTTGCCCATTTCCGCCAAACAGGCGCCGCTTACCAGGCCAACATAGCCTGTACCAATCACTGTGATCTTCATCCTCGTCCTTCGATTTCCAATTGTATGGCGGCCAGCGCCGCTAGGGGGTCCTTGGCTCGGGTGATCGGACGACCGATCACCAGATAGTCTGCACCCGCCGCCATCGCCCCTGCAGGGGTCATGATACGGGACTGATCACCCGGCTCGCTACCTGCAGGCCGTATGCCTGGCGTGACCAACGCAAAACCCTTGCCAAGCGCTTCCTTCAATTGGGTCGCTTCCTGAGCCGAGCACACGACGCCGTCGAGTGCGCAGGATTTTGCCAGAGTGGCCAATCGCAGTACCTGGGCCGCAGGACTACCGGCAATGCCACATTCCCGGAGTTCCTCTGGCCCCATGCTGGTCAATACCGTTACGCCAATCAACAGCGGCGTTTTCTTGCAGCCCGCCAGCGCCTCGTGTGCCGCTGTCATCATGCGGCGGCCACCGGACGCATGAACGTTCATCATCCATATGCCCAGCCCTGCTGCGGCCCTGCAAGCCGCCCCGACGGTATTGGGAATATCGTGGAATTTCATATCCAAGAAGACATCGAACCCGTGCGCCACCAGTTTGCGAACCAGGTCCGGGCCCGCCGCAACGAATAATTCCTTTCCCACTTTGAGCCGGCAGGCTATCGGATCAAGTTGACGCGCCAACATCCATGCGGATTCCCCGTCAGCGTAATCCAGCGCAACGATAATGCGGGGGCCGCTCGTCATTCCTCGCTTCTTTCTGGATCGAAGCTATCCCAACGCCCGCATGCCGGGCAACGCCAAAAGAACTGCCGGGCCTTGAAGCCGCAGCCGGTGCAGTGATAGCGCATCAACTTCTGGTTGTGCGACTGAATTAAGTTCTTCGCACTTTGCAGCAGTTCACGCCGCTCCTCGGGCGCCCGAATCAGCTCAGCTTCTGCAAGTCGCTCCAGTGCGGAAAGACTGGGGTTGCGCCGCAGTTCCTTTTGGGCGAGTTGCGCGGCAGAATCGGGACCCTGACATTCAAGGGTGGCGGTGTAAAGTGAATTGAACATCGCTAAAGAGGGTTGGCGCGCCAGCAAACCGTTGAGCCAAGCCAGCCCTTCCTGGATTTTATCGACGGCACGGAAGCTAGCCAACAACTTGTCTACAATTAGCACCTTATGGGCTGGACTCTGCGCTTCCTCTTGGCGCCAGTAGTTAATAGCGGCTTCATGGT
>JBKQNQ010000212.1:0-7589 GCA_052145875.1 Thiobacillaceae bacterium
GCGTCTCCAGGAAAAAAACTTCAGCCTCAGGGGAATCCGTCTTCTTCTTCGACCCGCAAACCCGCACGGCGTCTAGGCAAAACGCCTCCTGCTACGACAGGATTGCGTCGGGGCGTTCTATCTACAATTACTTCAGGGATTACGATCCAACGACAGGTAGATACCTTGAAAGCGATCCAATAGGATTGCTTGGCGGAATCAATGGATACGCGTATGTGGGCGGGCGCCTACTGAGGTACCTTGATCCGTTTGGATTGGAAACAACGATTGTTATCAACAACAATGCGCCCATCATCGGGCTCCATGCTGGAGCCTTTATTGGCGACCAAGTGTACGATCCCGGCGGCCATTACTTGCAAGACCGGCTCGCCCAATATGGCGAGAACTTCAAGCCATCGCTGGCTGATTACATCAGATATCAACAGGAAGACGGATCAGACGTTCAGACATATACGTTTTCAACATCGAAAAAGGAAGAGAGCCAGATTCTGAACAGGATCGACTCGTCACCAACGGAAGCAGGAGGGGCCTGTGCCACTTCTGTGCGCGATAATCTAAGCGGTGTCGGGCCATTTAAAGACTTGTCGAAATCCGGATTCTTCCCAAGTACTCCAAGTGGTCTTGGTAGCGACTTGAAGAATCTGTTGAATGTTAAATAGATGAAGAAAGTCTCACTTGCGGCACTGCTGTGTTTGAGCTTATTTCTGTCGTATTTGCTCGTTCAGATATTTTTCGAACACAATTACTTTTACAAGGCGCTTCGCTGGCGATATGCAATTTACGAGCCGATCTATGTGGGGGCGTATTGTGTAGGAGTTGTACAGTGCCGCCTTTGGGAGAGAACTGTGATCCGGTCAGTGCTGCTTGGACTAGCACTCGGGTATGGCGCGGCCTTGCTAGGCTATTTTTGTGCAGTAGTTTTTTTCCCGCCGACACAGATTGCTTGGGTAGCCGTTGACCCAGTACATAGGATCGTCCAGCTATTTCTCTGGCCATATTTCTTGTACGGCATTTTGGAAGGCATTGTCACGGCAGCGTGCTTTTCCGGATTGGTAAGTTTCGTCCGAAGGACCGGGCAGTAACTTCGATGCAGAAACCGGACTCCACTACAACTACTTCCGCGACTATGACCCCACCACCGGCAGATACGTGGAGAGTGATCCACTGGGAATGGCAGCGGGGACAAACCCGTACAACTATGTCAATGGAAATCCGCTGAGCAACACGGATCCACGTGGACTGTTATGGTGCGTTAGCGCACAAGGTATCGGCGAGTGGTCCGGTGCTGTTAGCGGCGGAGTCAGCGGCATAATAAATGGGATTCCTGCGGGGGCCCAGGGACTATGTTTGCGATGGGTGTCGGAGGCGCCCCAAATACCAAGCTGCTGTAAATGAACCGGATGATCCGTCGATGTGCGTCGTTATTTCTCACGGAAGTGCACAGTCTGTGAACCACATGAATGCAAGTCACCTGCGCGCGGCTCTGGCAAAGGGTGGATGCAAGCCTAAACAGCCTGTGAGACTTGAAGCATGTAGTACTGGCAAAGGGAATAATTCAATCGCCGAACAATTGGCGCGCCTTCGCGGAACGAGTGTTACAGCACCGGATGACCGTGTTTGGACAGCGCCTTGGGACGCGCCGTTGTGTACCCCGTACCGGCCGGAGCGAAAGTTGCCGGGCGGGATTCGCACCCGCCGAAAGACAGCGCCTTTGCACGGCGCACGAAATATCCGGGCTAGACATTTTCCTTGCCCCTTAGCAATCGCGAGGGCCGCTTTCTGGCCAAAGCTGCAACAACGCGGTGAATCACCTGGCGATATTCTTCATTCAACTGCATTGCACAGAATGCGTCGGTCAGCGCCGTGATAGCTGCAAACTTTTCCGCCACGGCTTTGGGAGTCTTGTTGGTCGGGGCAACCTCGCGTGATGGGTGGGTTGCGTCGTTCATCTGTTTTGTAATGATTAAGTGGGGTCAGGTACAAATTATATGGCGCACCCCGCAAGAATTTCTCGACGGTCTGCGACCCCTCACTCCACCTCATCCTTACGATTCCTGGCCCCGATGATGGCTACTCCCATCAATCTTCCCCACGCCTTCACTGAAGCGGTCTGTATGGTGGGGATACTTCCACGGCCTGCCCACCAATCATTGCTCGGTGCGATGATGATTTCTGGCCGCTGCCACAGCGCTTCCAGCCAGGGCCACACCAGCAACTGGTCATAGCAGATCGCGGCCATCGTCCTCACTCCCCCTATCGAATGCACTGATGGCCACCACGCGGCGGCGTAGCCATCCCGCGCCCACGGCTTCCACATCGAGACGGGCACAGGGAGCACCGCTTTGAATATGGGTTCAGGACTAACTTCTCCATGACGCGCGAGCGCGATGGCATCCCAAGTACCCTTGCTGTCGATGAGGGTGGTGCCGACCAACCAAGTCTGTCCTTTTGGTACTGCGTTACTGATTATGAAGCGTGTGCCATCCAACCAGTTGGCCGCAATGGTTTCAGGCAGCACGACAACGTTTGTACCTTGGGCTTGTTGATGAACCTGGGTGATCCAGGTGTTGAGCCGTGCATATTGGGCCAGGACCTTATTGGGTTCCGGTCCGACATGCGTGTCGACACCGATCCAGTCTGCAGGGGGATGGGGAGGTTTATATAATAGGTTGGCGCTGATGGAGATCGCGCACATGACAAGGATGTTCAAGCGCTTCCGTTCTCCCAGCATCCACATCATGACCAGGACAAGGAACAGTCCGGTCCATGAAATTCCGGGAAACCAGATACCCGTCGCAGTCAATGGTGAAAGCCAGCTAATAATTCCCAGCGGTGGCACAGTGCTCAGGGTGATCACCCCGATGGCCCGCCACCCATTGCTGACCCAGGCCCAGGGAAGCGCGAGCAGGGTGGCACTGGCAAGCCACAATAAGTAGCCTAAAAGTGTGTGTCCCGGACCAAAGAAAGTTGCCGCACTACCAGGGATCCCCGCAGACCCTGCCATAAAATATCCAAAGGCACTTGTCCAGCGATTCGAAGCACCAGCCCTGCCAATCACCAATGGAACGAGCAGGGGAGAAAGTGCAACTCCAGCCGTGCCCATCAGCCACGGCAGGCCGAGGAGGGCACCCAGCCCCAGGCTCACTGCATGATTGCGGGCGCGCCTATTTCCCCACAAGGTAATAGCCCTTGCCACTACCTGACGGATAGCAGATTGTCATGCCATCGCGATGGATGATCTTCGAGGACTCGCCGTAATTGCATTGCAGGACGGGCTTCAGCCCCGCATCATTAAGCCGCGCCCAGACATACACCTCATGCCCTTCCCGGGTTCGGGCCCAGCTTTCGATGCTCGGGGCCTCCACCGCAGTCATCGCCTGCTGAACCGCATAGGCACGTTCAGCTTCCCAGGTGCCCACTCCGTATGCCACGACGAGCAGCACCCCGATGATCGCAAGGGTGCTGATGGCTGACAACACGGATTTGAAGCAGCCCATCACCCAGTCCTTGACCGTCGGGCAAGCCATTGGACTGACGGGTACGGCTGCCAGCCCTTGTTCAATGGACTTGCCAAGCCTGACGTTAAGTTCCCTGATCCCTGGCAGGCCATCGGCCACTGCAGCATGTACAGAGGATTGCAGCATGTCGGGCAAGGCATCCAGTCTCCCTGAGACCTTATCTACCAACTCTTTCGTGATCCGTAGTCGTTCATGCTCCGCGGCCATGCCTGGCAGCCTTGAATACAGGAAGGCCACGACTCCCCAGAAGGGGTCGTTCTCACCCAGTACCAGGTGTTCTGCCAAAACCAACTTGTCTGTTTGCTCGGCCGGGTTGGGATCCCGGCCTAGAAAGGCACGCCAAACATCATCACGTCGGCTCATTCGCGGTTGCCCAGGGTTTCAATGATCTTGAGACTCTCCCACGCTGCCTTGCGCCAGACATTGAGTGAGAGCTTCTCGCCAAAGCCCAGTTGAATGCCGCCGGGGCCGAAGGCTTCGGCGCGGTCCAATGGCATGCGGCCGATATTTTGGGCCAGGAGGTCATACATTTCCGGCAGGGTGGTTTCCACCCAATGGCCCTCATGCATGAGTTGCTGGCGCAGGAGACTCGTTTCCCACACGGTGAATTTGTCCCGGCTGCCATGGAAGAGATTGGCCACCACCGCACCACTGGTATAACGCTTGGGCAGGCTACGAATGCGGGCCTCCAGGGCACTGATTCCTTCCGTCATTCGATTAAGCACCCAGACAGGGATGGCATTGATGTGGCCAAGCACCTCACCTACCAGGGGGATCGAGCCATCAAACACCCGGGTGCCAATGCCGGCCGGCATATTGATCACCACCCGGAATTCCTGTGGCCGTTTGACAAAGGGATCGAGCTGGTTTCCCAGATCAATCCACCCGCCCTGGTCGTCCAGACTGATCAGTTCGGTCCGGGCAATGGGACCGCCTGCAGTGAGTCCACCGGTCCCGGACACATCCGGATTGGCGCGGTCCGCATCCAGCACGATCAACTGGTAGTCCCGGCCAGGCAGGCCCGCTTCGTCAGCATGCAGGTACAGGTCGACCAAGGTGCGGGCGACCAGGGACTTGCCCACACCCCCCTTGTCACCGTCCACGATAAAGGTCTTAAGCATTGAGTTCTCCTAAAAGTTTTCGCCGATGAATTTCCCACGCGTGACCGGAGGCCCATCCCCTATAGGGGCCCCGTATTCATTCATCGGACGCCCATCGACATAGCGCCCGTAGGGTGCGGTCGGGTCCATGCCCGGCAGCAGGGAATAGCGATCTCCGTTGATGACAAATACCTTCGACCCATCCGGTCGATGCTCGATGCGGTAATCACTGGAGCCGGGAACTGGCGGCATCTGGCCGTCCTTGGGCATGAGATCAGCCGGCAACGGCGGCAGAGGTTTGCCATCACCTGCCATTGGTGCCGATGACGCTGAAGAGGATTTCATCGACCCTGACGTCAAGCTCGACGATGCGCCCGTGGATTTGTCCGTTCCGATGTTCGAGGTTGCCTTGTGGTGAGACGTCGGTTTTTGTACTGTAGGTGAAACAGAGGGCGGAGCGTTTTCAGGGTTTTTATCTTCTGGTTGATTGCCAGAGGGATGGAGCTTGAGGAATGGACGGAGCGCATTGGCTGCCACACGCCGAGATACGCCGATTTCTTCTGCCACAAGACTTGATATCATCTCGTGGCTGGCTCCTCTGGCCACAGCTTTCAACAACACCCCAGATAGAGCCTGAACCGCGGCCTTGGCACGCGATGCTTCGCTTTCTTCCTGGGCGGCCTCACCCAACGCACCGATACTGCGTTGAAGCCGTTCCATCGGATTGAGTTCGCTGAGTTTCTTTGCCATCACACAACCAGTTCATCTGAGATGAAGCCAATCCGTGATCGAGGAAATCAGCGAACCTCATGCGAGCGTCACACCGGGTGATCCGAATCCATCATCAACCATGGTGACCCACACGGCCCCCATGATCCTGAAGGACGATCCATGGCACTGAAAGAGCGTCCAACGCCTGTCCATCGCAGTCCATTGAATTTCAAGACCGGAATTGATTTCATGAATTCTCGTACAAGGTAAGGGTTGTCCGGACAGGTTTCCCATGGACGGCCGATGGCCGCACCTTGGAAACGCTATCCGCCCAACCACCTTGTCAGGCTGCGCCCGACACCCGCTGACTGTCCCTGCTCCGCGCTTCGCTTGTTGCAAGAAGAATGGCTTAGTTTCCGCCCTGAAGGATTCCGCTGTGGAAGAGGAGGGGGCAATGGCCAGCCGAACACGTATTGAGTTTCGTTGTAGCGAGATCGAGCGCCAGGTAATCAGTGACAAGGCGTCTGACGGGGAACTAACGATTAGCGACTTCGTGCGCCGTGCTGCCCTGGGCCGAAGGATTCTGTCGGTTGCCGACCGCGAGATGGTGGGAGAGCTGCGCCGGCTCGGGGCCATGCTCAAGCACTACTACCCCAGGAATGCGAACTGGACGACAGAAGAGAAACGCCGTTACTGGACCGGCCATGAGCAACTGATTGCGTTAGCCAGGTCTATTGAGAATCGGATCAAGGGCGAGAGGTGATCGGCAAGGTCATCACCCTGGCCAAGAGCGGGCCTGCGCGCGGTGGATTTCGTGAAGCCGTTAAGTACATTACGCGCCAGGATCCTGATGAACTGGACAAATCACAGGAACCCATCGCATCGTCGGAGATGGGGGTGGTCAATCTGGATGCGGATCTGGACGCGCCGGAGGATCTGCATAACGTCTGGGCGGCCATGAACGCAACGGCCGTGAGATCACGACGGTTCAAGGGCAATCCGGTGTATCACCTCGCCATCAACTGGATGGAAGGTGAACACCCGGATCGGAAGCAGGTCGAACACGTGGTCGGCCATGTCATGAATGCCCTGGGCATGGGTGAGTGCGAAGCTCTGTGGGCCATGCACCGCGACACCGGCAACGATCATGTGCACCTGATCATGAATCGCGTTCATCCCGAACGGGCCATCGTCATGGGGCCACCGCGATTTGATTACCTGGTGATCGATCGCGCGATGCGGGAACTCGAACTGGCGCAGGGATGGCGCCATGCACCCGGGCCCTACGTAGTCCAATACCATGAAGGTGGCACACCCGAGATCGTACGCTTATCGCGGGCCGAGCGGCGAGCACGCGGTTTGATGAAGGATAGCCAATCTATTTTCCAGCATCCCACCGGCCCTGACGTCGAAGCCGATGACTATTCCAAATCTGCCATCAGCCAGCGGGCCTTCCGGGCCGCCCATAATCAGGGCGCTCCCTCGTTTCAGGAATGGGTCGCGGGTGAGCCGGCACAAGCACTGGCCAGGGTACTGGAAGCAACGAATGCGAACTGGGCTTCCATCCATAAGGTAATGGCAGAGTATGGCCTCCGTCTGCTCCCCAAAGGCTCCGGTATGGTGATTACCACCATGCTGGGAGACAGGGTGTTGGCAGCTAAAGCGTCCCAGCTTGGCCGCTGGGCCAGCAAGGCGGCGCTGGAGAAACGCCTCGGGCCTTATGAATCGCCCGTGGATACAGACGTCATGGTCACCAGCAAAAGTTATGCAGGTTTCCTTCAGTCCTATTCCCTCGTACCGCTAATCCCTTCTGAAAACCCCATCTCGGACGAAGACGCCAAGCGCAAGATACAGCGTGAGCGTCGGGCACAGGCACGACAGGATCTGCATGAGCGATTCAGCCAGGAACAGCAGAGTTTGACGTCAAGGCGCAAGGAAGAGCGGCTGGCCCTGCAGAAACGCCGCCTGCAGGAGCGGGAAGACCTGCGCCTTCAAATCCGCGCCAGACGAAGTCGTTATATGGCAGCCCAGAAGGCCGCCGGCGTGCACCCGAGAATTGCCGCCTCCCTGTGGTCATTCATGACTGCACAGGAACGCGAAGTCATGCAGAAGCGCCAGGCAAAAGAGCGTGCACAACTCAGCCATCGCATACCCGGTGCCCAGGTCTGGCGGGAGTGGCTGGAGCACGCAGCAGAGCTGGGGGATGAGGCAGCCAGGGCTGCCTTGCGTGGCATCCGGTACCGGGAGCAGAAGAATAGGA
>JBKQNQ010000213.1:0-4307 GCA_052145875.1 Thiobacillaceae bacterium
TATGTCGAAGGAAAAATTTGAACGTACGAAACCGCACGTAAACGTGGGGACGATTGGTCACGTGGACCATGGCAAGACCACACTGACGGCGGCGATCACGACGATTCTGTCGAAGAAATTTGGTGGATCGGCCAAGGCCTATGCGGACATTGACTCGGCGCCTGAAGAGAAGGCGCGTGGCATTACGATCAACACGGCCCATGTTGAATATGAGACGAGCAAGCGGCACTACGCTCACGTTGACTGCCCTGGCCACGCGGATTATGTGAAGAACATGATTACGGGTGCAGCACAGATGGATGGTGCGATTCTGGTGGTGTCTGCGGCGGATGGTCCGATGCCACAGACCCGTGAACACATTCTGCTTGCCCGTCAGGTTGGGGTGCCGTACATCATTGTTTACATGAACAAGGCCGACATGGTCGATGATGCTGAGCTGCTTGAACTTGTTGAGATGGAAGTTCGCGAACTTCTTTCCAAGTATGACTTTCCTGGTGATGACACCCCCATCATCATTGGTTCTGCCCTGAAGGCTCTGGAAGGTGACCAGAGTGACATGGGCGAGCCCTCGATTTTAAAGCTTGCTGATGCGCTGGACTCGTACATTCCTGAGCCTGAGCGTGCCATTGACCAGCCGTTTCTGATGCCTGTGGAGGATGTTTTTTCCATCTCGGGACGTGGCACGGTTGTTACTGGCCGGGTTGAGCGTGGCATCATCAAGGTTGGTGAAGAGATCGAGATTGTTGGGATCAAGCCGACGCTCAAGACCACGTGTACTGGCGTTGAAATGTTCCGCAAGCTGTTAGATCAGGGCCAGGCGGGAGACAACGTTGGCGTATTGCTGCGTGGCACGAAGCGTGAAGAGGTTGAGCGTGGCCAGGTGCTGGCCAAACCGGGCTCGATCACCCCGCACACCAAGTTTTCGGCCGAGATCTACGTACTGTCGAAAGATGAGGGTGGTCGTCATACCCCCTTCTTTAACGGCTATCGTCCCCAGTTTTATTTCCGCACCACCGACGTGACGGGTGCAATTGAACTGCCGGCGGGCACTGAGATGGTGATGCCGGGCGACAACATCAGCATTACCGTTGCCCTGATTGCTCCGATTGCCATGGAAGAAGGCCTCCGTTTTGCCATCCGCGAAGGCGGCCGTACCGTCGGCGCCGGTGTGGTGGCCAAGGTTATTGAGTAAACAACATGCAAAGCCAGAAAATACGTATTCGCCTTAAAGCGTTCGATTACAAACTCATCGACCAGTCAGCACTTGAAATCGTCGAGACAGCCAAGCGCACCGGTGCGGTGGTCAAGGGCCCGGTGCCATTGCCCACCACAATCGAACGGTTTGACGTGTTGAGCTCCCCGCATGTCAATAAGACCGCCCGCGACCAGTTTGAGATCCGCACCCATCGCCGTTTGATGGATATTGTCGACCCGACCGAGAAGACCGTGGACGCGCTGATGAAGCTGGATTTGCCGGCCGGCGTGGATGTTGAAATCAAGCTTTAAGCCACAGCATTTGCTTGAATTTCGGGTGAAACGCGGGTAGAATCTCGCGCTTTGCTGTTAAGGCCCCGGATCGTCGGGGTTGGGTAGCCGGTCAATTGCAATCGGAGCCCGGATGATGGAAATCGTCCGGGGTTTTTATAAAAGGAAAGTGACATGAGCGTCGGACTCGTCGGCCGCAAGGTTGGCATGACCCGTATATTCACTGATGACGGAGCCTCCGTCCCGGTGACCGTGCTGGACGTGTCGAACAATCGCATCACTCAGATCAAGACAGAAGCTACGGATGGCTACAACGCCATTCAGGTGACCTTTGGGTCGCGCCGTAACAGCCGCGTCAATAAACCCCAGGCCGGCCATTTTGCCAAGGCCGGCGTCGAAGCGGGTGAAGGCATGCGGGAATTTGCCGTCGCTGCTGATAAGGTTGCCGAATATCAGCCCGGAGGCTCAGTGTCTGTGGAAATATTCCAGCCTGGGCAGATGGTCGATGTTTCTGGCGTCACGCAGGGCAAGGGTTTTGCTGGCGTAATCAAGCGTCATCACTTCAAGTCGCAGCGCGCCTCACACGGCAATTCACGTTCGCACAATGTTCCGGGCTCCATTGGCATGGCGCAAGATCCCGGTCGCGTGTTTCCGGGCAAGCGCATGGCGGGCCACTTGGGCAACGTCAATCGCACGGTGCAAAACCTCGAAATTGCACGCGTCGATGCGGCACGGGGTCTGTTGCTTGTGAAGGGAGCGGTTCCGGGCTCCAAGGGTGGCGAGGTGTTGGTGCGCCCTGCGGTGAAAGGGGGGGCATGATGGATTTGACTGTCATCAATGATCAGGGCAATCAGGCATCGAGCCTGTCCGCATCCGATGAGATCTTTGGCCGCGACTACAATGAAGCGCTGGTCCATCAGGTCGTCACGGCCTTCATGGCGAATGCCCGTAGCGGAAATAGTAAGCAGAAAGACCGGGAAGAGGTCAGGCATAGTACCAAGAAGCCGTTCCGCCAGAAGGGAACGGGTCGGGCGCGTGCCGGTATGACGTCCAGTCCGCTGTGGCGGGGGGGTGGCCGGATATTCCCCAACACGGGAGAGGAAAACTACGCGCAGAAGGTCAACCGCAAAATGTACCGTGCCGGTGTGTCCACCATCCTGTCTCAGCTGGCCCGTGACGGCAAGCTCAAGGTCGTTGATGGGTTGGGTGTCGATACCGCCAAGACCAAGATTTTGGCTCAAAAGCTCAAAGGGATGGGTTATGAGAAGGTCATGGTCATTGCCGACACGATAGATGACAACCTGTGGTTGTCATCCCGCAATTTGGTAAACGTGTATGTCGTGGAACCACGTCACGTCGATCCCTGGAGCCTGGTTCGCTTTGGCAACGTGCTGATCACCCGAGAGGCGGTCAAGCAGTTTGAGGAGATGCTGTAATGAGTGCGAACAATATCGAGCGTCTGCTCAAAGTGATTCTCGCACCTGTGGTTTCCGAAAAGAGTACCCGGGTGGCCGACAAGTTTAATCAGGTGGTGTTCCGGGTCCTGTCTGACGCCACCAAACAGGAAATTTCCGCCGCGGTTGAACACTTGTTCAAAGTGGAGGTGACGGGCGTGCAGGTCGCCAATGTCAAAGGCAAGATCAAGCGCTCAGGCCGCATTATGGGCCGTCGCCAGGACTGGAAGAAGGCATACGTTAGCATCAAGCCTGGCCAGGAACTGGATCTGGCGGCTGGTCAGTAAGGGAGAACATATGGCACTCGTCAAAGTTAAACCGACATCCCCTGGTCGCCGTGCTGTGGTGAAGGTCGTCCATTCCGACCTCCACAAAGGCAGGCCGGTGGCCTCTTTGGTGGAAAAGAAGAATCGGACTGCCGGCCGCAACAACAATGGCCACATCACGACGCGACATATGGGTGGCGGCCACAAGAAGCAGTATCGGATGGTGGATTTTCGCCGCAACAAAGATGGGATCGTCGCCAAAGTTGAGCGGCTGGAATACGATCCGAATCGGTCTGCGCATCTTGCGTTGCTGTGTTATGCGGATGGTGAGCGTCGCTACATCCTGGCACCGCGCGGAGTTACCGCGGGTAGCGAGCTGATGAGCGGGGCGGAAGCACCCATCAAGGTGGGCAACACCATGTCGCTGCGCAATATTCCCGTTGGTTCCACCATCCATGCGATCGAGTTGCAGCCTGGAAAGGGCGCCCAGTTGGCGCGTGCAGCGGGTACATCGGTCCAGTTGCTCGCGCGGGAAGGCGTCTATGCACAGTTACGCTTGCGCTCCGGCGAAATCCGCAGGGTGCATGTCGAGTGTCGTGCGACCCTTGGCGAAGTCGGCAATGGCGAACATAGTCTGCGTTCGATCGGGAAAGCGGGAGCCCAACGCTGGCGCGGTATTCGTCCCACGGTCCGTGGCGTGGCCATGAACCCCGTCGATCACCCGCATGGGGGTGGTGAGGGCAAGACTGGCGAGGGCCGGGTGCCTGTGAGCCCATGGGGTCTGCCTACCAAAGGGTATCGTACACGCAACAACAAGCGCACGAACGGCATGATTGTTCGTCGCCGTCACGCCAGCTGATTGAGGTAAACGAAAATGTCACGTTCAGTCAAAAAAGGCCCGTTTGTGGATGCTTACCTGATAAAAAAGGTGGAAGTTGCCAAGGCGAGCAACGACAAGCGTCCCATCAAGACATGGTCCCGGCGCTCAACCGTGCTGCCGGAATTTATCGGCTTGACCGTAGCCGTGCACAACGGCCGTCAGCATGTACCGGTATACGTAACCGAGAACATGGTGGGCCACAAGCTTGGCGAGTTTGCGCTG
>JBKQNQ010000214.1:0-33297 GCA_052145875.1 Thiobacillaceae bacterium
CGATCGCTGCAGCCCGAGCAGAAATGATCGGGGGTGAGATTCAGGCAAAATCGGCCTCGATCGCCAAGGCGATGAACATCATCTCCGGAGGCTTGAAAGGCGCACTCGATTTACGCAGGGGAGGCGAAATTGCGATTCATCTCCATTCGCTCTATTCGTATATGACGGGCCGGCTCTTCCTAGCCAACCTAAAAAACCAGCCCGATATGCTGGATGAGGTGGCGACCCTATTGGGCCAGATACACGATGGCTGGTCCCGAATTGGTCCGACCAAGGTGGGTTCCAGCCTGCCTCAAGACAAGAATCCCATCAGCATCGCCGCATGAGGAGCCTGGTAAATGCAAACCCAAGACGTCATTGACTCATTCAAGTCCATATCAGTTCTGACCGGCAAAATGGTCAACGCAGCGGAAACCGGCGACTGGAATGGACTGGCCACGTTGGAACGAAGCTGTCGCGCCCAGGTTGAGGAACTCAAACTCTTGAAGGAAGGAACCCTTATGCAACCGGCTACCAAGAAGGAAAAAGTTGAAGTCATCAAGAAAATCCTGGCGGATGACGCACGGATCCGCGAGTTAACCGAACCCTGGATGAAAAATCTTCATACCATGCTCGTGGCAAACTATAAGGGCAAGTTGGTTAACAAGACGTACAAGAAGGACGATTGGCCAGACTGACGCCCTCTGCAGGCTGACGTTAAATGCTACGGCTGGACGCCCCCTTGCCCATTATCGAGGCCACGCCCATTCAGGACCAGCAAGCGGGAAGGCGGAGCTATCGCCAACCCGGAAATGACAAGGGCGTCGATTCGGGCGATGCCGCGGGCCGACCCATCCCTGAACCGGAAGTGCAGTCCGCCCTTGCAGGTGATCTAGATCCTCTCGTTGGCTCAGCACGGCCTCCAACCCAGGATGTCTCCCAAGGGAGCGCCGCGAACATCAGATCCGGGTCCCAGCCCCGTCTGCCAACCGGGCAGCCTGCTAAGCGCGCGACGGTTGTCAGTTATGGGATTATCGACCTGCTCAATCCGGCCCTTGAGGAAAGTCAACAGCCTGCCAGTGCCGAAACCCGGATCAGTCAGACGGCCACACTCCTGGTCAGCTTGATCAATGAAAACCCGCAATCCGAAGAATCCGGCGCCATTCAGACTGACGCTCCGCTTTTCAGCGAGCCCCCGCGCAACCCGGCCACACTCGCCGTGGCACTTCGCAATGCAATTGGCCTAAGCGGGTTGTTTTATGAGTCCCATCTGGAGCAGTGGCTCAATGGCACACGTGCTTTGGAATCCTTGAAACAGGAACCGCAGGGTCGGTTACCCACGCTGCTCGCTTTCAGTCCGGCCGAACTTTCCGCTGGCAACGCGGAAAACGCCCAACCTGCCATTGTTCAGGGACCGCTCACCTGGCTCCAACAAAACCTGGTTCAACAACTATCGATATTGAACAACCCTGTTCTGCTTTGGACCGGGCAGCCCTGGCCCGGACAGCAGGTCAGCCTGCAAACCCGGCGTGAACGCCAGGACTGTGTCGACAGCGAAGCACCCTGGGTTACCCGGCTTAGCCTGGAAATGCCGCGTTTGGGAAAAGTCGATGTCGTCATTACTCTGGACAGTGCGGGCGTGGATATCGATGTCCGAAGCGACAACGCGAAAGCCGAGTCCCGACTCCAGAATCACCAGATTGCATTGGGCAATCGGCTCTCCGATATGGGATGCAAAGTAAAACGGATGAACATCAGGAGGACGGATGGACAAGGCTAATCCCATGCGTTCCGCCGCTGTCCTGGCTTATGAAGAGGGCGCCCTCGCACCGCGTGTCGTCGCCAAGGGTCGCGGCCAGATCGCCGATGCGATCATCGAGCGCGCACGCAGTGCGGGCCTTTACGTCCACCAATCGCGCGAACTCGTCTCCCTCCTGATGCAAGTGGACCTGGACAGCCACATTCCGCCACAGCTATATGGGGTGATCGCTGAATTGCTCGCCTGGTTATACCAACTCGAGCAGGTCCCTTCAGAAAGTAACACCTATGCCGCAAACAAATTACGATAGTCAGAATCCCGAAGCCGTGGAAGACGACGCTAACTCAATCGCCCTGAACCTGCCAACCTTGGAAGGACTATCCGACCAGTACGCCATTCGAAGCTGGCGGGAGGTGCTGTTCTATCTGCACGGGATTTTGGATCAGAAACTGCTGGTAAATGTCTCCCATCCGAGGCGCAAGGACTTCATTATTTCCTCAGTCCTGCATCTTGATGAGCGCAGGGGAGAAGTAATCCTGGACAGTGTCGTAGACCACCCCTTTATCCGCCATGCCAAGCCTGGCTCCGCCATTCGCGTCGAGACCAGCCTCGACCACATCAAAATCGTCTTCGACACGAACATTGCGACGCTCGCCAGTTTTGACGGGAAGCCAGCCATCATTGCGCAAATCCCGGAGTCTTTGGTTCGACTGCAACGACGTGAAAATTTCCGCGTTGACCTGCCGATCGTCAAGCCAGTCCAGTGTGTCATTCCCGCGACGGCAATCGGGAATCCCCATCCGGTTAGCACCGTCGTACTCGATATCAGCCTTGGGGGTGTGGCCATCTGCGACAATAAGCATCCAATTGACGCGCAAGCCGGTGACACGTTGTCCCAGTGCGAAATCGCCCTGCCAGAAATCGGGGTTTTGCAGGTGAACTTGCGGGTGCACAACATCGTGCCGCTTACGGCGCGCACCGGAATCAAGCGAAGGCGCATTGGTTGCGGTTTTGTGGAGCTGCCCAATACCGCATCCTCGACCTTGCAACGCTACATCATGAAGCTGGAGCGTGACCGTCGGTCGAAGCTGTAACAATTCGGGGAATTGCGCAAGGCGTTCCGTTGGGTGAGAAGAATGTGCCATCCCGCCCAAGATTAGCAATTTGCGCTCAGAATCTCTTGCGCATTGCTTCAATACGGTACTTATTTCCGTTAATATTTGCGATCCTCAGCATGCGTTGCATTGGCGCGCACTCACAGGGATAAAGACCGGATGCACGCGGCGAAGGTGCGGAAAGACTCTTTCATGAAATTTGCCATTCCACACGTCACGACGACTTTGCTTTTCTTTGGTGTCGCTTCTATCTCGTTCGCCTCACCGAACGATCCTCCTAACTACCCGCACGCCATCCCGCATCCAGCTGGAGGCCATGTGACGTCCCCAGCCCATGTCGCCTGGATAGCGCAAGCCATTGCCCTGGAGCGGCAGGAAGAATGGCAACCTTTGATGCAACTGGGATATCAATGGACGCGTGCAGAACCTGGCAACGCAACGGCCTGGTTCGTTTTCGGACGTGCACTCACTGCAATGTATCGTTACCCGGACGCCATCGAAGCCTACCAGAGGCTCTTGAAAATTGATCCGCGCGACGTCTACGCTCGAAACAATCTCGGTGATGCATACAGAGAAACGCAACGGCCCCTTCTGGCCATGCACACATACTGCGATGCATTGCGCATAGACCCTGACTATATGCCGGCATGGCAGAACCTGGGGATGACCTTCTTCAAATTGAGAGGGATGGCGGGCGTCTCGCAGGCACTACAGAAGCTGCGCGCGTCGGATCCGGAACTGGCAGAGGCGTGGTCCAATCTGCTAATTGGCTATTCTCAGACGCAGGATGAGCGGATCGCCCAACAGGCGGTGAAGGTGCTACGCGCGCTTCCGAAAAGCCGGCGGGAACAGATGTTCAATATTCTGTTCTCTTCTGTCGCCCCGACGATCGGCTCCCAGCATATCAGCTGCTTAACTTAAACCGAGTTGCTAGATCTGCATGTTCATCATGTCGTTATACGCGGACACCAGGCGGTTTCGAACCTGGACGGCGCCCTGAAAGTTGATGTTGGCCTTCTGTATGGAAACCATCACATCACCCAGGTTGACATTCGGCGTTCCAACCTCAAAATCCTGGGCTATTTTTTCTGCCGACAGTTGCGCTTGGTTGACCTGATTTAACGACGTCTTGAGTATGCTTCCAAATCCCTGCGGGTCCGCAGGATTGTTAGCAGCGGGTGTCACGCTGCGTCCTGAAGCAAGATCCGCGTGGGCATGGAGCATCGCCACCATTCGATCTATTGCACTTATGTCCATAGGTTTTGGGCCTCACTCATGGGGAATCGCTTCCCTACGCACAGAATCATAGGCCCCGCACCGCTGCCCCGCTCACGGGAATAAGGGTACAAATCCCGCTCTATTCCCAGTCTCGAAACGCCTGCCAATGCCGATAATTTAGTACATCCCCTGATGGGCTGGTTAAGGAAACCTGCTCGGCAAGCAGACAACAATGAAAGCAGTTCCGGATAAAGGATTGGTATGAGTGATTCAGTACAAGTCACAACGGCCCCTCAGCTCAACATATAGAACATGCCGTGTGGGCAGAAAAAAATCGCCGCCATCGTCGCCCTGGCCGTCACGATTGCCCTAGCTATCGGCGTCTGGATGTGGGGCAACCAACCCGACTACCGGGTGCTGTTTAGCAATGTCTCCGATCAAGATGGCGGCGCCATTATCGGCGCGTTGTCCCAGATGAACGTTCCGTATAAATTTGCCGATGGGGGCGGCGCAATTCTGGTGCCCGCAGACCAGGTTCACGAAGCCCGCCTGCGTCTGGCCTCCCAAGGTCTGCCAAGGGGAGGAACCGTTGGCTTTGAGCTGATGGAAAATCAAAAGCTGGGTATCAGCCAGTTTCAGGAAGAGGTCAATTATCAACGCGCAGTAGAAGGCGAACTGGCACGCTCCATCCAGACTCTATCTGCCGTGCAGAGCGCGCGTGTGCACATCGCGTTCACAAAGGAATCCGTGTTCGTACGTGACCAGCAAAAACCCACGGCATCGGTCATTTTGAACCTTTATCCAGGTCGTACGCTGGACAATGCCCAGGTCAACGCCATCAGCCATCTGGTCTCGAGCAGCGTAGCCGACCTGTCCGCAAGCAACGTCACCATTCTGGATCAAAATGGCGACCTTCTGTCCGACTCGGACCACAAGTCGATTGACGGTCTGGATCCCAGCCAGCTCAAATACGTGCAGGAATACGAGCATGATGTGGCAACACGCATCGAGTCGATCCTGTTCCCCATCGTCGGCAAGGATAACGTGCGTGCAGAGGTAACCGCCGATATTGATTTCTCCCACGCCGAGCAGGCAGCTGAGACCTACAAGCCCAATCAAAATGCTGCCGATGCCACGGTGCGCAGCCTGCAGACTAACGAGTCCACCAATTCCGCCGCAAATCCCGGTGGTGTGCCGGGCGCGCTATCCAACCAGCCGCCTGCCCCGGCTACCGCCCCCATCAATGCGCCCAAAGCTGCAACGAACCAAACTGAAGCAAACGCCAGTCAGAACATTCACAAAGAGGCGACGACCAACTATGAGGTTGACAAGACAATTCGCTACGTCCAGCAACCGATGGGTGGCGTCAAGCGGCTTTCTGCTGCAGTCGTCGTGAACTACCGTAAGGTCGCCGGAAAAGACGGCAAAGTCAGCCAGGTTCCCCTGTCGGCGGCTGAGAAGGCCCAGGTCGAATCCTTGGTCAAGGAGGCCATGGGATACGACCAGTCACGTGGCGACACGCTGAGCGTGGCAAACAGCCCCTTCACTGTGCCGGATATTGAAAAGCTGCCCGACCAGCCATTCTGGAAGCAGCGCGACAACATCAACATGGCACAAGACAGCGTTCGATATCTGGTGATGGCGCTGGTATTGGCTTACCTCTATTTCAAGTTCTTTCGCCCATTGACCAAGCGCATCGCACCCGTTGTTACGGGAAGCGGAGCTGCCGCACTGGGAGGCCCAGACGGGAGCGCCGGGCCGTCACCGGGACAAGCCATGCCCAATCATGAAGAGCGACTTCAGATCGCCCGAACCATGGCGCGGCAAAATCCACAGGCCGTGGCCAGTGTCGTGAAGAATTGGGTGGAATAGGATGAGCGAGCAAGGCGTTAACCGCAGCGCGATTCTTCTCCTGTCCATCGGCGAGGACGAGGCGGCTCAAGTGCTCAAGTATCTCGGTCCCAAGGAAGTGCAGAAGATCGGTGCCGCCATGGCCTCGCTCAAGAAAGTCACTCATGAACAGATCGAAGAGACTATCGTCGCATTCACTGACTTGGTCGGTGAACAGACAGGTCTGGACAACTCCCCGGACTACATCCGTTCAGTCCTGACCAAAGCGCTGGGCGATGACCGGGCGGCGCACTTGCTCGGCAAGATTCTTAAGGATCGCGAGTCACCGGGCATCGATCACCTCAAATGGCTAGAAGCCGATGAAGTGGCCGAACTGATCCGCCACGAGCATCCACAAATCATTGCGACCATTCTGGTGCATCTGGAGCCTGATCAAGCAGGTGAAGTTCTCAACCGGTTTAGCAATGAGCTTCGTAATGACATCCTGCTTCGAATCGCGACGCTCGACAGCGTTCAGCCGGCTGCAATGCAGGAACTCAACGAGGTGCTTAGCCGTTTGCTGACCGGCAACGAATCCCGTGCCAACCAGACGGCAGGGGGCGTCAAGGCTGCGGCAGAGATTATCAACTTCGTGAGCGGCGACCATGAGGATGGCATCATGGAAACGCTACGGGGTTATGACACCGAGCTCGCTCAGAAGATTGAGGATGAAATGTTCATCTTCGACAACCTCATGGCGATTGATGACAAGGGCATCCAGCTCATGCTGCGGGAAGTGCAGTCCGAATCACTTATTCTGGCGCTCAAGGGTGCCTCCCAGGATCTCCAGGAGAAGATCTTCAAGAACATGTCGCAGCGAGCGGCAGAAATGCTGCGCGAGGATCTCGAGTCAAAGGGCCCGGTGCGCCTCTCGGAGGTTGAAAACGAGCAGAAGCAGATTCTCCAGACCGTGAAGCGTCTGGCCGAAGAGGGCCAGTTAGTGATCAGCGGAAAGGGTGGGGAGGTCTTTGTCTAGCGTTATTATTCCTAAGGAGCAGCTCACTGCCTACCAGCGCTGGGAAATGGCGTCATTTGACATCGATGACGCCACTGCCGCCGAAGGGGCTGGGCAACTCGAGCATGATGTTGCGAAAGCCAAGGAGGGCGCGCGCGCAACGGGCTATGCGGAAGGCTATGCCGCGGGCATGCAGGGAGCACGCAGCCTGCTCGACAAGCAGAAGAAATCGTTTCAGCTGATGGTCGATAACCTACAGGGAGAATTGAGCCAATTTGGCCAAACCATGGCTGAAGAGGTGCTGAAGCTGTCGCTTGATCTAACGCGGGTCCTGATGATGCAGGCACAGTCGATTCACCCCGAACTGATCATTCCGGTTGTCCAGGATGCACTGAATCGCCTGCCACCCATGGTTCATCCGATTCACCTGGCGGTCAACAGCGAGGATGCGCGCCTGCTGAAGGAGGCATTTGCAGATGAAATCTCCAGTCTTGGCCTGAGAATTCGGGTCGACAACACATTGACGAGTGGCGGCTGCAAACTTGAGACCGCCGCCAGCCAGGTTGATGCAACAGTGGAATCACGCTGGAAGCGGCTTGCCCTTGCCCTCAATCAATCGGGGGCGTGGCTCGAATGAATGGCCCCCTCCTCTCACTCGCCCAGAAAGTCACCGACTACTTGCATGACTGCAGCCAGCTTGCCTCGATTTCGGAACCCATTCAGGTGAGCGGAAAGGTGACGCGCGTGGCGGGCCTAATTTTGGAATGTAGCGGGCTCAAACTGGCCGTGGGTAATAGCTGTCTGGTTGGCGTAAATGACGGAAGCTATGTGGATGCCGAGGTTGTCGGATTTGCCAACGATCGACTTTTTCTGATGCCCAATGGCCATATGCACGGAATAGAACCCGGGGCCCATGTGCTTCCGGAAGACATTACGCGCTGTTTGCCAAAACCGGGAACAGTCGACCATCCGCGGCAACGCACGGTAGATCGTGCAAAACATTTTCCTGTCGGTGCGGCACTGTTGGGCAGAGTGGTTGACGGGGCCGGCCGTCCCCTGGATGAGCTTGGACCCTTGAATGCGAGCCAGATGAGGCCCCTGTATGGGCGGCCCAACAACCCACTGGCGCGCGCTCCCATCAACATGATCCTGGATACCGGAATTCGCGCGATCAATACACTCCTCACCGTTGGCCGCGGCCAGCGAATTGGCCTGTTTGCAGGCAGCGGCGTCGGAAAAAGCGTGTTGCTCGGCATGATGGCGCGATACACCAGTGCCGATGTCATCGTCGTCGGCCTGATCGGCGAACGCGGCCGTGAGGTTAAAGAATTCATTGAACATATATTGGGGCCCGACGGCATGGCCCGTTCGGTGGTCATCGCGGCACCCGCTGACACCTCACCACTGATGCGTCTGCAAGGTGCGGCTTATGCAACCTCGGTTGCAGAACAGTTCCGGGACGAAGGCAAGAATGTGCTACTCATCATGGACTCCCTTACCCGCTACGCCATGGCCCAGCGCGAGATTGCGCTGGCGGTTGGCGAACCACCGGCATCTAAGGGTTATCCACCATCTGTCTTCGCCAAGCTTCCTCAACTGATCGAGCGCGCCGGAAATGGAAAACCCGGTGGCGGTTCCATCACGGCCTTTTATACGGTTCTGTCCGAGGGCGATGATCAGCAGGATCCGATTTCAGATAGCGCCCGCGCCGTCCTCGATGGCCACATTGTGTTATCGCGCACCCTCGCAGAAGCAGGGCACTACCCTGCTATCGATATTGAAGCATCCATTAGTCGTGCCATGCCGAATCTCGTTTCCGAATCACAGCTCAGTCAGGCCAGGGTATTCAAGCAAGTGTATTCGCGCTACCAGCGCAATCGGGATTTGATAAGCGTCGGCGCATACAAGGCGGGCACGGACCCACTGATCGACCAGGCAATCGAGGCTTATCCGGCTCTCGAATCGTTTCTTCAGCAAGGGATGCGCGAACGGGCACCCGCTGGTGACAGCCTTAACCAACTCAACAATCTCTTTAATCAGGCGAGGTAAGCTTTGGCCGAGAAAATCCCAATGGAAATCCTGCTTGAGCTGGCCAATAAGGACGTGGAGCTCTCTGTCAAAGCCTTGGCGGGTGCGGTCTACTCCCTGAAGGAAGCCGAGGAACGGTTGGCAACGCTGGAGCGCTTTTACGACGACTATCTTGAATCGTATGCGGCGTCCGCAAAGGGTGGACTGACGGCCAATGAACTCAAGAACCAGCAGATATTCATGCAGCGGTTAAACGCTGCGATCGTCCAGCAAAGGAAAGTTGTCGCATCCTGTACCCTGCAAGCGGAAAACCGACGCTCCGAATGGCAAGGCAGTTCCATGAAACTCAAGTCGTACGGGATCCTATCCAAACGCTCAGAAGCGACGCTCGCCCAACAGGCCATCAAGCGGGAGCAGCATCTTCTTGATGAATTCACCAATCGTAGATTTCTTACGAACAAGGAACAATAATGCCGGCCCTGCTCATCGACAGCCATGCCATCACTCCATCAACTGCCAATGGATCCGTGCCGAACCCGAATACGCCTCAGGGCGGCGAAAATTCCGCTGTCAATAGCCAGTCATTCCAGAGCGCGCTCGACAAGGAACTCCGCCAGCACCTTGGGGACAGCAAGGATGACATCAAGGGTGACACCAAACCGGCTAAGAAGGATGAAGCTGCTGTAGCGCCTTCAGCGGTGCCAGATGCATCCAACAGTCCGGCAAATGCGATGTTCCCCGGTATGGTACCACTCCAGGCTTCCGTCAATGCGATCGCTAATTCAAGCCAGACTGACGGATCAAAAGCGGCCACCCCACCCCTGACCGATCCGTCCCGAAACAGTCCAGGTATCACCAAGCTTGGTCCGGGATTGGTTGACTCCACAGCGCCCGCCAATTCGGGGACGCAAGTTGCCACAAGCGCGCAGAGCACGGAGGGCGACGTCGGTAGCCCGCCTGCTGACACACTGTCCACCCGGCTCCCGGGATTCAGTGCTTCAACACAGCTGCCGAGCACTCTCTCAACCAATCTGCCCGCCGCCAAAGTGTCTACCACGCTCCCAAGCGCGCGTGGCGCGGGCCTGTCATCAAATCCAGCGGTCAATGTTCCAGGCGTCAACGTCATGCCGTCCGATCAGTCATCCCCCATAAAGCCGATAACCGCCCAAGATGCGATTGCGGCCATCGTCCTCGCGAAGGATCAATCGCTGCAGCAAGGTGCACCCGGCAATGATCCACCATCGCTCTCCGCCGTAAACATTAATGCACTTCCCGGTCCTGCGCTCTCAACCGCTTCGACGCCGCACGATAGCCCGCAAACGCGCATCGATGCACCTGTGGGTTCAGATGCGTGGAATGATGCGTTGGGACGCCAAGTGGTCCTGATGGCAGCGGACAAACAGCAGCAGGCAGAAATCCATCTGAGCCCCCCCGACATGGGGCCCATCAAAGTCACGGTCACCCTTGACAACAATCAGGCTACGGTGTCATTCGTCGTTCGCGACGGGGCGACCGGAAATGCCATTCAATCGGCGTTGCCCAGACTAACCGAAATGATGGCCGAGTCGGGAATCAGTCTTGGCCAGACCAATGTTCAGGCGGACGCATCCGGCAGTTTCAGCCAGCCAGACCGGTCCTCCCGCGCCCCAGAGCCAATCGCAAGACAATCTGGAAATAGCGTAATGCCGCCCTCGGTCCAAACAACGATCAGTGCCATTGCACCTGACGGATTGGTCGATCGGTTCGCCTGAGGAATGCACCAAGACCGCGGCTCACGCGGTGCACACCAACGACCTCGCACCTTTTTTGTGCCGCAGGCGTCCACAACGGCAGGCATTGCGATGTAATGCCCTTCCCCCTCTGGCGCGACCCCTCGGCGCAAGCGGAGCCCCAGTCTAACTAGCAAATAAGGTGGATTTTCCGCGCTTAATCAAGCAATCAATTACCCGCATTCGCTTCAATAATCAGGAACACATGTTTAATTCGTCAGAGGACACCATGTCTAAACCTGAAAAAGCCAAAGTCGAAGCAATCCCCGATGAAAAGGTCGCCAAGAAATCGTCGAAGAAGTTCATCATCCTGGCGGGCGTCCTCGTCGCCTTGCTTTCAGCGGGTGGCGCGGGGGCATGGTTCATCCTGGGTGGCAAGGGAAAGGAAGCGCACCAAGAGGCGCCCCCACCCGCCCCTCCTCCCGTGTTCGTCAACCTTGAGCCGTTTACCGTCAATCTTCAACCTGAAAACGGTGAGCAATACCTGCAGGTCACCATGGTACTGCAGGTCAAGGATGATGAAGCGGCAGAGCACATCAAACAGCGTATGCCTCAGGTCCGCAGCCGTCTACTGACGTTGCTGTCGAGCAAGAAGGCATCCGAGATCAACTCCGGTGACGGAAAACACAAGCTGGCAGACGAAATCGTCGCCCAAATCCGGCAACCATTCGCACAGGGAACGGCGCAACAGGACATCAGCGGGGTATTTTTTACCGACTTGGTGATTCAATGAGCTCAGATTTTCTCTCGCAAGACGAGGTTGACACCCTGCTGAAAGGGGTGCAGGAAGAAGGCATCGTCGCGCCGGAGACAATGGGGGAACCGGGAAACGTCCGACCCTATGATCTGACTAGCAGGGAGCATTTGATCCAGACCCGGCTACCGGTTCTGGAAATAATCACCCAAAGATTTGCCCAGCACTTTCGCATATCACTTTACGATTTCGTCAAAGTCCCCTGCGAGATCACCCCCAACCCGCTGAGGATCATGAAGTATGCCGATTTCATACGCGGCGTCACGGTGCCCACAAACATTAATTTGTTGCGCATCAGCCCCCTGCCGGGCCACGCGCTGTTCATCATTGATCCCAATTTGATCTTCCTGATGGTGGACAATCTGTTCGGGGGCCAGGGACGCTTTCACAAGAGCGGCGAATCGCGCGATTTTACGCCAACTGAGCAACGCATTATTCAGCGGTTAATGATCGAGGTAATCGATTGTCAGACCCGCTCATGGCAGATGGTGCACCCTATTCATTTTGAATATGTGCGTTCCGAATCCTATAAGCAATACCTGAACGTCTGCAGCCCCGATGACATGGTCGTCATCAATACGGTGAGCATCAAACTGGGTGACACCACAGGCGAGTTGGTCATCTGCTTCCCATTCACTTCGCTTGAACCAATTCGCGAGGTCCTGTCAGTCACCACCCGGCAAGAACGCGAAACGGCGGATCGAAGCTGGGCCAAACTCATTGCGAATCAAGTTAAGGCGGCAGAAGTCAAACTCACGGCGGATCTGGGCACGGCCCTGATGACACTGCGCCACGTATTAAACATGCAGGTCGGCGATTTCATTCCCATCGAAGTGCCGAGCTCAATCCAGGCTAAAGCCGATTCCACTCCGCTAATTGAGTGCGGATTCGGCGTATCCAACGGCCAGTACGCATTGCGCGTCGAGCGCATCATCCCCCTTGAAAACAGGGAATCCTAGGAGAACACCATGGCAAACACTGCGTCCACCGATCCCCAAACGAACGAGCAGGTGACACAAGACAACGGCAACCCCGAAGTGATGGAGGGAACGTCTCACATAGGTGGCGCTATCACCTCAACGCTGTTCAAACCCTTGTCGGGTGCAGGAAAGGCCGATACGGCGAACGATATCGACATGATTCTCGATATCCCGGTCACGCTGACCGTGGAGCTTGGACAGACCAAGTTACCAATCAAGAATCTGCTGCAATTATCGCGCGGTTCGGTGATCGAGCTCAATGGCATGGCAGGCGACCCGCTTGATATTTTGGTCAATGGGTGCCTGATCGCCCAGGGTGAAGTCGTTGTCGTCAATGAGCGTTTCGGTATTCGCCTGACCGACATCATCACCCCATCTGAACGCATTCGCAAACTGAACAAGTGAATCTCCTGCGCACAACACAATGGACGCCCATGAACACGCCTGCTTCCAACATTACGAACCGTAGCGCCCCGTGGCGATCCGGAGTGCGCCTTTCGTCATCGATCGCGGCCGTATCTCTGGTTTTCGTGCCAGCCTTGGCATTTGGGGCGGCATCCGCCCCGGCCCCATTCGCCAATTCCGCGGGCAATGTCGTCCAGGTCATTCTGGGATTGCTTGGCGTCGTCATCCTGATCCTCGCCCTATCTTGGCTGACCAAGCGCCTGGGTATCACCCAAACTTTCGGCAACAGTCCGCTGAAAATCGTAGGCAGCATCAGCTTAGGCGGTCGGGAGCGGGCGGTTCTGATCGAGGTTAACGACACCTGGATTGTTGCAGGCGTCGCAACAGGACAGGTCCACGCCTTGGCCACTCTAGCCAAGGGCGCTATGCCCACTGTGTTGACTGATCCATCGGCCCTCGGTTTTGCATCGCGATTCAAATCCATGATCGAGAAATCCCGCGATGGCAAATGAAACCATCCTGGCAAAAGCGCTTTTTCGAAGCACAACGCAGGCGCGTGCGCTCGCCCCGTTCCCAAAATGCTGTGCACTGCTTCTGCTAGTGACTTTGTTCACGCCGCTCTTGGCGCATGCGGCGCCACTTGGCCTACCAGCCCTAACGACGACTCCTGCTCCCGGTGGTGGCCAGACGTACACCCTGAGCATCCAGACGCTGATCCTCATGACCGCGCTGTCCATGCTGCCCGCCGGTCTGCTGATGATGACGAGCTTCACCCGCATCATTATCGTGCTGTCCCTGCTGCGTCATGCCATTGGCTTGCAAACCTCTCCTCCCAATCAGGTATTAATCGGAATTTCGCTATTCCTCACCTTCTTTGTCATGGGGCCGACCCTAGACAAGATCTACACCGATGCCTATCAGCCTTATTCGGAAAATCACATCAATTTGGACGACGCTATTCAGCGCGGCTCTGCGCCGCTTAAAGGCTTCATGCTGCGCCAGACGCGCGAGACTGATCTCGCGCTGTTTGCGAAAATCTCCAACAGTCCCCCAATCAAGAGTCCGGATGAGGTGACCATGCGCATCCTGATTCCCGCCTATATCACCAGCGAACTGAAAACCGCATTTCAGATCGGCTTTGCCATATTCATTCCATTTCTGATCATCGACCTGGTTGTCGCCAGCGTGCTGATGTCCATGGGCATGATGATGGTTTCGCCGCCAATGATCTCGCAACCGTTCAAGATCATCCTGTTCGTGCTGGTTGACGGCTGGCACCTGCTCATTGGCTCGTTGGCCCAAAGTTTCTATCAATAGCGACCGAGGCGACCAATCATGATGACTCCAGACACTGTCATGTCACTTGGCCAGGATGCCATGCAAGTTGTATTGATGTTGTCCGCCCCGTTGCTCGCGGTGACGCTGATCATTGGACTGGTGGTGAGCATTTTCCAGGCGACGACGCAGATTAACGACGCGAGTCTCTCCTTTGTACCCAAGCTGGTCGCCGTAATTGTGACGCTCATTGTCGCGGGCCCCTGGATGCTCACTGTCCTAACCGACTACATGACGCGGCTGTTCTCTGATCTGCCCGCTCTGGTTGGCTAAGAGGGCCAACCGCGTCGCTCGGGTATTACTGCGTTCCCCTGCCCCCAACTCGATGATCTCCTTCACTGACGCCCAATTGAACGCCTGGCTTGCGGGTTTCATGCTTCCCCTCGCGCGCATCCTGGGGCTCATAATGGTCGCACCCGGGTTTGGACACACGTCTGTGCCGGCCCGGGTCAAGATCGGCCTGGGCTTATTCATCACCCTGACCGTCATGCCTACGCTCCCGGAAATCCCCCCCATCATGTTGTTTTCGCTTCAAGGATTGATCGCTTTGGCGATGCAGACGCTGATCGGTGTGACCATGGGATTCATTATGCAACTGGTCTTTTCTGCGGTCGAAATGACGGGCGAGCTGATTGGTATGCAAATGGGCTTAAGCTTTGCGACGCTTTACGACCCCGACAATTCTGCTGGCAGCGGAGTCGTCAACCAGCTCCTGAGCTGGCTTGCCCTGCTGGCTTTCTTTGCCACTAATGCCCACCTCTCCCTCCTCATGACGTTGACGGACAGCTTCCACGCGCTCCCCGTCACACCCCATATCCTGTCCGGTGAAGGAATGAAAGGCGTGGCCGATGACGCGTCCATCATCTTTCAGGCGGGCGTTCAACTCGCCCTGCCGATCATTGCAGTCCTTCTCATGACTAGCGTTGTGCTGGCCGTCTTAACCCGGTCCGCGCCCCAAATGAACATCTTTGCAATTGGGTTTCCCGTTACGCTCGGGGTCGGGCTCATCATGCTCTATATCGCTCTGCCCTTTTACGCCTCACCGACAAGCGCCCTGTTCCAGGCGGCACTTGCCACCATGCAGGCTATGGTGGCGCAGCTTGCCCGATAGATTGAGGCTTGGCCACTGGCGCCGGGTCGTCAAATGTCGAGTCAAACACTGCAAAAAGAACTTTTTGTGTCGAATTACAATAAGGCGCCCGCACCTCCCGAGCCGGCGCTCCTCGATATCGATCAACAATCTGGTTAATGCTTAAAGAGTTGAGTGCAACGCCAGTTAACCTCACAAGGAGACCAAGATGGATTTATCCGAAGCCATGAAAGCCCACGCAGAGTGGAAAATCAAGTTTCGTACTGCCATTTCAAAGAGCGACACTATGGATGTCACGACTATTTCTGCGGACAATTGCTGTGCGCTTGGCAAGTGGCTGCACGGTGAGGCCAAAATCAAATTTGGCCGGCTAAAAAGTCACGCGGACTGTGTCGCGCGGCACGCGACCTTTCACAAGGAGGCAGGAAAAGTCGCGAGTATGATCAACGTGAAGAAATTCGACGAAGCTGAAGCCGCGCTTAATCCCAATACCCCATTTTTCACGGCCTCAAACAACGTTGTGGTTGCCATTGGCGCACTTAAAAGAGAGAGCGGGCTGTAAGTTCCCATCCTGCGCCAAGAAGGCCTGGCTACCTCCAGGCCTTTCTTGTTTCAGGGCCGACCCACCTCGCCCTGTCTGACAAGCTGCTTGAGTACCCCTTTAGGTAGATCTGACAACGACAGGACTTCCTGTACTCCATTTAGCTCGATTGCGGACTTGGGCATCCCAAACACGACGCAGCTCGATTGGTCTTGTGCCAAGGTGTACGCCCCTGCCTCACGCATTTTGAGCATGCCCGCAGCACCATCCTTGCCCATTCCGGTAAGTATGACGCCGATCGCATTTCTACCCACGTGGCGTGCCGCCGATTCAAACAAGACATCAACAGACGGGCGATGCCGGTTCACCGGCTCAGCGTTGGAGAGGTACGTATAGTAATACCCCCCCGATTTGCATACCATTAAGTGGGAGTGGCCTGGCGCCACATACACGTGGCCGACCTGGATCAGCTCATTGTGGACCGCCTCTTTGACAGTCAATTGGCAGCTCGCATCGAGCCGACGTGCGAACGCACCCGTAAATGCCTCCGGCAAATGCTGCGCAATCATGATCGCCGGGCTACCGACGGGCATCATGGAGAGAAAGTTGCGTACCGCCTCGGTTCCGCCCGTCGAGCTCCCGATGAAAATCATCTTCCTCGCCGCCAGAGCGGGACTCAGGGCCGCGGAAACTGCCGGAGGAGGTACGGCCACTGGAGCGGATGCCGCGAGATTGGGTCTGGATTGAAGCACCCTTCGCAACTTGCCTGTGATCTCCTCAGCCATTGTCCTGATCGCATCGGGTGCGGCAGTGTGCGGCTTCAGCACAACATCCATCGCACCGAGCTCTAGGGCGCGGAGGGTCGCCGCCGATCCGGCAGCGGTCAAGCTTGAAACCATCAAGACGGGTACCGGATGAAGGCGCATCAATTTTTCCAGAAAATCCAGCCCGTTCATCCGTGGCATTTCAATATCCAGTGTCACGACGTCTGGATTTAATGTTTTGATCATTTCCCTAGCCAATAAAGGGTCCGGGGCCGTACCGACCACTTCCATATCAGGCTCGCGATTGATAATCTCCTCCATAAGCTTGCAGATGGATGGCGAGTCATCAACCACCAGCACTTTGATAACGGCTTTTGCATTGAGTTGTTTGATCACTGCCAGGCTCATGCCATTCACCTCACGTGTTTATTTTCGACATCTTTTCGTCGTAGGCGTCATAGACTTTCTCACGCTGCAAAATGGTGTCATTGCGCAGCTCCATGAGTTTCTTGACTAAGACTCTTCCACTCGAAGGAAAGAAATAGATCTTTCTCGCAAATTGCCCCCCCAGGTCTTGAGCTTTCAGGGGAATATTTCTCTTTCTCAGATAGGCCCTTGCAAATTCTGCGTTATTCTCACCAATATCCGTATTTTCCATGCCTTGGAGCATCCGAGCTCCACCAAACACCTTGGCCTCCAGGTGTTCGAACTTGGCACCCGCCTCAAGCAGTTGGTCTAGCAGAACGTCCATCGCGGTCACGCCATATAGCATGGAATCATTCCCGGTCATATCCTTCTTCTCACTGCGTGAGAGCATAAAATGATTCAAGCCCCCTATTCCCGATTTGCCATCTCGAATGCACACCGCTAAGCAGGACCCCAGCACCGTGACGAGCACCACGTCAGCGCTCGTGAAGTAGTATTCGCCAGGCAACAACTTAACCGCATCTCGATTAAAGTGGGCGTCAAAATAAACGTTTCTGGCGAGCGCATCTTCATACCGCAGGACGGAAGTCCCTGCCGAAGCGCCAGGGACATGCGGGCTAGACGACATTGCTCCACCTCGGCACCGCATCGTCGAGTTCCTGGGCCTCGTATACAGTCTGTCCGCGCAGCTTGTACAAATCCTTGTCGTGAGCAAGTGTTTCCGAATGGCCGAGAAACAGCAGCCCATTAGGGGCCAGCAAGGGCATGAATTTCTCGACAATCCGGCGTTGGGTGGGCCGGTCGAAATAGATCAGGACATTGCGGCAGAAAATTGCATCGAACGGCCCCTGCATATCCCAGTGCGCCGTCAGGAGATTGAACTGCTTGAAGGTAATCAGGTTACGAACCTCGGGTCGCACCTTGACCTTGCCGCCATTGCGGCCCCCTCCCTTGAGGAAGAAAGCCAATTTATCCTGTGCCAGTGACTTGATGCGCTCGTAAGGGTAGATGCCGGCCTGTGCCTCAGAGAGCACCTTGGTATCGATATCGGTTGCCACGATTTCAATCGAAGGGTTCGGCCCTAAAGCCTGAATCGCAGTGATCGCCATGGAGTAGGCCTCCTCGCCACTCGATGCTGCACTGCACCAAAGCCTAATATGCTTGCCCCGGCACTTACGCAGATGGTCCGCCAATAATGGAAAATGGTAGCTCTCGCGAAAAAATGAGGTCAAGTTTGTGGTTAGACTGTTGACGAACTCTTCCCATTCCGCCGCATCGGATTCGAGCTGAAGCAGATAGTCAGAAAACGAGTTGAGCCGCTTCGCCCGGATGCGTCGCGCGATTCGGCCATATACCATGTCTTGCTTGGTATCATTCAGAAGAATTCCCGCATGTTCGCGGATAAGCCTTCGTACCCGGTTGAAATCAGTCAACGTGAACTCATATTCACGGATATCGGGCGGTTTTTCGCGGCTCATTCGTTTTCCATTACGCTCTTCAACAAGCGGTCAAGCTATCAATAAAGTCGTCCGGCCTGCTCCGCACACACTGACTGACTTGAATTCCTAAAATTCTTCCCATCTATCCTCGCCTGCCCCTCCAAGCTTTACCGCTCTCCCTGACCTCGGCTGGTTTGTGGCCGGGCTGCTGGCGATTCGCCTCACATTGGTCGCCCGGTTTGGCCCACGTCGCTCCGCTTTCGCCTCCCGAGGTTCCGCCGAGGCCTCGGTCTTGAACATTGACACAGCCTGTTTGAGGTTACCGGTATGATCTTGGAGGGCCTGGGCCGCTGCAGAAGCTTCCTCAACCAATGCAACGTTCTGCTGGGTTGCCTCATCCATGTTGGTGATTGCTAGGTTAAGCTGCTCGATCCCGTTGCGCTGCTCGGCAGATGACACCGTGATTTCACTCATGATGTGCGAGACCCGTTGGATGGAGTCTACGACTTCGCCCATGGTCTGACCCGCATGCTCGACGAGCCGATGACCTTCCGAGACCTTGCTGACCGATTCAGAAATAAGACCCTTGATTTCCTTCGCGGCCGCTGCGCTACGCTGCGCAAGACTGCGGACTTCCCCCGCGACGACGGCAAATCCTCGACCTTGTTCCCCCGCGCGGGCCGCCTCCACGGCTGCATTGAGCGCCAGGATATTGGTCTGGAAGGCGATGCCGTCAATGACACTTATGATTTCGGAGATACGGTTGGAGGATTCGGCGATTGCCCCCATGGTTTCGACTACCTGGTGGACGACTTGCCCCCCACGGGTGGCAACCTCGGTCGCCTTCTGCGCCAGGTCGTTCGCTTGGTGGGCGTTCTCATCGTTGTTCTTGACGGTACTGTTCAGTTGTTCGGTGCTGGCCGCCGTCTGCTCAAGGCTCGCTGATTGCGACTCCGTGCGTTGTGAAAGGTCGGTGTTGCCCGACAGGATTTCACGGGCCGCCATGTGGATCGCCTCGGCCGACTCGTTGATCGTGCCGACTATAGTTCTTAGCTGATTCACGGTAGTGTTGGCGTCCTCCTTGATCTGAGCGAACATGCCCTCGTAGTCGGATTCAATTTGATGGGTCAGGTCGCCGTGCGCCATGGCATCCAGTGCCTGGCCCACATCACTTAAGCCCCGTTCGGAGACCTCGCACAATCTGTTAAGGCCCTGCGCGATGACGTGAAAGAATCCTTCCTTACCGGCTTCATCCATGCGTTGCCCAAAGTCACCGCTTGACACAGCCTGAACCAATTGCGCGATTTCCTGTTCGGCCGCAACTTCGCTGGTTCGATCCTGCCATTGGGTCAAACGTCCTATGTACCGGCCGCTTGCATCCTGGATCGGCGCCGTGTAAACCCGTACAATGTGGCCGTTTAGCCTGCACTCTCCGGATTCCGCACGGTTCGCAGATCTGCTCATCATCGCGTTGAGCTTGTCATCGTCCATGATCTCGCTGATCGGCTTCCCGATGAGACTCCTGGCATCACCTTCACCGGTCAGGCTCTGGAGCAGTTTCTCGCCGACCCCGTTAACGAAGATGAGACTGTTGCCTTCGTCACTGACCGTGACGGCCGTCTCGACATTCTTCAGTGCAAAGCTCATCCGGAAGGCCTCCTCGGCACGCTTCTCGGCCTCCACCTCTTCGGTCCGGTCGAGCCACTGCGTGACATGCCCGACAATCCGCTTCTCTTCGTCATAGACCGGGGAGCACTGAACGCGGATCGTCAGGCCATTCATCTCGCCTTCCGTCGTCGTCTGCGTGTGCGCGCCCGCCTTGAGCTTGGCCAGCATTTCAGGATTGGTAACGAGCTGGCAGTGCGGGCAACCCTTGAGCGTTTCCAAACTGGTATCCTTACCCGTGATCCTTCCCAACAACTGCACGGCAGAATCGTTGGCAAAGATCAGGTTGCCGTCCTGGTCGGCCACCGTCACACTCGAGGCGACGTCCTTTAATGCCATATTGATACGGGCTGACTGCTCCGCCTGGCGTTTGAAGTCCGCCACATTAAAGCCCAACCGAATCATCAGGGAACGGAACACTTCGACCATCTCGCCAATCTCATCGTTACGCTCGATGGTTACAATCTTGTCAAACCGGCCCTCGCGGATTTCCCGCATTTGAGCAGCGACACGCTTCAGGGGTCCGACAACGATTCGGATCGTCCGCCAAGCCAAATAGGCCGCCAGTGCGAGTGCGATGAGCGCGGTGCCAATCGCAAACAGGAGAATATGACTAAAGCGTGCCGCCGCATCCAGACGGACCTCACGTGCATATTCCTTTAGCGTGGCAACCAGATTATCCGTTTGGCTCCGTAGTATCTTGTAGCTGGGCTCGACAGTGTCCATTAGCATCTCGCCGACCTGGTCATACATCCCGCCTTCCAAGGCTGATTTGGCGGGGAGAATTCCTTCATTGCCGAATTGAACTCGGGCCTCCTGAAACCGACTCATGGCCGCTTTGACCTTCGCCGTGGCAGCACGATCGGGATCAAACTGGACTTTAGATAGTTCTGCCCACGCCGCATTGATCGTGGCGGCGTTTTCCGTAATGGCATTCACCTCATCCTGGGTTTTGTTGTCATGAAACAGCGCCAGGGGATTTTTCGGATCATGCTGGAGGCCCAGCAGCAGCTGGATGCGATTGTCGTTGAGTTTGGAACGAATGATGACGGCAAGTTCGGACGGTCTGAGCGCCTTGGCATAGACTTCATCAATCATGGAATTTGATTTCATCAGGCCATTGATGGTCACGGCTCCCAGAAGTGCCATGCACAAACCCAATGCCCCGGCAAAGATCGTCAGACGCAATTTAAGGCTCAGGTTATGCCATTTCTCGCGCAAGGCACCGATGCGACCCAGCCGAATCAGCTTGCCGTCCTCAATCTTTAGATGCGTCATCTTGCCACTGCGGAATTGTTCATAGACTCCCTGAACTGCTTCGATCTCCGAGCGCTCAGCGCGGCGACGGGTGGACATGTACGCGACGATCTGGCCGTTCTCCCACAAGGGGGAAACATTGGCCATCGCCCAGTAATAGTCACCGTTTTTGCAGCGGTTCTTGACGACGCCGGACCAGGACTTGCCCCGCTTCATGTTATTCCACAGGTCCTTGAACGCTTCGGCCGGCATGTCAGGATGGCGTAGGATATTGTGCGGCTGCCCCAGTAGCTCGGCCTCGCTATATCCGCTGATTTCGACAAACTGCCGATTTACCAGGAGAATGATCCCCTTGAGGTCCGTTTTGGAGAGGACGAACTCGCCCTCCTTGATCTGGTGCTCGATCCCCGTTACCGGTTGATTGATTCGCATGATTACCTTCCTTCGCTAGACATTTTTTTCGGCGGTCACGCCGCCCGGTCGACCAGAGCCATGTCCTGGCTGGACATGAGGGCCTCGATATCCATGATGATGAACATCCGTTCATCAATCGACGTCAGGCCCGCAATGAACTGGACATCCAACATTGACGAAAACTGCGGTGGCGGCTTGATCTGATCGGCAGACAGGTGCACGACATCGGACACGCTGTCAACAATCACTCCAACTACCCGGTCTGCGACGTTGAGAATGACTACGGACGTGAACGCAGTGAACTCCCCTTCACCCAGATTGAATTTAAGTCGCAGATCGACGATCGGAACAATCACGCCACGCAGGTTGATTACGCCCTTGATGAACGCGGGCGCGTTGACAATGTGGGTGACCTTTTCCACACTGCGGATCTCCTGGACCTTGAGAATGTCGATGCCGTATTCCTCGGTGCCGAGGGTGAAAGTCAAATATTCACTGCCATGTCTCGCACCCATTGCCTGGGTCGATTGTGGATTAGGTGTTCCGATTGAGCTCATAGATTGATTTCTCCTAGGCAGCCTGTTGAATGGATCGGGTGAGTTTTCCAAGATGGGCCATTTCTGAAACATCCAAAATCATGGCGACGCTACCGTCGCCCATGATGGTGGCCGCCGAAACACCTGCCACCTTGCGGTAATTCGATTCGAGGTTTTTGATCACCACCTGATGCTGCCCAAGCAGTTCATCAACAAACAGCGCCACGCGGCCCATTTCGGTCTCCACGATCATGAGGATGCCGTCTTCGAAGTCACTGCTGTGGGGGCGGATGTTGAAAATTTCATGCACCGGAATCAGTGGCAGATACTCGCCGCGCACATTAACGACCCTGCTGGTGCCCGCAATGGTCTTGATGTCTTTGGAAGAGGGGCGCAGCGATTCTGCAATTGCCGTGATCGGCACAATATAGACATGCTCGCCTACGCCAATGGACATCCCGTCCATGATCGCCAGGGTGAGCGGCAGGCGAATTGTAATCGTGCTGCCCTTACCGGCCTCCGACGCGATATCCACCCGTCCGCCCAGACTTTCGATATTTTTCCGGACCACGTCCATGCCGACGCCGCGGCCGGAGACATCGGTAACTACCGCTGCCGTCGAAAAGCCTGGCGCAAAAATCAGCGGCCAGACCTCAGAATCCGGCATGGTATCGCTGACTGGCAGGCCCTTTTCTTTAGCCTTCGCCAAAATCCGATCGCGTTGAAGACCCATGCCATCGTCCTGCACGGTGATCACGACGCCGCCCCCTTTATGGAATGCAGACAACGTGATGGTGCCGCGCCCGTCCTTGCCAGCCGCAATGCGCTCGTCGGGCATCTCCAGCCCGTGATCGAGGCTGTTGCGAATTAGGTGATTGAGGGGATCCGCGATTCTTTCGATGACGCCGCGATCCAATTCAGTTTCTGCGCCCAGCATTTTCAGATCGACCTGCTTGCCAAGCTTACCGGCCAGATCGCGAACCAACCGGGGGAAGCGATTGAAGGCGAAGCTTACAGGCAACATGCGTATACCCATGACGGTTTCCTGCAACTCGCGCGTATTGCGCTCCAGTTGCAACAGCCGGTCATACAAATGTTCGCTGACCAGATTTTCTGCCTGAGCTGTCTGCGAAAGCATGGACTGGGTAATCACGAGTTCGCCCACCAGATTAATGAGCAAGTCAACTTTGTCGACGCTGACACGAATGGATGATTCGGCCGCAGGCCCCACAGACACTTTCTGTTCGACGCTGGACGGTGACGAGTCTCCATGTGCCAGCCCGGCGGGGCTCGCCACGGGGAGTGGATTGCTTGACAGCGCGACAGGCTTAGCCGTTTGTAATGTTTCCGGTAACGGCGCCTTTGGTTCAGGGTTGGATGCGGTTGGGGATTCACCCGTGACATCGACCATTACGAGATCCGAGGAGGGATGAAATGAAAATGCCTCCTTGATCGCGTCTACCGGCAATGTGCTCACCAGTTTGAGTTTTGCCTCGATCTTGTCCCTGCCCAAGACCTCCAGCTCACCCAGCCCACGCAGATAGCGAAGCACTTCAGGCCCAAGCTTCTTTTTCGGGTCATCGGGCCTAAAGGGCACGGTAATGAGGTACGCAACCAAACTCGGCTCACTTTGAACGGCCACGGACCGTCGGATTTTTTCGCTTTTCTTCGGAGCCGCTGCATGCGCTTTCTCCTCGCCGCCGGCTGACTGATCGGTGAGTTGCTTGACCTTGGAACAAATCGTGGCCACCGCCTTTGGATCAACCGGTTTGCCCCCCTGATGCGCCTGCAACTGTAGGTTGAGCATGTCGCGTGCTTCCAGTGCCGCATCGACAATCGCCGTCGTCAGTGGGATCTCATCTTTCCGGACACGGTCGAGCAACGTTTCCAGTTCATGTGTCACCGCACTCATATCCGGGAAACCAAAAGTCGCACTGCTCCCCTTTATTGAGTGTGCAGCACGAAACAGTGCGTTTATTTCTTCCGGATTGGGATGATCTATATCCATTGCCAGCAGCAGGGACTCCATGCTTGCTAGGTGTTCGGCAGACTCTTCAAAGAAGACCTGCCGAAACTGGCCCATATCCATATCGAAGCTCATAGCAACTCTTAAGTCCTGAATATCGGTGACTTACATCAGACGCATGGCCAGAACACCCTTGCCATATCCGTCAATCTCGATCTCCAAATCCAGCTTCTTAACTCCGGTTGTCAGCGACTGACTGGCATCCACTGGCAATGCATTCGGTGGAAAAACCTTGTTTACAAGAAAGATGCGCTTGTTGTCGTGCTCGCCAAAAAGGCGAGACAGCACATTGAGGATCTCGCCAAAGTTATCCTGCATGAATTCATCCAGTTCGTTTGCCTTGATGCAGTCCTTGGCGGCGTCCGGTGGAATCATTGAAAAGGCCGCACCTGAAAACGCCGCAAACGGCAAATCTGACATGCACATCGCCACCGCGCTGCTATCACTACCTGATCCATATAGTCCCGCCATCTTGATACTTGCGGGCTTGGCCTGGGTCGGCGTCGCCTTGACATTACGCCGCAACATCGTTGTCAGGGCATCGCCCACTTCCTTGGGGGTAGGTAAACTTGCCATTCAAAGCTCCTTGTCTTTTCGCCTGTCTATTCAGGCCAAATAGTCGTCAAGTACACGCTGGAAGTCTTCAGGAACGAAAGGCTTCCCAATCAAGAATGCAGCGCCCAACTCGGTCGCGCGGGTACGCATCTCGGGGCTGACTTCGGTGGTCACGAATCCAAACGGCACCTCGTTGCCGGATGCGCGCAGTTCCTGCAAAAACTCAATCCCCGTCTTGTTTGGCATGTTCCAATCCGACAGCACCAGATCCGGCTCTTCGCTGCCGACCTTGTCCAGCGCTTCAACCCCGTCTGCTGCCTCAACTACCTTGAAGCCGCTGTACCCCGCCTGACGGAGCATGTGATTGATGACCTGTCGCATCGCCCTACTGTCGTCCGCGATAAGAATTTTCATAGACTCGCTCCCCAGACTCTCTGCTATTCATACTAAATGGCTGATCGTGGCTCCAGTTCCCGGATAACAAGGATGTTTATGCCTTAATTTCCGCTCAACCGTAAATGCAAAACCCTCGCTCGGCACGCCTGGCGCACTGGCATGTTTGGCGCCTGTTCCGCTTCTATTGAATCGGCACCGGAGGTCCCAATTCAAGGTCGCGCTGTGCATATTTCCCGTGGGGTGGGAACGCCGTTCCCTGGGACGACCTATACGTGTGCATGCGTCATGAGAGCAGAATGCGGAAGACCGTGCACCCGTGTCAGCCGCAAAAAGGAGCGGTGTGCCGAGTTGGCTTGATCTGTCTTCAAACGCAGCCGGGTTCGGTTGACCCGCAAACGCGCGACGCAAGGTCCCTGACGGATGCCTCGTGGAGCCGTCTTTGGTGATAGATTACGATCCGTTTCCCAGTATTTCGGCGGCGTGGCTCTAGAGCGAATCCGTGAGCCGTGAAAAGCGGGAGTGCTATGTACATCCAGCAATCCGCAGCTGCGGATCGTCCGGTACATCGGCACCACCGCGTGCAATGAAGACCCGGGTCGTGGACATCGTCGCGACTCTTGAGCCTTTGACGATCGTCAAAGGCAGCATCGAGTCGACCTTTGGACTGAGGATTTGCGTCTGAACACGTCCGCCGCGCGCATAGCGACGATAAAATAGAGCCGATAAGCGCGCCGGTTTCAGGGCAGGCGGAACCGGGGTGACGCGTGACTCGACCCTACTGGATGTAGTTAAATAGTGACAGCCCCATAACTTGAGTAAACGATTTTTGCGCTGCTTCCAGTGCGGTTTGCTGCTGCGAGAAGTCTGAGAGTGCCTTGGTGTAATCCAGATCCTGCAGCTGGGAGAGGTTTTGCTGATACTGGGTGTCCAGGGCAGTGCCCACGGTGTCGAGCGAGGTGAGTTCATTCATTCGTGATCCCACCGAAGCACGTGTTGCGAGGACGCTGTTTAATCCCGCGTTTAAGCCACCCAACGCCGCATTGATTCCATTGTTAAGCTTGGCACTATCGGCCGCGGTAGAGACCGGAGCAGAGAGGACATTGATCAAATTCTGGAATGTATTGAACAGGCTTTGCGTACCCCCCGACGTTAGGGTGAACTGATCACCTGCAGCCGGACTCCCAGTAATCTGAACCTGCATCCCCGCTACGGAAATCGCGCTGCCACTGGTATAGGGATTGCCGGACGAAACCGTCGTTCCGGTTGTGGTGTCGAGCACGGAATACGTGGTCGCCCCACCCGAAACTGCAAAATTGAGGCTGTAATTGTCATGGGTCAGGAGACTTGAATCCGTAACGGATCCGTTATCAATCACGCCCGTTCCGCCGTTAGTGCTTGCTGCCGCCGTTCCAAACGTGCCGTTGCCAGCAGGCACGGCCATAAACACTTGTTCGCCGGAATCGTTCACTGCAATCTGCTGGCTGCCAGAAACTTGTGTCGCCTTGGTACCTGAATCCCCCCCATATTGAATCGTCGTGCCATTTTGGGAGAACGGCTGGGTGGTTGACTGATTTCCAGCGAAGAGGTAATTCCCTTCCCCATCCTTGCTGTTGGCCAAGCCAACCATTTCCTGTAGCTGCGCTTGCAATTGCGTCGCGATGTTAGCTCGATCCGAATTGCTCAACGTCGCATTGCCCGCACTTGTGGCCAGTGACTGTGCACTCACAATCAGGTTGCTGACCTGTTGAAGCACGCTGTCTTCCGTTCCCAGCGTATTGTTCGCGCTAGTACGATTGCTCTGATATTGGGTATTCATGCTCTCCAGTTGACCCACCTGAATCACGCTGGCGGACGCAGCCGGATTATCGGAAGGCGTGAGAATACTGAGGCCGCTTGAGATTTGTTGTTGAGTCTTGTTAAGCGCTGTCAGCTGATTATTCATGCCGGTAACGCCCTGATCATATATTTGGCTGGTACTGATACGCATGGTGATCCCTAAGCATTCAGTTGAAGTATGGTGTCGAACAGTTGGCTTGCGATCTGAATGACCTTCCCTGCGGCCTGATAGGCCTGCTGATACTGAAGCAAATTCGAGGCTTCTTCATCCAGGTTGACCCCTGACACCGACTGTTGCGCCGCTTGGGCCTGCTGCAACATCGTGTCCTGCGTCTGGCTGTTCAGTTGCGCTTGGCTGGTCTGGCTACCCACCTGGCTGACCATCTGTCCATACGCATCGGTGTAGCTTTCCGTACCACCAGACAGCGTCTTCTGCGCCTGAAGGCCCGCCAGCAGTAGCGCATTGCGGTTGTCTCCCGACCCATTGGTGTTCGGGCTGATGACGAACTGGTCCCCGTTTGCTGGCGTCCCGGATAGGTTAAAACTCATTCCGGAAAACGACATGGTCGCGCCATCGGCAAAAGGGATGGCGCTCCCTGCAGGATAGGTTGTGCTGGCTCCGTTTTGCGTCACGGTAATGGGCGCCGTTGCCGGAAAGCCACTTAAAGATCCTGTTCCGGAATTGAAACTCAGCGTGACACTGCTGGCAAGCGGGCTCGCCAGGTAACTGCTGTCGACCGCGCCATTGGACAAGCTGCCTGTCCCCGTGTTATTGGCCGATTCATTGGCCTGTATGGGTGCCGCCGCCGCGATCTTTGCAGGATCGGTGATGGCAAGGGTAACCGCGTCGGCGCCATTTTTTGTGGGCTGCAGCAGAAAGCTGTCGCCTGCAGCCATCGAACCCGAGGTGAGGCTGATATTCAACCCATCCACATTGATGGGGAGGCTAGGGGAGCTCGTCACATTCCCATCGCTCAACCGCGTTAACGTGTAATTTGTGCCATCAAAGCCTAACGTGTAGTCACTGGTGGTGAGTGCGCTGAAATCCGTGTAGCTCAACGCCAGCTTCGCATTTCCAGTATTCGCCGAGTTCGCAATCGGCGTCGGTTGGGCAATGTTGAAATAATTACCGCCCGGCGCACCATTGAGATCCTGACCCAAAGCATTCTGCGCATTGAATGTGCCGGCCAGCCCCAACGCGATGCGCCCTAGACTGTTCTGCGCCGGACCCAACATGTTGCTGTTGAAAGAGCACAGGGCCCCCAGCTGACCGCCAAGGTTGTTCGTGCCCCCCCCAATGGAACTCGTCACGCCATCCAGTTTGGAACTGATTTGTAACTGCGAATTATCACTTGGCGAGGGTGAGGCGGTGAGCGTAGCTGCCTGGTTACCCAGGACCAGGGCCTGGCCACTCCCGATGTAGACGTTGTAGGTGCCATCCGACTGCTGGAGCACCGACGTCTGGACCTGCTGGCTCAGTTGCGACACCAGTTGATCGCGCTGGTCACGCAGATCGTTCGCAGGCTGTCCGCCCCCGCCACTTTCGGCAGTGGTGATGGCTTGATTCAAGTTTGCAATTTGGGTGGCATCGCTGTTGATGCTATTCACACTCGAGGCAATCTGGCTCTGGGTACCCTGCTGAATCTGGTCCAGGCTGGACTGCACCGACTGAAACTGGCTGATCAGTGACTGCGAGGATGACAGCATGGCCTGCCGCGTGGGCACGTCCGAGGGATTGTTCGCGAGATTGTTCACGCTGGAGAAAAAGCTTTGCAGCGAGGTGGAAAGTCCAGCACTGGGATTGGCGAGCAGGTTGTCGATCTGCGAAGCCTGGCTGGCGTAGAGATCCGACTCGCTTGCAGCCGATTGTGCATCCGAAACCTGGTTGTTGAGAAAGGCGTTATAGTCGCGTTGCACGGAGGCCACATTCACCCCCTGACCGAAGTAGCCGGAACCCGTTTTTAGGGCGGGATTGGTAACCTGCACCGTCTGCTCGCGGCTGTAGCCTGGTGTGGAGGCATTACTGATGTTGTTCGCGGTCGTGGAAAGGGCATCCTGCGCCGCCATCAGCGCAGTTGATCCGATACTGAAAATACTTGTCGTCATCCGGTGATCTTCCCTAAAGTTATCCGGTTTCTTCCTGTACCATCGGCAGCACGAGCCAATTTTTCAGTTCGCTAGGCCGCCGTTGATCCGATTTTTCGCATAACGGCCATCAATTTTCTGGCGTAATTCGGGTCGGTCGCATACCCGGCCTGCTGCAGACCCTGTGCAAATCCCGCCATGCCCTGGGTTTGGGCGACCACGTTCTGATAACGGGGATCATTTTTAAGCATCTGCGCGTAGTCCTGGAATGATTCGCCATAGGAACCATAGGCGCGGAATCGAGCCACGGTCTGATGCGGCCGGCCATCGACGTATTCCGTCGTCACGGCATCGACCGTCGCCCCTTTCCAACCTGGCCCGGCCTTGATACCAAAAAGATTATGGCTGACTTGGCCATCGGTCCCCTTTAGTTCGTGCTTGCCCCAACCGCTTTCGAGCGCAGCTTGCGCCATCATGAAGGGTGCGGGTATCCCGGTCGCCTGGCTGGCTGCCACAGCGTGGGGCATCAGCCTCTGGTTAAATTCGCTGACATGCCCGGGTTGACTTGCCGCCGGTTGAGCGTCAGACGAAGCGGGTGCCGAATTGCCCGTGCCGGTTGCCTGGGTTGGACCCGGTGGCGACGCCTCAGGCGGCAGCGTCCGGGACAGCTGTTTCACCATCATGTCGGCCAAGCCAATGCCCTTGCTGGAAAGCTTGAGCGAAATCTGCTGGTCGAGCATGCTGGTGTACATTCGTGTCTGATCGCTGTCGAACATCCCATCCTGGGGAGTCGCCTCGCGCATGCTTTTCAGCATCATGTTGAGAAACAATGCCTCGAATTGCTGCGCGGCTGCCTTGAGGGTTTGCTTAGACGGCGTCTTGCTCGCGGTCTTGAGTTGGTTCAGGCCCTGGACATCCAGGGCCATTTGCGAAGTGAGGTCGGTACGATCCAACATGATCGCTCACCTACTAAATGATTTCTAGCTCGGCGCGCAGGGCACCGGCGGCCTTAAGTGCCTGAAGGATGGCGAGCAAGTCCTGCGGCGTCGCGCCGATGGAGTTGAGTGCCTTCACCACATCGGTCAGTGCGGCGCCGCCCTTGAGCATCATGACCTGCCCGGGCTCCTGGCGAATCTCGACTTGCGAGCGTTCAGTCGAAACAGTCTGCCCATTCGAATGTGCATTGGGCTGAGAGATGATCGGCTCGGTGCTTACCACCACCGAGAGATTTCCGTGGGCGACCGCACACGTCTCCAGCATCACTGGCTTCGTCATCACTACCGATCCGGTCCGGGCGTTGAGGATCACCTTAGCTGAGCCTTGTCCCGGATCAACGCTGATGTTCTCGATCTCCGCCATGAACGCCACCCGATCATTCGCATTATCCGGCGCCTTGACCCGGATGACGCGCTCATCCAGCGCGCTTGCCGTATTGGGTCCACGCTGCTGATTGATCGCCTGTACGACGCGGTACGCAGTGGTGAAATCAGCGTTGTCCAGTTCAAGCTGAATATGTCCGGCATCGCCCAGCGAAGTCGCCACTCGCCTCTCAACGGTCGCCCCCTCAGGGATGCGCCCAACGCTCAGCTGATTGACTTGGACCTTGCTGCCATTGGCTGAGGCACCCGCCCCTCCCACCACCACATTACCTTGGGCCATGGCATAAATTTGGTTATCGGCGCCCTTAAGGGGCGTCATGAGCAACGTACCGCCTCGCAGGCTCTTCGCATTTCCCATGGACGATACCGTGACATCGATCAATTCACCGGGCTCGGAAAACGGCGGCAGACTAGTGGTCACCATCACCGCAGCAACGTTTTTTAGCTGCATGCTGGTTCCCTGGGGCATGTTCACACCCATTTGGGTCAGCATGTTGGTCAGGCTTTGGATCGTAAACGGTGTTTGGGTGGTCTGGTCGCCGCTGCCATCCAGTCCAACCACCAGACCATACCCAATAAGCTGGTTGGGTCGGACACCTTGTACCGTAGCTAGATCCTTGATCCGCTCGGCGCTCGCAAGAAAAGGGTTGGCTAGGAAAAAAACCGCTATCAGCAATTTAGCCAACCGTTTCATGTGTTTAATAGTGTTCACGTGCATTCCTCTAGAACGGCATGACACTCATGAAGAACCGCGCCATCCAATTTGTGACTTCAGCTCCATCAATGTGGGCTGCGGTACGGTATTCGATGCGAGCATCTGCCACCTGGGTCGACGAGACGACGTTTCCAATCTCAATGAAATCCGGATTGACGACACCCGCGAAGCGGACATACTCGGTATCCTTGTCGAGCGCGACCTGCTTCTCGCCGCCAACGACCAGATTACCGTTGGGCTGAACCTCTATCACGGTAACCGTCAGGTTACCGGTAAAGTTATTTCCCGAAGTCACTGTATCGGCGTCTTTATAACTGTTAGCCGAGCTGGCCGATACATTCATCCCCTGCAATGGCTTCATGAAAAGAACCTTGGCGACGTCCGGCACGGAATCTGCTGCCGAGCCGGTCTTGGATGCCGTGCTCGTCGAGTCCTTGCCGGCATTCGTGTTCTCGTTGATAACGATCGTCAGCGTATCCCCGACAAACCGGGCGCGTCGGTCCTCGAACATCGGGCGGTACTGACCGACCTGAAAAATGGAGCCATTGGCCGTGCCAGAAGGCGCGGCTGGCTGCGGTTTCGCGGTCAACGGTTGTTTTATCACGCTGCTGGGTGTGGCGCAGCCGGCGAGGACGAATACTGCGGTCCAGCCTGCTAGTTTGGTGAGGTTCCTTAACATGGTCGGTGGCCCCGTCATCACATCTGACTTAACGTTTGCAACATCTGATCCGTTGTAGTGATCGATTTGCTGTTGATTTCATAAGTCCGTTGGGTTTGGATCATGTTGACCATCTCCTCCACCACGTTGACGTTGGAGGTCTCCACGTAGCCCTGATTCACCACCCCAGTACCGTTGGTACCCGGCGCGTTGGTATTTGGTGTTCCCGAGGAGGCCGTTTCCGCATAGAGGTTCTCGCCCAGGCTTTGCAGCCCTGCTGGATCGATAAACGTAGCGAGTTGCAGTGCGCCCACCTGTACCGGCTGCGACGAGCCCGGCTGGGTTACGGACACCGTTCCATTGTTCGCGATGGTAATGCTGACCGCATTCGCGGGAAGGGTGATGGCCGGCTGCACCAGATATCCGCTGGCGGTGACGAGCTGGCCCTGGGCGTCCGTCTGGAAAGAGCCGTCGCGGGTATAGGCTAAGGTCCCGTCGGGCATCTGAACCTGGAAGAATCCGTTTCCCTGAATCGCGAGGTCTGTTGGATTGCTGGTTTGCTGCAGGTTGCCTTGGGTGAAGATACGTTCGGCGGCCACGGCCTTGACGCCGGTGCCAATTTGCAACCCGGACGGAACCTGAGTCTGGTCGGATGACGGCGCACCTGGCTGGCGCAGCGTCTGGTATAGCATGTCCTCGAACACGGCGCGCGACGCTTTGAAACCATTGGTGTTGACGTTCGCAAGGTTGTTGGAGATGACATCCATCTGGGTCTGCTGCGCATCGAGACCGGTCTTAGAAATCCAAAGTGCGGGAATCATGATTTGCTCCGTTTCAAGTTTGATGTACCTATGAACTCAAGGTCAGCAGCTGACCGGCCTTATCGGCATTCGTTTCGGCGTTTTGCAACAGCTTCATGCTCAGGTCGTATTCGCGCGCCTGCGTGATCATATTGACCATTTCGTTCACCGGGTTGACGTTGCTGTTCTCAAGCGCACCCTGGGCCAAGTTGACGTTGCTGTCGACATCGGCCGTGCTGCCATCGGCAGTCCGGAATAACCCGTCATCGCCGCGAACCAGATTCGTCTCAGGCGGGTTGACCAGTTTGATCTTGCCCACCACCGTGATGGCATCGACCTTGGATCCATCCGGCACGATGGATACCGTGCCGTCCTTGCCAATAGTGAGGGCACTTCCGGCAGGAATGGAAATCGTGCCACCGTCACTTGCGACCGATAGGCCCGTCGCCGTTTGCAGCAGCCCGATCTCATTGATTTGCATGCTTCCGCTTCGCGTATTGGCCTCGCTTCCATCGTCCTTCTGCACCG
>JBKQNQ010000215.1:0-10715 GCA_052145875.1 Thiobacillaceae bacterium
CTTTTTAGGGTCTCCTTCGACAGCCCGGTGCGAATCGTTTCGGTCTTCGGGGACGTTTCGAGTTGTACCGGAATGTTCATGGCATGGCTCACAATCAGTTATCATTTGTATTGCAATACGGATGCCAGCCCACCCGGACCACGATTCTCAGCGCAAGCCCTTGTTCATATGGGCACCTTGCGATCCCGGTCGAATCGGAAGCGAAGCTTTGCACCATCAAAGGGCAACACCGCACTACTCTGTTGCAAGAATCGTCCGATATCGCTTGTTACGGGCTCGGCATCTGCAAGAGCCCGTTGGCCTGTCTCTTGCTACGATTGCCTACGTTAGTGCCAAAATTTACGGGGAATGAGGAGATCAATGAATAAGCTTGTGTTGCTGCGTCACGGTGAAAGCCAGTGGAACCGGGAGAATCGATTTACCGGGTGGACTGATGTGGATCTGTCTGACACGGGACGTGGTGAAGCGATGAAGGCGGGCCGCCTGATGCGCGACCACGGCCTGGTGTTCGATGGCGCCTATGCGTCGGTCCTCAAGCGTGCGGTTCGGACACTTTGGCTCGTGCAAGAGGCGATGGACCAGATCTGGATGTCAGAAGTTAAGGACTGGCGACTCAATGAACGCCATTATGGCGCACTGCAGGGGCTAAACAAAGGCGAAGTTGCTGACCATTACGGCGCGGAGCAACTGCACGCCTGGCGCCGCAGTTACAGTGTCCAGCCGCCCGCCCTCAATTTATCCGATCCACGACATCCACGTTTTGACCTGCGATACCGGAACCTGCCGGTCGATTGCCTGCCCGCCACCGAATCGTTGGCCGACACCCTGGTGCGGGTACTGGAACTCTGGAACGAGGCCATCCTGCCCGCGCTCAGCTCCGGCAAGACCTTGCTCATTGCCGCCCATGGCAACAGCCTGCGTGCCTTGGTGAAACACCTCGACCACATCGCGGATGCCGACATTGCCGAACTGAACATTCCAACAGGCGTGCCACTGGTCTATGAATTCGACGACGAGCTGAAGGTTCTCGCGCGCTATTACCTCACGGAAGGCGCGGGTCAACGCGTCGCGGCCTGAGGCCGCGACAAGATTGATCCGGTACCGCCAGCCTTTTCTGGGGCGCGCGGCGATGGCATCGGGCACGGTTCGGGAGAAAGCCGCACTAACCCGCCCCTCATCAATGACGCGTTCGCCCTGGGGGACTTCGCGGACCTACTCGCCTCGCCGCCCCGAGGAAAATCTTGCGGCGCTCGCGCCTGTCGCACCCCGCGGCGCATTGTCCCGGAACTGCCCTTCGGACAAACGCACCTCGAGCTAGAGGTGCAAGCTATCGATTTCACTATAAGCACTCTTTAGCCACATTTTGACGCGCTGCCGCTCCAGGATGCCGAGTGCATGGGCATCCGTGTTCTGCGTTGCGGACCAGAAGCTGCTGCTGTGGCTATCGATTTTCCTCATTGCGGCTTCATGCAGACGCTTGATCTCGATGATGCGTGCGTGAAGTTCCAGCGCACGCTGTTTCTCGCCGGATGCATCAAGGAGCTCGAAGTTGTCGCTGCGAATGTGATTTTGTACCAGCACATAGTTCAGGCGCGACCCAAATCGATCCAGCAGCTTTTTCAATAGATCCACCGAATCCCGACCTGAATCCATGACATGCCAGTAGGTAAGGGCCAGGCCCAGTTCACTCGACAATTCCAGCAACCCAGAGTCGTCCACCCACTGCGTCAGTGCATCCTGAGTTTGTGCCGCCAAGTCAACCAGGATGCTGCGATCGGGATCGGCCGCAGCGGCCTCGATAATGGCATCGAGGCTTTCATACCGGTCGACGACGATGGGCGATGCGTAACCGGCATAAAAGCGCATCAGTGCACCGTGAGACCTGTCGGTATCAAATCCCAGAAACGGACGTTCGTGATCGATCAGATATTGCGCCAGAATACGTGCGACGAGCGACTTGCCAACGCCGCCTTTTTCGCCACCGATGAAATGAATATGGGCCATAATTTTTCCTTGGAGTGGAAGCGGTTAACGCCGACGCAAGTCAAGCGTGCAGGGAAACTCGCCCGCGGGTTCCTCGGGTGGAGGCGTCATTGGCCCGGGCGGCGTACCGCCGGGGAAGAACCGTGCAAGCGGTGCGATCCAAGGCGGTGGAGTGAAACTGCCAGCGGTGTGTCCCCAATTCTGAAAACGGGTGTGGCGGCGCGCTTCGGCCTCCATCGCGTTGACCGGAAAGGTATCGTAGCTGCGCCCGCCCGGATGGACCACGCGGTAAGTACATCCGCCGATGGCCCGGCCATTCCATGTGTCGATCAGATCGAACACCAGTGGCGAATGGATCCCGATTGTGGGGTGCAACGCCGACGGGGGTTGCCAGGCACGGTAGCGAACGCCGGCGACGTATTGGCCGTGCACCCCGGTGGGCGTCAGCGGCACGCGGCGGCCATTGCAAGCGAGCACGTAGCGGCCGTCCGTGAGGCCGCTCATTCTTACCTGCAGGCGCTCCACCGAGGAATCGACGAATCGGGCAGTGCCAAGATGAGTCGTCTCTTCGCCCAGCACATTCCAGGGTTCGATAGCGGCATGCAATTCCAGCGCAATGTCGCCAAAATGCATGCCGCCGTAGCGCGGAAAGCGGAATTCCAAGAATGGATCGAACCATTCGACCTGGAACGGAAATCCAGCGTCATCCAGTTCGTGAACCACGTCTTTAAGGTCTGCCCAAAGATAATGCGGTAGCATCCAACGGTCATGCAGCTGAGTGCCCCAGCGTACCAGTGGCTTTTCGTAGGGTGCATCCCAGAAACGCGCCACCAGGGCGCGAAGTAATAGCATCTGGGCAAGCGACATTCGACTGTGCGGCGGCATCTCAAAGGCACGGAATTCAACCAGCCCCAGGCGTCCGGTCGGGCTGTCTGGGGAATAAAGTTTGTCAATGCAGAACTCCGCGCGATGGGTATTGCCGGTCAGATCCGTCAATAGGTTTCGCAGCAACCGGTCCACCAGCCAGGGCTGGGGCGTATACCCACGCGGCATCTGCTGGAACGCGATTTCCAGTTCATAGAGTATGTCCGGCTTGCCTTCATCCGCCCGCGGGGCCTGGCTGGTCGGGCCGACAAACAATCCACTGAAAAGGTAGGACAGCGCGGGATGATGCTGCCAGTAGGTAATGAGGCTGCGCAGCAAATCGGGCCGCCGCAGAAACGGGCTGTGGCCAGGTGTGGCACCCCCTAGCGTGACGTGATTACCCCCACCGGTGCCGGTATGACGGCCATCAAGCATGAATTTTTCGGTCGACAGACGCGCTAGCCGGGCTTCCTCGTAGAGTGTCGTCGTCCGTTCAACCAGCTCGTCCCACGATTTTGCAGGATGAATATTGACCTCGATTACGCCGGGATCTGGCGTGACCAGCAACTTTTCCAGTCGGCCGTCATTGGGTGGCGCATAACCCTCCACCACCACCGGGACGTTCAATGCGGCCGCCGTATGCTCAATCGCTGCAATCAGTTCAAGGGCGTGTTCCAACCGATGTTGGGGCGGCAGGAACACGTGCAGTGTCCCGCGCCGTACCTCGACGCCAACTGCGGTATGCGGCACGTCCACCTTGATGTTCGGGCGATCTACTTCCAGTTGCTGATGCACTTCGGGATGCCGGTCCAACGCCGGCTCAAAATGGGAGTATCGTGCCGCCACTTCACCGTGAAAATCGACCAGGGGCGGCTGGACTTCAAATGGATCGGTCTCGCCCACATATTCGACCTTGTCTTCGTTCACCCATGGCAGGGAGTGCAGGGGCAAACGCAGCCCCATCGGTGAGTCACCTTCGGTGAGATAAAGTCGCATTCTGCGAAACGTCCAGGGAGCCGAATACCAGCAGCCCGCCGACCAGTTCCAGCCCAAAGGCAGGACATAACCGGTTGGGACATCCAGTCCCCTAGAGAGCTTTTCCGCAAGCGACTGACGCTCCGCAGCGTCATTCAAATCTGCATGAGCGGCATCGAGGTTCAGTGGAACCTCCGCCTCCTTCTGCAGAAGGAATAACGCATCTTCATAGGCAGGCAGTACATAGCGTTTGGACAGACCGAGGCTTTCCGCGAGTCGATCGGCGAAACGCTGCGCATCCTCACTTGTGAGGCCATAATCACGATAGGGTTCTGCCAACAGCTCCGGATTGCGCCAGATTGGCTGACCGTCCTTACGCCAGTACAAGCCCAATGCCCAGCGCGGCAACGGCTCGCCCGGATACCACTTGCCTTGGGCGGTATGCAGCAGGGCACCCTGCGTTAAACGATCCTTGAGACGTCGCACCAGTACCTCGGCGCGTTCGCGCTTGTGCGATCCCAGTGCATCGATGTTCCATTCCGGTGCGTCCATGTGGTCAATGGATACAAAGGTGGGCTCACCACCCATGGTTAGGCGCACGTCACCGTGTTCCAGTCGCTCGTCGACCAGTTGTCCGAGCGCCACGATGGATGCCCACTGCACGTCGGAGTAGGGCTTAGTAACTCGCGGATCTTCCTTGATGCGCGTTACTGTATTGCTGAAGCTGAATTCGACTTCACACTTCCCGGAAAAACCTTGAATGGGCGCCGCAGATGAGGGATTCGGCGTGCAGGCAAGGGGAATGTGGCCCTCATCGGCAAACAGGCCTGATGTGGGATCAAGGCCGATCCAGCCCGCGCCCGGTAGATACACCTCGGCCCAGGCGTGCAGATCGGTAAAGTCGTGTTCCGGACCGGAGGGACCATCGAGCGATTTCTGATCAGGGGTCAGCTGTACCAGATAACCCGAGACGAAGCGGGCTGCCAGTCCGATATGGCGCAGGATCTGCACCATGAGCCAACCCGTGTCACGGCACGAGCCCAGTGCTTTTCCTAGCGTTTGCTCCGGCGTTTGAACGCCCGCCTCCATCCGCACCGTGTAGGCAATGTCGCGTTGCAAGCGCTGGTTGAGTGCGACCAGAAAATCGTTGCATTGCATCCGTTCGCGCGGCACGTCGGCCAACCACGCCCGCAACAGCGGTCCCGGTGGTTCGACTTCCAAATAGGGGGTCAGCTCTCGTTTTAGCGCGGCGTCATATTCAAATGGCCAATGTTCTGCGCTCTCCTCAATAAAGTAATCGAACGGGTTGATCACCGTCATATCGGCAATCACCTCCACGTCCACCGAGAACTCCCGAGTCAGCTCAGGAAACACAAGGCGTGCAAGATAATTGCCAAACGGATCCTGCTGCCAGTTGATGAAATGTTTCTCCGGCGTAATCTTCATCGTGTACGCGAGAATCGGCGTGCGCGAATGCGGCGCCGGTCGCAACCGCACCACGTGGGGGCTCAGTGTGACTGAGCGGTCAAAGCGATAGCTGGTGGTGTGACGGATGGCAACCTGGATGGACATGTGTGGCAATCACTGGAACGGATCACAGTGCCAAAGCAAGCATGATACCAGTTCTTCCACGGCGCCCCCTTTTGTCATGTACCGAATTCCGGGGTCACGTTGGACGTGCGCTTGAATGCTGACAGCGGTGCAGCGCGGCAAGCACGCCGGCAACGTTCGACCTGCTGGCAAATGGCATTGGACGATGAGCCTGTCCGCGCATAGCGTGGGCGACCGTCGCGAGCAGCGTTGGGCGCAACCGCCAGATCGGGGCACGCAATCAAACCTCACCACTGATTGAATTCTATTTGCCGTCCACGGTTCGATCGATCTTTGGGGCTGCCGCAACGGATTCGAGGCGAACGCGACCGGCAGTATTTTTTGGGCCGTGCGGCGTGACGCCCAAACTGGCGCAGTGACCCCTGCTTCACGCGAAGCATCCGTTTGCGCCGCATGAACAGACCAACACGCAAGGTCTAGCTGCACCGACCCGCGGGGCGCTCCAGGACGCGCTTGGAGATACGCCCTCGCGGGCGACCCAAGCTGCCCGTCCGCCGAGTCTTAACCCTGCATTTGCCCGTTGTTGCTCGCGGCCACCACCTGAAGGGGCTGCATTTGATCTTCCCAATCGAAGGGCGGTAAATTGTTGAGCGCCTGACGCAGGCCCTCGTTCCAGGCATCGCCGAGCGCCCGGTAATAAGGATCATCCTCTGAAAACAGTAGGTGGCGACCCCCATCGAGTGTGTTGGCAGAATAGATCAGCAACTCGACGGGGGGTCCGACCGTGAGATTGGAACGGATCGTCGAATTAATCGACACCAGTGCGCAGCGCGCGGCCTGTTCCATGGGCGTATCGTGACGGATGACGCGATCGAGGATCGGCTTGCCATACTTGACTTCGCCGATCTGCAAAAACGGGTGGGTGCTCGATTCGTGAATGTGATTTCCCTGCGGGTAAATCATGTAGATTTCTGGTTCCTGTCCGATAATTTGCCCGCCCAAAATAAAGCTAGCCTCGAAATTGGTGTTGGCGTTATCCCGGGACGACTGACTTCGTTGCACATCGGCAGAGACCGCGCCAACGTATTCGACCGCCTCGCCCATCGCTTGAACGCTCGACAACGACGGTTGCTTGCCCAATTTCAGATCATCGCGCAGATGCTTGACCACGCTCTGAGTCGTGGCGAGGTTACCCGCGGCCAGCAGCACAAACATGCGGTCGCCCGCTTGCGCAAAGGCATGCATCTTGGAATAGGTGCTGACGTGGTCGCTACCCGCGTTGGTGAGCGAGTCAGAGGCAAAAATCAGTCCCTGGTCAAGTTTTATTGCGAGACAGTATGTCATGTTCTATTCCTCGGGCCGCTCCAAGCACGACTTTAACCCAAGATTACAGGGTCAAGCGAAGAACCACAATCAGCGGCCGATTTCCAGCCCTCCGCCGAGCGCCCAGCCGCGATCTTGCCCATGCTAGTCCCCAAAGGCGACACCTTCTCGGCGCGGGTCGGCTCCCCCCAACCAGCCATGCGGCCCCCGTTCAATCCCTTGCAAACCTGATGTTTGCGGGATCAGCCTGACCTCGTGGCCGCAATGCTCAAGGCCTCGTACCAAGGCATCCGGCGCCATTCCCAGTTCCAATTCTATTGGACCATTACGACTGCCAAAGTTCGGCAGCGAGATGGCCGCCTGGATATTCATGCCCCAGTCCAGCGTGGCAAGCAGAACCTTGCCGACGTAGTTAATTATGGCCGATCCCCCTGGCGATCCAATGACCAGTATCAGCCGACCCGTTGGCTGATCGAAAACCAGCAGTGGCGACATTGACGATCGCGGACGTTTGCCGGGCTGTACGCGATTGGCAATCGGGCGTCCATCGCTGTCCACGGCCGCAAAGGAAAAATCCGTCAGCTGGTTGTTGAGCAGGAATCCGCGCACCATCTGCCGCGAGCCAAAGGCGTCTTCAATTGAGGTCGTCATGGATACCGCATGTCCCGCGCCATCCACGATTGAAATCTGAGAGGTGGATGACTGTTCCGGACTTTGATCTTGCCCGTTTGATGATCCGATCCCAGGCGGGTGCCCGGGTTGCGCCGTCCCCATGGCCCCCACTCCGATCAACCTCGCACGCTGCTTGAGGTAACCTGCATCCAGCAACCCGGCAACCGGCACTTTGACCATGTCGCCATCGGCCGCATAATAGGCGCGGTCCGCGTAGGCCAAGCGTGCGGCCTCACTGTACAAGTGGACCGCCTGGACTGACAGAGTCCAGTTGCCCTCGGAATCTTCTGCTGGCCGCTCCAAGGCGATGGGGGTGTGCGCTAGCATGCCGAAAATCTCGCCCAGGGCCAACGTTCCCGACGACGGAGGCGGCGGGCCACAAACACGCGCACGGTGATAATCGAAACATAGCGTGGCACGCTCCCGTGCCTCATACCCCGCCATGTCGGATTCCGATAGGAATCCGGGGTTTACCCGGTTTGTGCGCACTTTGGCGACAATGTCACGCGCAATTGGCCCGGCATAGAAGGCCGAGGCGCCTTGGGCTGCCACACTTCGAAATACCTCAGCCAGTTGGGGATTCTTGAGAATCGTTCCGGCAGCTTTAGGGCTGCCATCTGAATTGTAGAAATACGCCCGTGCTTCGGCATCCTGCCTCAAATACTTTTCCGACTTCAATAACGTCGCCAGACGCGCGCTGATGGGAAAGCCTGCGTCAGCCATCCGGATCGCAGGCCCAAACAGTTCGGCCCACGGGAGCTTTCCATAGCGCTGATGCGCAAGCGCGAGCATCCGCAACACACCCGGCACTCCAACCGAACGCCCACCGACCACTCCCTCATAAAATGGCATGGGTGTGCCATCTTTCTGAAATAACGCGTCCGTGACCGCAGCTGGGGCCGTCTCACGTCCATCGAAGACTTCGACGGATTTGCCGTCCCAGCTCACCAGAAACGCTCCGCCACCAATTCCCGAAGATTGGGGCTCAACGAGGTTTAGCACCATCTGCACAGCGATCGCAGCGTCCACGGCCGAGCCCCCTGCTCTTAGCATCTGCAGCCCCGCGCTTGCTGCAAGTGGATTGGCGGCAGCGACCATCCAGTGGCTGGCATGCGAGACGGGCTTATCCTGCCACCCCGATTCACCCTCCGGGGAATGTAGTGCACCATCCGCCAAGCGGTATGCGACGCGGTCGTCCGGTGGGCTGGCCGCGCAGGTTGCGAGCCCAAACGCCGCCACCAAGAGGAGCGCGAAATTGAACTTCGCAACGAAGCGGCTATATCCCACCCTAAGCAGACCCGATGAGTGAAGGTTATGATTGAACGCCATTGGACTATATCACCCGCGCTATCCACTTAACCCTGGCCACGCATTCTCGGATTGACTCATGCACTTTAACGTCATCATTATCGGTGCCGGGGCAGCCGGCATGATGTGCGCCGCAGTGGCCGGCCAACGCGGCCGGCGCGTCCTATTGATTGACCACGCCAAACAGATTGGCGAGCGTATTCGCATTTCGGGCGGGGGACGCTGCAACTTTACGAACAAGGACGTAGGACCCGAGAACTTTCTCTCCCAAAATCCCCGCTTCTGCCGCTCTGCCCTCGCCCAATTTAGCCAACGGGATTTCATCAAGCTCGTCACGCGTCATGGGATCCGCTTCCATGAGAAGTCGTTGGGCCAATTGTTCTGCGACGACTCGGCTCAGGACATTATTAGGCTATTGAAAAGTGAATGCGACAAAGGTGGCGTGACATGGGCACAGCCCTGCGACGTTAAGCATATTGCCAGCCGCCACCAAGGAACCGTACGCTTTAGCGTGCAAACGACGCAAGGCGCGTTCGATAGCGAGTCACTGGTCATCGCCACCGGTGGACTGGCTGCGCCAGCGTTGGGCGCCAGTCCTCTTGGCTATCAGGTCGCGGCGCAATTTGGACTGCCCGTCGTGCCACCCCGGCCCGCGCTGGTTCCATTGGCCTTGGCGCCCCAAGATCTGCACACCTTCAAACCACTCGCCGGCATCTCGTTCGACACGATCGCAAGCTGCGAAGGCAATCCAGCGACATTTCGCGGGCAGACATTGATCACCCATCGTGGATTGTCTGGCCCCGCCATCTTGCAAATATCCAGCTACTGGCAAATGCAAGGATACGGAAACGTCAGGAAGCAGCCGATCAGCCTTAACGTGCTACCTCACCAAGACGTCGCCGCCTGGCTCGCGCAATACCGCCGTTCCAGCATGCCGCTCGCCTCGCTGCTTGCAGAAGTGCTCCCCCACCGCTTTGCACAAGGCTGGTGTGTGCTTAACGCAGCCAATCGGCCCCTCTCCGAACTGTCCAACAAAAGTATCGAAAAAGTCGTCGAACGTATCCAGAACTGGCAACTCATGCCCGCTGGAACACTGGGTTTCGTCAAGGCCGAGGTCACGCTAGGTGGCGTTGATAGTCGAGCCCTGTCATCCAAGACCATGGAGGCGAGGGACGTACCCGGCCTGTATTTCGTTGGCGAAGTCGTTGATGTGACAGGATGGCTGGGGGGCTACAATTTCCAGTGGGCCTGGTCATCAGGTTGGGTGGCAGGCCAAGATGTTTGAACGGTATGATGGCTCAAACCAGTGGGCGCGTTCTTGCGTTCCCGCCATCTGGCTCCAAAAAACAGAAGGCCATGCCGCGTCGCGCTCGGGAATCTCACCGACACCGTCCGGGCTGCGCCCCAAGCAAGTGAACCCCGCGACGTAGAATGAATCGTGCTAAGCCGCGTCCTGTTCGCGGACGCCGCCGGCCCACCAGATGCGGCAAGCGCCCTCGTCCGATACCATGCACGGGCCGATTGGATTGCGGGGCGTGCATGCCTTGCCATAGAGGCGGCAGCGGTTGGGATAGATTTTTCCAAGCACGACCTGGGCACAATCGCAACCCGGCGGCATCTGCCCGGCGCGGCGGCGATCGGTGTCCTGCGGTTCGGGAAACTGGACGCGAGCGTCGTGCGCGCCCAACGAAGACTTGAGCGCGAAGCCCGATTGCTTGATGATGCCGATGCCGCGCCAGTTGGCGTCGACCACATCGAGGCTTTGATTCAGTAACCGGCGTGCGGTGGGATTGCCTCCTGGATGAGCCACTTCCGCGTAGCAGTTATCGAGAAACCGCTCGCCGGTTTGTACCTGTCTTAACACCGAATAGAACGCCGCCAACAGGGATTCGGTTGTGAAACCCGCCACAGCGGCGGGCAGGTTGTGGCCATCCACAACAAACTGCCATTCTTCGGGTCCCATGATCGTGGAAACGTGCCCGGGAGCAACCAACCCATCAAACCCGGGGGTGCCCGAATCGAGCAGCATCGCAACTGCA
>JBKQNQ010000216.1:0-3631 GCA_052145875.1 Thiobacillaceae bacterium
GAGTTAGCTCTTCATTTTCTTCTTTGATTGTTGAAGCCGGGATTAAGCCAAAATTAAATTTACGCGCAACTTCATCCGGTGAAGAAAGCATTAGATTTGGTGTTTTCACTTCACCTGGCAACTTATCGATTGGAATTCGTATCCATGCGTTGCCGTGATAGCTGAAAATTACATATGGCGGGTCCGGGCAGTCCCATTTTGAAATTGATTGGATATTCACTGGCGAAGCGATGACGTAAGCCGTGTCGCCCCTAAACACTTCAAGTAGCAGAGGATTAAAGTTGGCTGAGCCCACATCATCACTGTAATCGTCTTTCCAAGTGATTCGCTGTTTGGTTTTCGGCATCGTAAATGTGAGGGTTTGCTCTTTGAAAGGAGGGCTTTGCCCAAGCTCATGCCGACCTCCATACTCAACTGAGCGATCTACAATAATCTTGCTCCCATCATGCAGCAGCACTTCTTCCTTCCAACTCGTTGATTTCGAGCAGGCGCTGATGCTCATGCCAAAGGTCAGGATCAGACAGATTGTTTTGAATAAGCCAAGGCTGCTGGTCAAACCGGTTTCCTCTCAAGGACAAAATTTAATATCGGTGAAGCCCAGCGATAGAATTGAAACTGTGCTGCGTGGCAGGATGGGCAGCATGTGAAGGCTGCTTTGTGAAGAATCCACGAAAGACTGCAGTTGGCCGAAAGCACCAGTTTAGCGCCCCGTCACGACTTAAGCAGCTTTCATGGTTCGTAAGTTACCAAACAAGCCCTCAAGACAAGCAAACAATAGAAATGGAACATGAAAAAGGCAGCGACCCAATACAGCTGGCCGTCAATGCCATCCATAACCATAAATGCAGTCCAACCGGCCGGCATAAAAAGCAACGCTGTCCATCCAATGCTGCGCCAGAACCTGCGTTTGTTCCATGTGAAAATAGATTCATGCGGCGTATAACGCCACAAGCCAAGAATGAGAAATACCAAAGCAACAGGAAAAGCCAAAATGACATAACTGGCTATCGGAATCATGATGGCATCGGCGATACCATAATCCCCGCGCCAATCTCGAATCAAGAAATGACCGGCAACTACAATCGGCGCCATAAGTATGCCGATAACGAGAAAAGCCTTCGCCAGCCAATTCTTCGGTGGGGTCTGAAACACCTGCGATCGATCCTGCCAAAGGTTGATTATCTGTTTTTGAAGGGACTTGCTGGGGTGGCTACCCCTTTTTGTTACAGACGCTACACCACTGCGAAGTCGGTAACAATATGCAAAATGGCCAAGGTCTAGAGCGTGAACGTCTGCTATGGGGAACGTTCATGTATGACCGCAGTTGGCCGGAGCCAGCCCGATCAGTCTCGCCGGTAACTGATTTCAGGTCAGCGTCAGTTTTCATTGTTGGCGTCTGGCTCTCTGGGACCCAATTCCGCCGGTCATGGTCTTTCGTAAAATGTCTGAAAACCAACTGTCAACGACAAAGGGCATCGGCTAACAAATATCCACCGCCTTGACTCGTAGTATGAAGGACGATGTCGGAACCATTCTGGCAGTACCCATGTGCTTTTAATTCTTCTGCTAAGCGCTTATCTAGGGCGAGATACTTGCTGTCATAAGAATCTCCTTCCAGCCCATAGTAGCCTCCCATCATGCGGTATTTTGCCTTTCCATTTTCGAGGCCCAATGTATAAAAACCCTGCTCAGCGGGTTTAACAATTGAACACGCCGATAACAATGCAACAACACAACATGTATAAGGCTGCGGACATTTTGCGATAGCAAAGCTCATGGCAGTCAGAACTCTATGTTGTAAGCGCCCAACCGATCCACCTTTAGTTTGTTGTTGAGTGCATGCAATCTTGGCGCTTTTGACGGGAGCGCGTGGGATGGCGAAGCGGCACGGGGCGGAATTCTGGCGAAGGCATCTGGAGGCGTGGCATCGAAGTGATCTGACGCAACGCGAGTACTGCGCGACCTACGGATTGGGTGAGAGAGCGTTTTGCCGTTGGCGGCGCAAGGAGAAGGCAGCGGCGGCGGCGAAGTCGTCCCTGACCCTGGTGCCGGTCAGCATGGGCACGCCGGTGACAGGCAGCGTCGTCCGGCTCACCAGTCCGGGCGGCTGGAGAATCGAGATCGCAGGGGGCAGTGCGCCGTGGTTGGGTGATTGCCTGCGACAGCTGCCGTGAACCCGACACCCACCCAGGTGTGGCTCGTGGTCGAGCCCATCGACATGCGCACCGGCATGGACGGTCTGTCACAGCGGATCCAGAACACGCTGGGCCGCTCGCCGTGTGACGGGAGTGCCTACGCGTTCCGCAACCGACGGCTGAATCGACTCAAGCTGCTCATCTGGGATGGTACCGGCGTGTGGCTGTGTCAGCGACGCCTGCATCGCGGCCACTTCACCTGGCCCAGCTCGGATGCGACGGTGGTCACGCTGTCTGCCACGCAATGGCAGTGGCTCATCACGGGGGTGGATTGGCAGCGACTCGACGCGGTTGCACCGGCCCACTGGCGTGTGTAAAAAGTGCGACGAAATGGCTTGATTAAGTGCAAATAAATCGGGCTGAAACCCCCTGTTTATAGGGTTCTACGCCGGGTTATCGGGTATAATCCGAACATGGATTTGCACGCTGAACTGGCCCGATTGAATGCGGCTCCGGAACTCACGGAATGGGTGGCCGGCACCGTTCAGAAATTCATCCACCAGGCCCAGGAAGAAGCCGCCGAAGTCCGCCGGCAAATCGCTCAGCGCGACACCGAACTGCACTGTGCTCAAACCAAGATCCAGGCCCTCACGCTTGAGCTGGCCCAGCTGCGCCGGATGCGCTTTGGTGCCCGCAGCGAAGCGTTCTCTCCCGAGGAGCGCGACCTGTTTCAGGATACGCTGGCGAGCGATCTGGCCGCGGCCGAAGCCGAACTGGCCAGGAAACAGGCCGAGGCGGCGGTGACAACCGAACCTCAGGCGCCCCGCGTCCCACGTTCCCGTGCCGGTCGTCAGGTGCTGCCGGATCATCTGCCCCGTATCGAGCACCGCCATGAACCGGAATCCTGCACCTGCGGGCAGTGCGGCAAGGACTTAGTCAAGATCGGCGAAGACATCAGCGAGCAACTGGATGTTGAGCCGGCCCGTTTCTTCGTGCATCGCCACATCCGTCCGCAGTATGCCTGCCGAGCCTGCGAGACGGTGTCTGCGGCACCGGTCCCGCCCGCGGTGATCGATGGCGGGATGGCGGCGGTGGGATTGTATGTCTGGGTCCTGATTGGCAAATACCTGGACCACCTGCCGCTGTATCGGCTGGAGAGAATTGCGGCGCGGGACCAGGTCATTCTGTCCCGTTCCACGATGGCGGAATGGGTCGGCCGCATCGGGGTGGCGCTGCAGCCGCTGGCGGATCGCCTGGCGAGTTTGCTGCTGGAACGGAGCGTGCTGCATGCTGACGAAACCCCGGTTAAGCAATTGGATCCGGGCCGGGGCAAGACGAAGCGGGCGTATCTGTGGGCTTACCGCAGCAACGTACTGGAATCGGGGCCCCCGATCGTGGTGTTTGATTACCAACCGAGTCGCGCGGGACAGCATGCCAGGAACTTTCTCTCGGAGTGGCGCGGCCATCTCATGGTCGACGATTTCGGGGGCTACAAA
>JBKQNQ010000217.1:0-4835 GCA_052145875.1 Thiobacillaceae bacterium
GTCTCTCACCCGCATCAGGCGCGCGCGTGCTTCGGTCGCCACTTTTAGTATTTCAGGGTGGGTCGTCAGTTTCACCATGACGGCTGGGTCGAGAAAGCTGACACTAATCTTTCCCTCGGCGGTTTCACGGACGACCACGTTGCAAGGCAACAGGAGGCCTACGTCTGCTTCGGCGCTAAGCGCTTGATGGGCCAAAGGCGGATTACATGCCCCCAGAATTCGGTACGGCCGGCCTTCCACATTTAGCTTTGCTTTCAGGGTGGCCTGAACGTCAATATCGGTAAGCACGCCAAAACCTTCAGCCTTCAAGGCCGCGACGACTTTGTCAACGGCGGCATCATAGGGGCCGCTAACCTCAACGTCAAATCCGTAATTACTCATGTGCTCACCTCTAGTGTTTGTCGTCGCTCTTGATCGGGGCCGTCACCTGCACCGTTCGTACCGTTCGCTCCTGGTCCGGGTACATCGGTTTTGCGGGGGTCAGCTCCAGGGAATCCGCGAGTTCTTTTTCCCGTGCGGCGATGATACCTAAACATTCGCGGATTTGTTCCACGGTATCTTCGGAAAGAAAGCCTTCCATGCCAGGCCGTGGCGTTGCGTCTTTGATGACGCTGGAAAGCGTCTTGCGCATCGCGCGCAGGACGCGGCGCTCGGTCTGCTGTTCCTTGTTCTCTTCAGTCATGATAAGTCCTGAACGTATTGAGGTTGCACCACCTAGACGGCAAGTGCGACGATTTGCCGGTCAGCGATACCGGCAGCCCTGAGCTCGTCGGCTGCAGGGCCAACATAGGTATCGGGACCGGCGAGGTAAATGTCATAGGTGCGGGATTCCGGGTGGTCGACGAGCAGGCTATCCACCACCTGTACCGCTTCATGCTGAGGATCCTGGCCGGCGATGTTGATCGGATCGAAACGGAAGTTATCGAGCGCGTCGGTCCAGGCGCGACACAGGTTGGCCATGTAGTGCCCATTTGGCGGATACCCTGCCCAGACGAGCAGCATGTCCTCCGCAGTTTCTCGTGCCATCGTATGTTCTATCAGGCTCTTGATGAGCCCGAAGCCACGGCCAAATGCAAGGAACAGCGTGGCATGCTGGCTGTCTTCCTTGTAGTCGTAATCGCCCCACGGGCCATAGACGCTAACATTCTCAAAGGTGGTCATTCCGCCAAACACCTTCTCGCCAAACGTGCCGCCCTGGCCGCGCTCGACGTGGAACTGGAGGTTCCGGTCATCGCATGGGCAAGTGGTAATCGGAAATTCCGCGCTGCCTGCCCCCGGCAGGCCAAGGGTGACCGTCTGTCCAGCGAGAAAGCGTAGGCGATGCGTACGCGGCGTTTGCAGGTGAAGGAGCATCATGTCCGGTCCGAGGGGTGCGATGGCCTTGACGCGAGCGGACAGCTCCTGCGCTGGAATATCTTTTGCCGAGTTGGCCTCAAGTGCCTCCAGCGTGAGGTCGGAAACGGCGGTGTAACTGCACATCAGGCAGTAACCCTGCTGTTTTTCCGCTTCCGATAGCACATAGTCGTGATGTCGGGTCCGCAGTACTTGGCCGTCCACGACGCGCGCCTTGCATAATCCGCAATTGCCATTGCTGCAACCGTAATTGAGTGCCACTCCGGATTTAAGTGCCGCTTCAAGCAGGGTGTCGGTTCCTTCGACGAAGAAGTCGTGGCGGCTGGGCTTCAGAGTGATGTGCGCGCTCATGACTCGCAGCATATCATCCATTACAGCCAGTGCGCTCGGCGCTTGGGTGACCAAGACGGTTTCCAGCTGCTGCTCGATCCAGCTATCCAGGTTCGTCAGGAGTGGGCGTTCCGCCTCAGTTGCGTGCCGCCCCATCTCCTCCAGGCGTGCTTGCAAGTTGATAACCAAGGAATGGTAGCGTTTGAGATGGGTTTTGACGTCAGCCAGTTCTCGGCTCTGTTCGAAGAGCCTTTCCGCCAGCACCTCCTTGGATGGCAGCATGCGGTCGCGTACTCTGCGGCCAAATGCCTCTTGCTTAATCTCGGTGGTTTTCTCCAGGAGCCCGGCGTCTTCCAGCTTGGCTTCCGGATAAGCCTCCAGCAATTCCTCGGTTGAAATCATGCCTTCGTAGGAGTGCAGACGACCTTCCTGAATGCGCTTTTGCAATGCGCCGCGCGGGACACCGACTAAGCGTGCTGCGCGGGAAAGGGCAAGGAGCTGGGGCATCTCAGCGTCACTATAGCAATGACTGAATCATTGCGTCAAAGCGGTGCAGCTCAGGTCCCGCTGATACGGTCGTAATACCGCGCGCGGTAAAGTGTTCGTTGGATTGGAGGCGTATCGAAGAACGCCGAACGGTCATGCAGCACGTTATTGCAAAGCAGGCCCATGCCGGGTTCCAGTCGGTTCCGGAACATGAATGGGGAGTCGCTAGCAAGAAGCATCTCCAGCGCCGACAGCGCGGACTGCGTTGCCAGGTCCTGCTTCCATGCAATGCTTCTAGTTCGAGCGGTATACCGCATGTGCAGTTGTCCGCCCTCCAGGACATCGAACACGGGGCCACTTTCGGCCGCGCGGGCGACGCCGGATTCGTCTTCACGTGGTGGAATGGTCATGACATCGTTCATCATTAAGGCACAGATATAGCTTGGGTCCTGATCCCGCAGCAATAGGTAGGCGATTTCGTGGTCTAACAGGGCATTGTCCCCACCGGATTCAGCCGGTTGAACGCAATGTAGGGCCATGCCCTTGATGCGCCTTTCTCGCACGTTGTAATAGCCATCGGTATGCCAGCGCAGGGGTCGGTTCGTATAGGGGATAAATTCCCCTTTTGCGTGGGTCGTTTCCGCGACCGTTAGGGTGGTGATTGCGTCATCGTCCGATAGATAGTTCGCATCCAGATGGGTCAGCCCAAACTGTCGTCCAATGTCGAGCGGGATGCTCTTGTCCGGCCGGGTACCGCAGGAGGTTACGTAGATTGCCATGTTGGCCTGCCTGCAACGGGCCAGCAGGGCTTCATGTTCGCTAGCGGTGAGTACTTTGGGGTTTGCCACCTCCACAACCAATTCCGAAGCGGTACGCGGGTAATCGGCCAGCTTGGTTTGGCGCCAGGCTTGGTAACCCACTGCATTGTCGGGATGGAACGGGCTGCTCGTGGGGATCATTGGGCTTTCGGTTCGACGTTCGGGAAAAATCCATCGATGGTTCTTTTCAGGTCGGCCAGCATGATTGGCACTTCAATCTCCCTGACCTGATCGACGATCCAGGGCTGGTCAGAGCCTTCCATTATCTCGCGCATGGAGTTTCCCAGATAGCGCAGTTCAACGTACCCCGGCTCCTTGTTGGGGAATTCGAACGTGGAGTAATCCGCGATGCGGCGATTGATCTTGTCGATAAAGGCCTGTTGGTAGGCGTGATCCGTGTCGCCCAAGATCGCGTGAATGTTCCCTTCCATGATTTCCGCCAGCCGCATGACCATCGTCGTAATGAGCGCGCCACGGTCTGCGTCATCAAGTCGGCCGTAAACCAAACGGTCGGTCATATGCACCATGAATGCGATAAATTCGGCAATGATGTTAAAGCCGCGCTGCGGCGTAATGATGTCGTAGTCGGCCTTAGACAAGTTGGTCACGCCGAGGTCGGCGAGCTTCCAGACATTGGTGGCCACGACAGTGGCGATTTCCTCTGGGCCGCGTGGATCGTCGCCGTCAGTATGCCAGTGGGTTTTAACACGGATGGCTATCTTATTCTCCTGTGGCGATCGGGCGCGTCGGGTCATTGATCCACTCGCTCCAAGACCCCGCGTAGAGCTTCGATCCCGGTAAACCCGCGACCTCCATCGCCAGTATGCTGTGGCACGCGGTTACGCCCGAACCGCACATATGCGTGACCCGTTCAGGCGGGGTTCCCTTGAGCAGCGCTTGATACGTCTCGCGCAGCGCTTCGGGCGCCAGAAATGTACCATCCATATCGAGATTCTCGTCAAACGGCCAGTTGATTGCGCCCGGGACATGGCCTGCGACGGGATCGATCGGGTCGACGTCACCCCTATAGCGCATCTCCATCCGAGAATCGAACAGGATTCCCTGGCGGCTGCGTATCTGGTCAAGCACCTCCGCACTGCTGAGCCACTGGCTGCGCTCGGGCAAGGACGGGCAGATACCTTGGGCCGGAGCGGACCAGGTTTCAGCCGTGACAGGGCGTTTCTCCCTGGTCCATTTTTGATAACCGCCGTCCATCAGCGAAACCGACGGATGGCCCAGCCAGCGAATCATCCACCACAAACGTGCGGCAATGGAGCCGTAACTGTCATCGTAGACGACCACTTGGCGGTTTATCCCCACTCCCCAGCGACAGAGCTTGTCTGAAAGGACCTTGGGGTCGGGCAATGGATGCCGTCCCGTTACGCCGGGCACCACCGGCCCGGCCAGATCTTCGTCCAGGTGCGCATAGAATGCCCCCGGTATGTGTCCAGCTTGATATGCAGTTCTACCTGCACTTGGGTCGCTTAGGGTAAAGCGACAATCGATGATGACCCAATGTGGGTCACCCAAGTGGGCGGCGAGCTCATCGGTGCTGGTGAGTGTGTTAAACATGGGGTGATCGGTTCACGGGCAGGGGAGGATCGCTGGGTGCCGCCACGACGCCTCCCCGCATCTGCGAGGTCCGCCTCGAGTGACTCAGTAGCCACCCTTGCCGTAAGGTTTGGGCAAGCCGGCAATGCGCACGGCCTGCCGGGCAGGCTGATTCGGGAAAAGCGTATAGAGCAAGGTCTTCCAGTCTTTGCTGTCGTCTTCTTCCTTCAGTGCGATCATCATGTTGCGAAAGTTGGGCGTGTGGCCGTGCTGCTTGTATTGATCACGCAGCCAGCG
>JBKQNQ010000218.1:0-6778 GCA_052145875.1 Thiobacillaceae bacterium
TGACCATCAGATTCGCCAGGAAGAACGGGACATGGCAAGCCAAAATGGGGGACACATCACCCGGGGCGAGCAGGCGGTGCTGAACAGACAGGAGAACGGTGTCAGCCGTCAGATTGGACAATAAGCCTGCCGAGCCTTGATGCCTTCACCCGATTCGTCGGGATGAAGGCGTCGGAAAAGCCCATGCGGGAATCGCACGGTCGGCTTCCCAAGCAGGCCAACGCGACGGGAAACCCGTTGGCATTCCATTGGCCGGTTCTGGCGCCGGTTCCAGCAAGCCTGCCTCAGTTGGACTGCTAAAGTAGGAGTACCGAAACTATGATGATCCGGACGCCTCGTGCATTGACCCTACTGGTGCTGCTGGGGACATTCGGGTTTGCCGCCAATGCTCAACCCTTTGATTTCCAGCGAAAGATGGACGAGGCGTCCGCCCGGGCGATGTTGGGCCGATTCGGTTATGGCGCAGACAAGTCGAGTTTGGAACAAGCCATGAAGGAGAGCCCGCGCGACTATTTGATGCGGGCGATACAGGGGAACTCCAATCTGCCTCAATCCATTGAGGCGCAGATCGGGTCGTTGCCGATTGCCGAGCCCGTTGAAGCGATTTGGGCCAAATGGGGACCCGGCGGAGTGGAGCGGGTGGATCGACTGGATCCGGAAGCCCAAAAGGAGATGCAACGGAAGGAGCGTGAATTCGTCAACGCGGCCGTTCAGGCAAGGTTGCTCACGATGGCGAACTCCGACAACCCGGGCCATGAGGCGTTATTGTCGTTCTGGCTCAACCATTTCTCGATTTTTGGACCCAAGAGCTTCGATAAGCTGCTGAGTTGGGATTACGCCAAAACCATTGAACGGGCCATGGCGGAGGACTCCTTTGAGGCGTTGCTGCGGGCAAGTTTCTACCATCCGGCCATGCAGATTTACTTGGACAATGCCCAGTCCACGGCACCCTCGTCTCCGGCCGCTTTTCAGGCTGAACTCCGCGGAAAACAGTTGGGCATCAACGAGAACTTGGCCCGGGAACTGATGGAACTCCACACTCTTGGCGTGAATGGCGGCTACACGCAGAAAGATGTCCAGGAGCTGGCGCGAATCATTACCGGCGCCGGCGTATACGTACCGCGCATGCGAGCGCGAGCACTTGAGCAAGCCGGTGCCACTCGCATTGGGTTATTCCTGTTTGATCCGAGGCGACACGATCGTGGCGAAAAGAACTTCCTCCAGGTAGATTTCCCCGCGGACCACGGGATGGACGAGATCGACCGGGCGTTACATCTGCTTGCCACATCGCCTGCAACCGCACAGCGGATCGCCTTCAAGCTGGCTGTCCGCTTTTTATCCGACGACCCGCCCAAGGAGCTGGTGGATGCGATGGCCGAGGGTTACCTCCGGTCGGGTGGGAAGATATCGGCGACCCTGTTACCGCTCATTAGGGCCCGCGCGTTTGCCGAATCGCTCAGCGCGCCAATTAAATTCAAGGAGCCATTGGACTATATGCTTTCAGCTTCCCGCGTAGCGTGTTCGGGTACACCAATTGGAAACCGTTTGCTCCTAATGGCCGTGGCCTTGGACATGGGCCAGGCGCCGTTCATGCACACCACGCCGGATGGTTATGGCATGCGGGAAGCGGATTGGCTCTCCCCCGCAGCCATGGCCAAACGTGTTCGTATCGCCATGGGGATTGCGGCAAGCAAGCTGCCGCTGGCCAATGGGGTGCCCCAAGAGACCCCTTGGGCTCCCCGGCAGCCCCAGGCGGACAAGCCGCAGTGGCTGCAGGGCACCTCATGCGAGCCGGATCTGGCGACGATCACGCAACTGGTGGGGCCCGTGTCGATGACAACGCGAGCGGCACTGGAGGGACTTTCGGACGGGGAACGCATTGGCCTGCTTCTGGCCGGTCCCGAATTCATGCGTAGGTGAGGAGACAACATGCTCAATAGGCGAAATTTCATGAAAGGCGTCCTTGCCTCCGGTTGCGCAACGCTCGGCCTTCAATTACGCAATGCCTGGGCCTTCGACACCACGGCTGGGGCGGAGGGTGGGCGGTTGGTTCTCATATTCCTGCGCGGCGGTCTGGACGGGCTTTTCGTCTTTTCGCCTATCGATGAGCCCCGCTTGCCAGGCTTGAGGCCCACGCTTGCTTCAACTGTGCTATCCAGTGGGATCCGGCTCGGACAGTCCGGTTTTGCTGCACATCCCGCCTGCTCGCAACTGGCAGACCTGTTCTTAAGCAAGGAACTTGCGTTTGTGCCCTGCGCCGGCACCACGGACAGGAGCCGCAGCCACTTTCAGGCCCAGGACCTATTCGAACTCGGCAACGGGGACACTCACGGGGCGTCCGGCTTCATGGCCCGTGCCTCCAACCAATTGGGCGAATCAAACGGGGTGATCAGCTTCACTCGGGAAACCCCACTTTCCTTGCAGGGCGCCGATTTGCCTCCCGAGGTTGCACCCCTAACTGGCAGTGGACTCAAGATTCCCCCAGGTCGCTTGCGGGATGCAATTCTCCAAGCACACCGCAATACCATGACAGGGGAAGCCATCGAACAGGCGATCGCGACGGAATCCGAAATTGAAACGTCCGTGGGAATGGAGCCTGAGGCGGCACGGGGCGCCAAAGGGGCCACGGGCTTCCCGAAGATCGCCGGGTCGATGGGCCGTATTCTGCGTGGAAATCATCGACTCAGTCTCGTCTTCCTCGACTTGGGCGGATTCGACACCCACGCGACTCAAGAGGGCATCCTGACACACGCCTTGCAAAGCTTCTCAGAGGGACTTGTGGCGCTAAAGGACGCCTTGGGTCCGCTTGAATGGAAGCGCACGCAGATTGTTGTAATGAGCGAGTTTGGGCGCACCGTGAGAGAAAATGGGACTCGGGGTACTGACCATGGGCACGGAGGCCTGGCCCTACTCGCAGGGGGAGCAATTGCGGGCGGACGAATGCTTGGTCGATTTGACGGGCTGGCAGATACGGCGCTCAATGAAACACGCGATCTTCCGGTCCTTGTAGACTGGCGCACCTTGTTGGCGGCGTCCATGCGCGATACCTTTTCCTTTACCGAAGGGGCGCTGGACACCATCTTTCCGGGCAGGCCCCGGGCGAACGTCGCGCTATAGCTGCGCTGCACTTGGGCGCGACGAGCATCGCACCTCGTGTATTGTTGAACAGGCTGTAACGTGGGCGAGGCGGTTGGGTGGCAGCCTGAGATACTTACCAAAGAAAACGCTCGGCTGCCGACCCGCCACGACTGACTCCTTTAATCACCGTCAGCCGTTCTCTTGGCTAGGGCATTCCATCGGCAGGATAGCCCACGGATTGCGCGAGGATAATTCGCGGATGGCGACCTAGCCTTAACGCGGCACCCCACGTCTCGCGCTCTACTGAGCCGCGCACGACCGTAGCCAGGCGCTGAAGCACAAAAGAGATCCACGTTCGGTGCAATGAAGCCGGTGTCGGTTGCACTGTAGAACGTCTTTTGCTCCCGGCTGGAATCGGTCATTCGGTTTAAGTCGGCTACATATACGACATCAATTGGGGCCGTTGCCACAAAGTCCTGTACGCCCGTCAGTTTGCGAAGATCACTTGCCACCACGCGCCTTAGTGCATGGTCTGAGGGTCGTAGCGATAAGCGGCTTCTGCGCTTGCCACATACAGATCAATTTCGCACCAGTCGCGTGCAGAAGGCGCTGTCCGCTTGCCCGAGTCGGGCGGGTTTATGCCATTCCCCGCCCACAACAAGTTCGACAGCACTTGGGGCGGCAGGGGCTGAGTACTGAATTCTCGCGTTGAGCCGCGCTCTTTCAGCATCTTTATCAATGGGTTGCCAGTCTCCATCTGGGGCGGTGGCAATTTGACTGCATCGATTTCCTGCTCCAATCAGGCTCCCTTCAGGCGTTTCATCTCATCAATTGCTCAGCCCACGGGCTTACCCGTTGGCGATTTCGCCTTGAGCGGGGAAGAGCAACATGGCTTGACTGTACACAACTGCGGAACCTGCGTTGAGAAGAGATTTTCAGGGGGCGGTTAAGTGGGTTAAGGGGATTGTGGTTGGGATGACGTCGGCTGGGCGTTGATGCCAGCAACTGGTGGAGGGTGGAAAATACGCCAATCTTTTTGGGGGCCTCCAGCATCGCGACTGCCTGGTATGCCATCTTGAAGTCGTGGCTATAATACTGTATAAATATACAGTATAGATGGAGAAACCCTCATGAGAGACTTAACTCCCCGCCAGCAGGAAATTCTGGACCTGATCCGGCAGCAGATTGAAACCACTGGGCTACCGCCCACGCGCGCCGAGATTGCGTACCAGCTCGGTTTCCGTTCAGCCAATGCCGCAGAGGAACACCTTAAAGGGATGGCCAAGAAGGGTGTGCTGGAGCTTGTGCCAGGCACATCGCGTGGCATCCGTCTCGCTGACGGCGGCGGCCTGCCGGTGGTGGGACGGGTCGCGGCGGGCAGTCCGATTCTGGCGCAAGAACATATCGAAGGCTACTACCAGATTGATGCCACCCTGTTTTCACCGCGCGCGGATTATTTGCTCAAGGTGAGCGGCATGAGCATGAAAGAGGCCGGCATTCTGGATGGCGACCTACTCGCGGTACACCGTAGCGCTGAAGCCAGGTCAGGTCAGGTGGTGGTGGCGCGGCTGGGTGACGAAGTTACCGTAAAGCGCTTTCGCAAACGTGGGTACATATTGGAACTCCTGCCTCAAAACCCCGACTTTGCTCCTATCGTGGTAGACCTGCGGCGCCAAGAACTCGTCATCGAAGGCATTGGGGTCGGCGTGATTCGCAACAGCAAGGCCCTATGAACGCTGCCCTCGAATCGGTGTTGAGCCATCCCGGCATCTGGCGCGGTGACCAGCGCGCGCAGACCGCCACAGATGCCCTGCCGACGGGCTATCCGGAACTGGATGAACTGTTGCCAGGCGGCGGTTGGCCGCGTGGTGCCTTGACCGAAATTCTGGTCGAGCGGGAGGGGATCGGTGAACTGCAGCTGCTGATGCCGGCGCTGGTTCGCGTTTCCCGGGAGAGGGGTTGGTCGGCCTGGGTAGCGCCGCCTCACGTACCCTATGCACCCGCGTTAGCGGCTGCCGGGCTTAACTTGGGGCGGTTGCTGGTGACCCAGCCGCAATCGGCCACCGATGCCTGGTGGACGGCGGAACAAGCGCTGCGTTCGGGCGCTTGCGAGACTGTCGTGGCGTGGCTCGGGGCACCCGATGAGAGGCGCATGCGCCGCCTGCAATTGGCGGCAGAAAGCGGACAGGCCTGGGGGGTCCTGTTTCGGCCCGTAGTAGGTACCGCACAGGACCGTTCTCCTGCTGCGCTGCGGTTGCGCTTGGAACCCGCTGCCCATGGCCTTACGGTACGAATTCTCAAACGCCGCGGCGGGCCGGTGAGTCGGCCATTGCTACTCGGGCTGCCTCAAGCCATGAGCATGGACCGTGCGTGCCCTTCAGTTTCACCTCCTGCACATCCCTGGGAGGTCGAAGGTGACCTGCGAAGAAACTGAGCGCGGCCCTGCCCTGAGTACTGTCCATGCTGTGGCTTGCCCTTTATTTTCCGGCGTTTCCATTGGAAATCTTTTCCCGCGGCCGCGCTGCGCCATACCCCCTGACGGTGACTGAAAAGCAGGGCAGTCGCACACGGGTGGCAACCTGCAACGCCGCCGCCGCCGCATACGGGGTACGTCCCGGCATGCCGGCTTCCGCTGCCCAGGCGCTGGCGACCGGGCTTGTCATGCGTGTGCGCGATCCGGACGCCGAGCAGGAGTCCTTGGCCGGCCTTGCCACTTGGGCGGGCCGCTTCACCCCTGCTGTCAGCCTGCAGACCCCCAATGGACTGTTGCTCGAAATCGGTAGCTGTTTGCGTCTGCACCATGGTCTTAACAAGCTGCTTGGCCAGGTGCTCGCCGGAGTAAAGGCAATGGGTTACGCCGCCAACCATGCCTGCGCACCAACGCCGCAGAGTGCTTGGCTGCTGGCGCGAGCAGGAACCCAGGCTGTTGTGCGTGAGGTGGGACAGCTGGAATCCTTTCTGGGAGTATTGTCGGTAGGATTACTCGATCAGCCAGCTGAAACCCTGGAGGGGCTGGAAAAAATCGGCGTGCATACCCTAGGAGATTGCCTGCGCCTGCCACGCGCCGGCACAACGCGCCGTTTCGGCGGTGAACTGCTGGATGAACTGGATCGCGCGCTGGGCCGGGTGCCTGAGGCGCGCGCGTTCTTCGTGCCGCCACACCGTTTCATGCGCCGCCTCGCGCTCCCGGTACCGGTAGAGGAAGCCGAGGCGTTGTTATTCGCCACACGCCGCCTGTTGCCAGAACTGGAGACTTATCTCGTCCTGCGCCAGGCCGGTGTTCAGGAACTTGAACTCGTTTGTCGCCACGAGGATACGTCCGATACTGTGCTGAAACTGGGGTTCGTGCAACCCGTCCGCTCGGCAGATCAAATGCTGCTCCTGATGCGCGAAACCTTGGTCTGTCGCCGCCTCCCGGCCCCGGTGCATGCCATTGTGCTGCATGCTCACCGCATTCTGCCTCTGCCGGCTTTGAGCGCTGATCTGTTTCAGGCACAGGTGCAAGGGAGGGAGGGCAACTTGTTGCTGGAGCGTTTACGCATCCGGCTTGGCAAGGAAGCTGTATTTGGTATCGCGACAGTGCCTGATTCCCGGCCGGAGCGGGCCTGGCAATCCTGCACGGCTGGGAATGAGGTCGCCTCGTCGGGCAAACTCCAGCGGCCCCTGTGGCTGCTGAAGAAGCCCCTGCCTTACCGCAACA
>JBKQNQ010000219.1:0-3504 GCA_052145875.1 Thiobacillaceae bacterium
GATCACGTGACGTGCGCGCATCAGCGACTTGGGCTCCATCTCATGACCCCACTTTTCTAAGTCTTCAAGGGTCGCATCGCGCAGGAAAGGAACCCCGGGACGGTGGCTGGCGATAATCGCGCAGGCAGCTTCAGACTCGCGGCGGCGGGTCGGGTAGTCTCCGCCCGAGATGGAGTGCTTGACCATCGTGTTGGCGATGACCAGCGCTACATCGGCGGGAATGGGAGCGAGACGGAAGCTGAGATCGCGGCAGTCGAGCAGCAGGGCGTGATTCTCCTTGCCGTTCACGGAGATGAACTGGTCCATGATGCCGCAGTTGGCGCCGACGAACTCGTTTTCGACGCGCTGGCAAAGGCGCGCGAGCACCGGTCCCGGATAGCTGACGCCGATGAGGGACAACACCGCGAGCGCGGTAACCACCTCAAGAGCGGCCGAACTGGAAAGCCCGGAGCCCAAGGGCACGTCGCCCCACAAGCTCATGCTGAAGCCGGGAAATTTGTTTCCCTCTCCGGTAAGGATGACGACCACGCCGATGGGATAATCGCTCCAGTGTTTGGACGGCTTGGTGGGCAGGGCCGCTGCCTCAAAGCTCTTTTCCTCTCCAAAGTTCTCGGAGTAGATGAGGATCTTTCCGTCGTTGCGCGGCGAGATGGCAGCTAGCGTGGCAAAGTTGATGGCCACGGGCATGACGAAGCCCTCGGCGTAGTCGGTGTGCTCACCGATCAGGTTGACGCGGCCGGGAGCGACGAACAGCGCGGGCTCGGCGTTGAAACGGGCAATGTGCATGGAACGGAGGACGGCTGGATCGTGCATTTGAGTTAATACCTCGCGATTGAGTTCTGAAGGTTTCGACAGGCCATTGCGTAGATGGAAGGCGCATTTAGCCCTGGGCGGTCTGGATGCTGAAAACCCGGCGAACGGAAGGCTTGCAGCCCCGCTCCGATGATCATGAGAACGTTTTCTTGGCCGGCTTTATGGGTGCCCGTATTCATCATCCGCCTTATTCTCCGATTGGGGCCGCGCAGGCTGCTATATATCTTTCCCAGATGCGGTCGAGCCAAGCCTCATGTTCTGGCTTCATCAGGACCGATCGCAGGCACGTAACCAGCGTGTTCTCAGCTTGATTTGGGCCTGTGTGAGCAGGCGCAAACCACGACTCCGGCAATTGTACAAGAGCCAAGTGCAAGTCATGTGCGGCACACGAATCAAAAATAGCCCGTGCGCGCTGCGAGGACTGATCAGGGGATTCGGCCTGGAGCTTCCAGACCACAATATCCAGTTCGGGATGGCCGGCGGCAAGCGGCTGAAAACGCGCGTCGGCGCGCAGGCGCCTGTCCAACTCAAGCGCGGCGGCACGGCCCTGTGCAAGGCCGTGGGCAAACTCCCCCGAGGGCGAAAGCGGCAAAAGCTGCTGGGTTGCCCACAAGGCCACGGCTGCCGCGCCCGCGCGCGAACACTCGAGGCTGATTTCGCCGAGATGGACGGGGCCCCCGGCGAGCGATTTTGGCTCGTTGGGGTGGGGGTGAAGTTGTTTTGAGGTGAAGTACGTGTAGGGGGAATCGTGCTTGTAGAAGCGGCCTTCCGCGGGGTCGCGCAAGAGGACGCACCCGCAGCCATAGGGTTGCAGGCCGTGCTTGTGCGGATCGATGACGATGGAATCGGCCTGGGCGATCGCAGCGTAGGCACTCCGCGCCGGCTCGTCCAGCGCATCGGGAATGAGCCTGAAGTAGCCGCCATAGGCCGCATCCACATGCACCCTGAATCCGTACCGCTCTCTGAGCGCCAGAATCTGGGGTAGCGGATCAACAGCGCCGATGGCCGTGGTGCCAAGGGTGCAGACGACCGCTGCTACATCGCCTTTTTTGAGCTCGGCCTCGAGCCGGTCCATGCGCATGCGGCCGCGATGGTCGGCAGCAACATGAGAAAACGGAAGTTTGAGCACGGCGGAGATGCGGTGGTGGGTGTAATGCGCCTGCTCGGAGGCAAGGATCCTCATGCCGGGGCGCGTTCCCGCCGCTTGACCGGCGACCCAAAGAGCCTCAAGATTGGCCAACGTTCCACTCGATGTAAGGTGGCCAAGGTACTCTGACCAGCCAAACATGCCGGCAAGCTCGCGGACCGCCTCAATTTCCATCTCCGAACTGGCCCGTCCGCCGTCGCGAGCATGGTTGTTGGGATTGATCTTCATCGCCAGGGCGTAGGCGGCGCGGGCAAGCGGATGAGGCGGCTTGAGCATTTGCCCGGCATAGAGGGGGTGGAAGTAGGGATAGTTGTCGCCCAGACGGTGGGCGACGGCCTCAAGAACGCTTGCCATCCTGTCGGTATCCGCATCAGGCGCGAAGCTGGGAAGCGCGGAAAACTCAGCTTCAAGCAGCTCAGTTGCGCGGGATAACAGGCCGGGGACGGGATCGAGGGGCATGGCGACCTCTCACAGTATCACAGCCGGAAAAGGGATGCTAAGGCCCATTCCAGTCAGCGGGTTCCAGAAACAGGAATCGCGAAGTGAGACGGTGAACGATAATTCATGTAGAGATTTTTGACACCAATGATACACTGTTTTCAGCGTTAGAGCCGAACCGGGCGTGAGCAGTAACTCGCCCAACCAAGCAAGATTCTGCCAGTGGTCGCTCCGATTCATCAAGCGCAATTCAATACAGGAAATACGAACAAAATGGAACAAGGTACTGTGAAGTGGTTCAATGACGCGAAGGGCTTCGGCTTTATTTCGCGCCAGAACGGCGAAGACGTGTTTGTGCACTATTCCGCGATCAACTCAAGCGGTTTCAAAAGCTTGCAGGAAGGTCAGGCAGTGCAGTTCAACGTGGTGAAGGGGCCCAAGGGCTGGCAAGCTGCTGACGTACAGCCGCTCTAAGCCCTCCAGGCCGGATTCTGGCAGAATCTAGCAAATTCGAGCGAGGGCTGGGGGAGATCCCGGCCCTCGCTTGTCTAGCACGGTGGCCTTTCCGGGCCCCGCAGTTTGACCTGTGCCGTCTGCAGGCGCTTGGCTAACCTTGGTTCAGCCGCCAGAACGCTGCATTCAAGGCCGTTGCAACGCTCACCCATGCCCAATAGGGAGCCAATAACCACGCAGCGACCGGGGAAATCTGCCTGAAAACAATGGTGGCGATGCCGATCGCCACCCAAAGCAGCGCGACTTCAGCCAGTGCGGCCCCAGGTTGTGTATCGTCTGGCAGCACTACGCCAAAGTTGCACGAATTGGGAAGCTTCTAAAGATCCCAGGTTGGCGCGCTGCCAGGAGCAGCATTGCCGGCGAAAGAATCTGAGCCACTCCACTCGGGAACCAGAAAGCTTTCTTTGGGATGCGCCTCGGGGCCCTGCGCATTGCGGTGATGACGGCGAAGCGATTCCTGAATTTCGTGGATCGCGGCAAGCCGCTCAGCGTGCGATTGCCGATCCCAGAACATGACAAAACCTTGGCCACAAACGCAACAATTGGTTTCTGCGTTTCCGTTTGTTCTCTTGCAAAGTACCTGCATTTCGACC
>JBKQNQ010000220.1:0-3394 GCA_052145875.1 Thiobacillaceae bacterium
GCCAGCGCCCATCGGGCGCAACGTGGGCAATTCCGACGGCTGCTTGCTCGAATGCCTGACGAAACTCCGATTCCAGGTTGGTGACACGATCGAGTGATTGTTGCAATTCTCCCGCGAGCCGTTGGCGGGAAGAAATTTCGTCCCTAAGCGCCTGTGTCTGACTGGCAACACGACGTTGGTAAAAATTGACGACGAGAAGAATGGTTGTTGCAGAGACGAGAAAAGCCGACGTCGGGACTATCTGATTAGCGTCAAAAGCCCAATGAGGGGGCAAGAAGATATAGGCACCGGTGATTCCCGCCATGAGCATATAAAGCGCGCTTGGCCCCACGCCACACAGCAGCGCGACGATCGCCGTTCCAGGATAGAACGTCAGGAAGGCCAGGCCCGCTTCAACCGGCAGCACAAGGCCTCTCAGGCTGAGGGCTACCCCGAAGATGCAGGCGGCGAGGAGATAGCGTGTTGGAACGGATAAGTTGCGCTGAAAAAACATTTGTTGGATATCCAAGGCCCTCATCTTTCGCAGTGAGACAGTCCCTGCTCGCAACGCTGCTCAATATCGATGCCTACGAAATCGGTCGCGCGGCGATCATGAAAAAAGTATTGAAGCAGCTGAGACTTCACACCCAACACGGCATTCTTCGGCCATAGGCGCGACGTGCACGTGCACCGAAGAAAACGGGCTTGGAACTTCCCCCATAAGGCGAAGGCCACTTTAGGTCAAAACGGTTTCCAGTGTCAATGTCTCGGGAGGTTGAGACTTGACTTGCTATCCGTCGATGATTTGGATCACTCGATTGAGGGCGGATCCGCAAGGTCGACCATTGCGGCGCGACGTTATCCTTTGGATTACCGCTTCTGACGCATACAAGAACGGCTATCACCAAGGCAGTGATGATAAGACGAACGCGGTACCGTATGATCCAACTAATTCAGGGCCAAATCATTCAACAATTTCAAGTTCGGGAGAATCGAATGGTTCCTCCGAGTCGTTACATTAAAATCGGGGTACGCTTCGCATCCGTGCCCTGTCCGCGCGGCACCCACCACCGCGATACGCCGAACGACGTTTGCTCTGTTCCAATTCTCGCAAGGTGTCACTGAGCAAATCGAGCAGGGCAGAACTTGCAGTTTCGCGCTCCTGCAATAGCGGAGTAGGGTGTTGAGATCCGAATTTCGGGGACCCCCCATTTATCCACAGAACCCGTGGATAAGTCCCGATCAAAGATTAAGGATTCGAGACAGATCCTTTACCAGCCCGCAATGTCTAAAAAATGGGCAACATTGGATTCGGTAACCTGGGCCTTGTGTTTCCTATGCTTGGCACGCCCGCGGATCTCAAAACAATCCTCGCTCCCCTGAAGAATCCGTGAATAAGATAGCTCGGGTAGGACAGGCGTTGATTTCAATCCGTCTAGGCTATTGAGCCTTTGTGCGTTTCCTCATTTCGGCCATCCTCTCGCGCCATTCCTGCAGTTCGTCATCCTCTTTCTCAAGCTGGATGGCCACCACTTCTAAGGCACTGAGTTTCTTGTCCTCCAGTCTGCGAACCAACTTCGTTCGTGTCCGTGATAATAGCCGTTCCCTTTCTTCCTTGCTCAAGAGCTTGGCTCTTTCGAGATATTCCGCTTTAGGCATTTTTCCCATCGCAATTCATCTCCACGTGTGAATTGGGAATTCTCATATTAGCTCCTTAGCGGATGGGCCATCTACCTCGGGGGGAGTCTAGAGAGCCCGCGGGGGAAACGGCATGCCCTTGCGACGCTGCCGAAGTATCTCAGTCCATCCGTGGGATATCGCCAATCTGTCTATGGCGGAAGGCCCCTGGCAGGTCATCTTGGGACAGACGACAGACTACCGGGAAAGCCGCGGTTTTGTGGATTTCGATTTCAGCAGGGCGGGGAGGTCCCGTTCGGCAAAATGGGGTGGAGCGAGGTTCAAAAGCGTGATGTGCCGAATCTTCTTCTGGCGTTCTTCATCGATCGACGCGAACTCGATGCCGACCTGATCGCGCTTGACGTGCGCGATTACGCCCTCGACCTTGAGGAGAAATGAATCATTCAGGTTCAACACCAAAAGCGTGCATCGGGTTCCAGGCAACTCATCACGAGCAAACTTGGCATGAAATAATGCCCCGAACAAGGAGATGTCAATCAGCGTCCCTCCATAGGTCATGTCTGAACAGCTTAACTGGCCTTTCGAGTGGAAAGGAAACCGGGGATATCTGCGACGCTCGTGGGTGATCATGCGCTTGGGGTGTGGGGCTGGCGACTCATTACTTTACAGTCGACTCATTGCAATATGGAGTCAGGCAGCGTTTCGCAAACAGGATGAACGACGTTGCGAACATCTTCGCCTCCGCAATGTAGGGTCTCCTGGACCTTGATATTTGACTCGGTTCCCGGCACGATGCCCGGATGAAAGTACTTTGTATGCAGGTTTGCTAGACTCACCGAATTACACGCACACCCCTCACGATGCACGCCGGTAACCCCTCGCCTGATGTGGGCCCTCTCCCCCCGGTTTTCCTGCTCGCGGCCATCGCGCTCATGGTTGCCCTGCACTTCGTCGTTCCTTTGGCGCACGTATGGGCCACCTCGTGGCGCATCGTCTTCGGTGGCGCGGTTCTTGTCGTTGGCGTTGTCCTCAACCTCTGGGCGGATAGGCTGTTCACGCGCGCTGGTACGGCAGTCAAACCTTTCGAGCCTTCCACCGCGCTAATCGAGAGCGGCCCATTTTCCATCACTCGTCACCCGATGTACCTAGGCATGACGCTGATCCTCGCGGGCATCGCGCTTGCGCTTGGCACCCTGTCCCCTTGGCTGGTCGTTCCTGTGTTCGTGTGGCAAATTACGGTGCGCTTTATTGGCGCCGAGGAGCGCAAGCTCGAAGCAACATTTGGCCGCAGCTACCTTGAGTACAAACGGAGAGTTCGGCGCTGGTTATAGCCAGGAACCCAACCCGTCCACTGAGGCCACGCCTTCCGACAGGCTGCGTGTGATTCCAGCCACGCCCCATGGCGAACGTGTATTCCCCCACGCATCGGGCCCGGACATGCCTCCGAGCTCCTTGGATGCCCGTAGTTGGCCGAAACTGACGGGCGCGCACGTTTCCCTTTACTGACAGTGGCAGAATGATGTGAATTGCCACATGACTGCATCGCCGCGTTATACTCACCGCGCATTACCACGCAGCTTCAGCCATTTAGGGTAGCCATTCTGACCGGCCTAAATGCATCCCTTACCAGACATGTTTAGGCAACCTAGTCAGCATTGTGAGCAAGTGCCAATATGCGAGATCGCCCTCAATCAATTCCCGAAGAGATAGCGAATAGCCTAAGTCATGGCATCGGCTTTCTGCTTGCGCTGGCCTTCGCACCGGTTCTCATTGTCGC
>JBKQNQ010000221.1:0-4771 GCA_052145875.1 Thiobacillaceae bacterium
TTCCGTTCGTTCGTGTATTCGTTGGCGTCCGCGGTATAGATCCGTTCACTTAGCCTGGCACAAATCCATGCCGCAATGTATTTTCCGACACGGTGCGCGTCCAGAGAAACTGTTTGAGGTATTCCGGTCCGCCTGCCTGAATGCCTCCACCTGAAAGTGCCACCCCTCCGAACGGCTGGACCGCCACCCGGGCGCCAACAATGCGTCGATTGAGGTAAAGGTTCCCCACGGAGTAATGGCCCCGTGCGCGCTCCAGGTGCTCCGGAAGGCGGCTGAATACACCACCTGTGAGCGCGTAGTCGCTATCCATTGCAATATCCAGTGCAGTATTGAAGTCGGGCGCATCGATCACGGCCAGGATCGGCGCAAAGATTTCCTCCCGAGCGAGACGATGGTGGGGCTGAATCTCAGTAAAGATCGCCGGGGTTATGTAGTGGCCTTCATCCGGAACACGTCCTATGTAGGCACGCCGCCCTTCCTGTCGGCCGATTTCGAGATAGCGCTGGGCCTTTCTCACCGCGGCCCCATCAATCAGCGGTCCAAGCAGGTAACGCGGCTCTTCTGGGGGACCGTATTCATAAGCATCCAAAGCCGCGGCCATTCGGTCGACCAGCCTATCGCGCACGTGCCCTACGGCGATAATTCTAGAGGCTGCAGAGCATTTCTGACCCTGATAGCTGAAGGCGGAGGCCAGGATCTCCTGTACCGCCGCGTCGAGGTCGGCATCGTCATCAACGATGATGGCGTTCTTTCCACCCATCTCGCACACAACACGCTTGACGCGTTTTTGTTCCGGCCTTCGCATATGAGCCTGTTCCAGTATTGCCAGGCCCACGTCGCGCGATCCCGTGAACGCAATGGCCGCAATGTCTGGATGACCGATGAGTTGACTCCCCACCACGCTGCCATCGCCCGGCAGCCATTGCACGACGTGTTCCGGCAGGCCAGCCTCCAGCAAGGTCTGCCGATAGTGCCACGCGACTATGGGAGTGAGGCTGGCAGGCTTGAGAACGACGGAACAGCCCGCGGCGAGGGCCGCCCCACTCATCCCCGCTAGGATTGCCAGCGGAAAGTTCCAGGGTGCGATCACCGCAGTGGGCCCCACGGCCTCAAAGCGGCTGTCGTTATCCTCGCCCGGATAGTGGTGGGTCGGACGCCATCCCTCCAGAACCTCCATCTGGGCTGCATAATAGGCGAGCATATCAATGGCCTCTGCCACGTCCGCGTCCGCCTCGCGCCAATTTTTTCCCGCCTCCAGTACTTCCCAGGCGGCAAACCAGGTGCGACGCGCGTCAATCAGGCGTGCCGCGGCACGCAACTTCTCTGCCCGACCCGCCACAGAGACCTCCCGCCAATGTTCAAACGCGGTCACGGCAGCCGCCACGACTCCAGCCACATCTTCCGGTCGGACAACCTGCACGCGCCCGACCACTTCCGAAGGATTGGCTGGGTTGCTGGAAACGAGCCAGCCTCCACGCCGCTCCGCTCCAAATTGCGAGCCCATCTCATTTCGCACGTCGGTCAGCGCCGCACGAAAGGCGTCCCGAACCGGCGCTTGGCTGAAGTCGGACAGGGGAACGTTGGTGAATGGGACCGGGCTTCCGGGCGGATTGATCGGAATTAATGTGCTCTCGCGTGCCGCCCCAGGTTGGGGCTGCGCGAGTACCTCCGCCATGGGCCTGCCCTCCGCGTATGTCTGGCGCAAAATCGACGTGCCGGCAGTATTCTCCAACAGGCGACGGATCAGGTAGGCAATCCCCAGGACAAGGTCGCCGGTGGGGACATAGACACGCACGGTTACGCCCTGCGCGATCAAGGCGTCGGCTAGCGGATCGGCCATGCCAAAAAGCACCTGTGCCTCCCAACTCGTCGGCGGCAGTCCAAGATGGCGGGCAATCGCCAAGGCATAGGCCTGGCTGCGCAGGTTGTGGCTGGCGATCATGGGATAGATCCGGGGCGAATTGCGCATGATTTGCAAGGTCAGCTGCTCGTACTGACGGTCCGCCTCCCCCTTATTCAGGAGCACAGGAACAGGCCAGTCGTGCTGGGCGGCCCAGGCCTGCTCTGTATCCCAGTAGGCCCCTTTCACCAGACGTATGGCAATGGCGCGCCGTTGATCATTTGCAAAGCCAAGTATCGTGTCCAAATCGCGCGGTGCCTCTTTGAGATAACCTTGCAGCGCGACGCCGACACGAAATTCGGGTTGAGGATATGCCAAAGCAAGTCTTACGAACACGGCGTGGATGAGGGGTTTCAACTCGACCTGCTCCATGTCCACGGTTAACGCCACTCCCTGCTTTCGGGCAGATTCCGCAATCGGCGTAAGTCGAATCCAGGCGCGAGATGTGGACCCATCAGGGTCGATCGGATCGAACCGTGGAGTCATCGCGGAAAGCTTGATCGAAACATCGGCCCCGGGCTCCCCTGCCACAGCATCAATTAGGCGGAGAATTCGGTCACGATAGGCATCTGCCTCAGTCTCGGTGAGTACGGCCTCCCCAACCGCATCAAGACTGAACGCCGCGGGCAATCCACGGAGTCGGCCTAAGAGTCGCGACAACGCCACCGGGGTTTCTTCTGCAATAAACTGCCGGGCCAGGCGCTCAACACCGTGTCGCACGGCGAACGCCGCCCAGGGCTGCGCGCCCAGCCGCAGCGCCCTTCCCCATAGGCCTCCCAGCTTAAAATCTGCGAGATAGCTGCGAAAGTGCCGCGCCACCGCATCGCTGCCTCTGAGCTGGGGCAGCACGTCCAAGAAGCGGAACAGACGAATGCGAAGCTCAACGTCGTCCAGCACACCGGAAAGCACGCGCCCCCGCAGGTCATGGGGGTCGAACAGCGGGGGTCTGCGTTCGGATGCAAGCTGCGCAAGGCTCAGACCGATCTCTCGAATCGCCTGCTCCGTCGGTTCTCCGCGGTCATCCATGACACACCTCGCCTGTTGCCTCCCTGCTCCAGTATAAGCACGGGCCATATCGACGTCCTTCTAACCTACCTAAGGTCCGGTCAACTCGATAAGCGTGATCTCAGGCGGGGACAGGATTCGCAGCGGGGGACCCCAGGTGCCTGTGCCACGACTGACGTAAAGCTGGCTGCCGTTTGGCAACACAAATCGGCCCTGAACCATCGGGTAGACCATTCTTACCAGTAGTCGAAACGGAAAAATCTGCCCATTGTGAGTGTGTCCAGAGAGTTGCAGGTCGAAGCGGGACAGGGGTTCGATAACAGGTTGGTGCTTTAGCAACACAACAAACCGATCTTGGGGAACCCCTGCGAGAACTTGCGCTTCCTGCGTCTTGCTTATGCTCGCGGCGGGATCGTCCACGCCGACGAAAGTGATTGCCTCGGTCACGTCCATCGCTTCCCCGCGAAGTAGCTTAAAACCTGAGCGAATATGGAAGTTCAGCGCCTGTTCGAGGCCTGCATACCGTTCGTGGTTCCCCGTAACCGCAATTTTGCCGTAGCGCGGTTGCAGGCTGGCAAGACGCGATGACAGGCCGTCGAGGTGGTGGGCCTCAGCATCAACGAGATCACCGGTAGAGACGAGAACATCCGGTTGCAACGCGTTGACTTGTTGGAGAATGTGATCGAGCCGTAGCGATCCGATGAGCAGGCCCAGATGCACATCGGATAACTGCACAATACGCAGGCTCCGCCCCGACGGAAGTTTCTGGGAACGGACCGTAAGCCGCTCAACTCTTGGATGCCTTGCCGAATAAAAGCCGGCGATCCATAGGCCTGTCGTCAACACAACCAGTGTCAGCAGGGCCGAACCCGAATCAAACCCCGGCAAACCCGCGAAATGCTCGACCCATCGAACGGCGTCAAGGGCCAGTCCTAGCCATACAAAGATGAAGGAGAACCCCATCCAACCAAAAATGAGCCAAGCGCTGGTGATCGCAAGACCCCGGCAATGGGCGCGGCGTGCAAGACGCCAGTTCAGAAGCGGTCCCATGGTCATGACAATTCCCCAGCCGTACGCCAGCAAACTCTCCGGGCGGGCAAGATCAAGCGCATCAACGACCTTCGCCGCGAAATAGAACTGGATCCCGCCATAGATGAGGAACACCAAGAGGTAAGTCATAGGTAAGCGTTCCCTTCGAGGAGCCCCACTCCTGCCAATTTAACCATAAGGATTACTGTACTATTCTACTCGGGTATTTTGTCTACACTAGTTGTTATGAGGATTATCAGCACGGAGGACTCGACCATGGACGTAAAAGCTTCGCTCCCCGCAACCCCACTGCTTGATCAGCTCGAGGATGGCCCCTGGCCGAGTTTCGTCACTGGGATCAAGCGACTCGCTGAGACGAAACCCATGGCAGCCGACCTCCTTGGCCAACTGGAAACGTCCTATGAGAACAGGAAAGGTTACTGGAAAGGTGGCACCGTAGGCGTGTTTGGCTATGGCGGCGGCATCATTCCGCGCTTTACCGAACTGAAGGATGAAGCGGGCCAGCCCGTCTTTCCCGCCGCGGCCGAGTTCCATACCCTGCGGGTTCAGCCACCTGCTGGCATGCACTATGACACCAAGACGCTTCGCTACATGTGTGACGTCTGGGAGAAATACGGCTCCGGTCTGATTGGGCTGCATGGGCAATCAGGCGACATCATGTTTCAGGGGGTCAGCAGCGAAAATGTACAACCCGTCTTTGATGATCTGAACGCGCACGGTTTCGACCTCGGCGGTGCCGGCCCCGCCTTGCGCACCTCCATGTCCTGCGTCGGTGCGGCGCGCTGCGAATTGTCCTGCTATGACGAAGCCCGGGCC
>JBKQNQ010000222.1:0-5111 GCA_052145875.1 Thiobacillaceae bacterium
GCCAATCCGCGCGCGCTGGCAAAGGCGGCTGCCGCGTACGAAAACTCGGCTGTACGTCGGCTCGGCTATTTGCTCGAACGGGCGGGTCACGGTCGCCAAGCCGGTGCGCTGGAGCCCTTCGTGAAGCAAGCCAAGACGATGCTGTCACTGGATCCCGCCGTGAAGCCTATCGTGGCAGCACTGGCGCCGGATCACGAGAGAAATGCCAAGTGGAAGCTCATGATCAATGCAACGGTGGAGGTCGCGGAATGATTCCCACTGCCTTCCTGCAGGCGTGGAGTGTAAAGGCGCCTTGGCCGGACTTGAGGCAGGTCGAGCAGGATTTGATCATCAGCCGCGCGCTGTGCGACCTGTTCAATGCGCCGGCGCTGAAGGACAAGATAGCGTTCCGGGGCGGAACGGCAATCCACAAACTGCTGTTCAAGCAGCCGCTGCGCTATTCGGAAGACATCGACCTCGTGCAAGTTAAGGCTGAGCCCATCGGCGCGACGGTCGATGCGATCCGCGAAGCATTGTCGTGGCCTGGAAGATGTCAGCGAGAGCAGGCAGGTCACTCGATGCACCTGCTGTTCAAGTTCACACCCGAGGTCGATTCCCAGGCAACGCTTAAGCTCAAGGTCGAGATCAACACCCGGGAACATATGAACCTGCTCGGCATCAAGCGGTATCCGTTTGCATTAGAAAACGACTGGTACCGAGGAAAGACCGAGATTGCGTGTTTCGAAGCTGGGGAACTGTTCGGCACGAAATTTCGCGCGCTGCTGCCATTCGCCATCGTGCCCACGCACTCCATCAATCCGACCGGTGGCTGTCGATTCTTCAGTTGCCAATAAGCACTGTTACCTGCGTCCGCTTTAGCAGTTTCTTGAAATCGGCGTCGAAGGTAACGAGGTGCTCACCGCATTGAGCCACCGCGGCAGCGAGCCACACATCAGGAATATCGTTGGCAACGCGCTTCTTCTCAAGGCAGAGTTGGCGGAATATCGGCCACTCGGTGCCGAGAGGGGGCATCTCAGCGCCCGGCACGGCAAGCAGGGCGTCCAGAAAGGCCATGGCATCCTTTAAGGGTGTGGGCTGCACAAAAATTTTCGAATTCGTGACCAAGCGCAAATAACTCGCCGCAACCATTGGCATCAGCTTCAGACTTGCCCCATCTGCACACGCGGCCGTAGCTTCAACCAGGTATGCATAGGCAACTTTGTGGTGGGGATGATCGCTACGCGATGCCGCAACCAACACATTTACATCAGGTGTCATCGCCCGCCGCATCCAGCATCGCCTTATTGCTGCTCGGATTTAGGCCGGCTACCAAGCCCCCGCGCCCCTTATAGACTGGAAGCTTTCGTTTGCTTATCTTGGCGAACGGTTGCGAAGATCGAAGGCGGAGTTGCAGCCCTTCCTCGATCAGTCGCGTCAGGCTGGTCCGCTGCTGCGCTGCTAGCGCCTTGGCGTTAGCAAGCAAGGAATCGTTGATGTCGAGCGTGGTCTTCATAAAATCAAGAATACAGATTTCTGTATTCATAGTCAATCGACTTCATCGCTTGCCGACTGATACTGGGCGCCCCAATTCGGATGTCGTTGCAGCGATTCAGCACCTTAACAATGGCCCTGTCATTGTGCAGTTCTGAGGTTATCACATCGAGCAAGCGAACGATGGTGCGGGGGTGACGAGGACACCCATCCGTATGAGCTGTAAATATGTGTACTTGTAAATGGGGTGCTATTGGCTCCATGATCCGATCCGTTATCATACAGATTAGCGCGGACAGCCTTACCCTGGGGACCCTTGTCCTAATCGCCCGAAACGACGGGTTAAAGGGTGCTTGGTGCACGCTGGCTCACAATCGGCTGTCGGCTTCGCTTCGCCACCATTGAGGGCATCGGTTCATCGACCCGCATCGAGGGTACCGGAACGCGGCCTCCCAAACGCGGCCTCCCAAGAAGATCTTTGCTAAAGAAGGACGTCTAATGCCCCAAAAATCCCGTGAGGCGAAATCGCCCAAGACTGCTGGCAAGTCTGGCAAGGAACCGAAATTTTTGCGAACCCATGCTCCGAAGGACGTTTCTCCGGTGGAGTGGCAGCGGGCATTGCGCCGACAGTTCGGTCGCGAACAGACTTTCGGTCTGGAAAATATGGGTGCAGACCCGTTCTTTTCCGAGTTTCGCGTCACAAATCCGCAGTCGAAGAGCGCGTACCACGTAGCCATTCGCGGTAGGCAGCCAGGCGACAACTATTGCGCCTGTCCCGACTACGCCACGAACGAACTGGGCACGTGCAAGCACATTGAGTGGGTTCTTGCCGATCTGGAGAAGAAGCGCGGCGCCAAGGCTGCCTTTGCGCGCGGCTATCATCCGCCGTTTTCCGAGCTGTATTTGCGCAACGGCAGCACGCGTACCGTGAACTTCCGCGCCGGCACGGATTGTCCGCCCGCCGTGCGCAAGGCGGCGACGCTGCTGTTCGACGAGACCGGTGGTTGGGCCTTGCGCGACGATCGCTTCGGCGACTTGGAGCGCTTTACTGCCGCGGTGGCCAAGTGCGGCCATGAGCTGCGTGCCTACGATGATGCGCTCGACTTCGTGGCTGGCCGGCGCGATGCTGATCGGCGAGCCCTTACGCTAGATCGCACGTTTCCGCGCGGTTGTGCCGATTTGCAGCTGAAAAACCTGCTCAAAGTGCCTTTGTACCCGTACCAGGCCGACGGAGCTCTATTTGCCGTGCGCGCGGGCAGGGCGCTGATTGGCGATGAAATGGGCTTGGGCAAGACCATACAGGCCATTGCGGCCGCTGAAATCCTGGTTCGGCATTTCGGCGTCTCGAAAGTGCTGGTGATTTGCCCGACCTCGCTGAAGTATCAGTGGCAGAGCGAAATCGCGCGCTTTTCCGGGCGCGATTCGCGCGTCATCGCAGGCGGTCGCGCCCAGCGCCAAGTGGACTATGCGATGGACGACTTCTGCAAGATAACCAATTACGAAAAGCTCCAGCCCGATCTCGACCTGATCTCCCACTGGGCGCCGGAACTGGTGATTGTCGACGAGGCGCAGCGTGTCAAAAACTGGAACACCATCGCCGCGCGGGCGCTGAAGCGCATTGACAGTCCCTATGCTGTGGTCCTCACGGGTACCCCCCTGGAAAACAAGCTAGAGGAACTCATCTCCGTCGTCCAGTTCGTCGATCAACACCACCTGGGGCCCACGTGGAAGTTGCTGCACGAGCACCAGGTCAAAGACGACGGTGGTCGCGTCACCGGTTACACCGGGTTGGAAAAAATTGGTCAGACGCTGGCACCGATCATGATCCGCCGCCGCAAGGCCGAAGTCCTGACGCAGTTGCCTGAGCGCACCGACCAGAATCTTCTGGTGCCCATGACCGAAATGCAGATGACCTACCATCAGGAAAACGCCGATATCGTGGCCCGAATCGTGCAGCGCTGGCGCAAGATGAACTTTCTGTCCGACAAAGATCAGCGGCGCCTCACCTGCGCCCTGCAGAACATGCGCTTGTCGTGCAACAGCACCTACTTGATTGATCACGAACGCGACCACGGCGTTAAGGCGGATCAACTGGCGACGTTATTCGACGACCTGTTCGAGCAGCCTGGGGCGAAGGCCGTGGTGTTCAGCCAATGGACGCGTACTCACGACATCGTGATCCGGCGCTTGGAAGCACGGGGTATCGGCTATGTAAGCTTCCATGGCGGCGTGCCTTCACAGAAGCGACCGGCGCTGCTAGAGCGTTTCCGCGACGATCCAGATTGCCGGGTGTTTATATCCACGGATGCTGGCGCATCCGGCCTTAACCTGCAACATGCTTCTACTCTGGTGAACATGGACTTGCCGTGGAATCCGGCGCTCCTTGAGCAGCGCATCGGGCGAATTCACCGCCTAGGTCAGAAGCAATCGGTACAGATAGTCAATTTTGTTGCCAAGGGCACGATAGAGGAGGGCATGCTCTCGGTGCTGGCCTTCAAGCGTTCATTGTCGGCGGGAATCCTGGATGGTGGCATGGGCGAGATATCGCTCGGCGGTTCGCGCCTCAATCGTTTCATGAAGGATGTCGAGAACGTCACCGGGCACATGGGTGCGGGCGAGGCCATGAGTCCTGCCGAAGAGGCAAGCGGCGTGGCAATGCAGACCGAAGCCACATCCGTGCCGGAAAAGGATGCAGATGAAAGAGTCGGCGCTGTCGAGACGGCGATCGCGGCTCATGAGGTGTCGAAAGGACCATCGGGCGCGGATGTCAATCCTTGGCAGGCTCTAGTGCAGGTTGGCGCTCAGTTGGTTTCCGCACTCGCGGCGGCCAGAGATACCGCTGCGCCCGCGCACCCATGGATCGAGCGCGATCCAAGCACCGGAGCGCAAAGCCTCAAGGTACCGCTGCCTCCACCGGAAATGGCGAGACAACTTGCTGATGCGCTTTCGATATTGGCAAACACCTTGCGGGGTCATATCCCATGATGCTAAGGACGCTGCGGTCCTCGGAATTGTGCATGCCTCGGTATGAAGTCGATCAAGATGAGCCCCGCGAGCGAGTAGAACGCATGGGAGTGTTCCGCCCCGCCCTTCGATCAAGTCTCTTGATCCTCGGAAAACCCTATAGCATGAAGACGCATGGGTGCTCGGGCCAGGAAACCTGAGTCGCGCAAAAAATACCCAGTTATCTGGCAATAGCTCTGGCAAGACCAAGAACCGGCAATCAGGTCTTCTTGTTGGTACTTCTGATGGTACGCGAATATGTGGAGACAATAAAACATCGACAAATCAATACCCTATAGGGCTCGTTGATCATTGAGTGGGAGTGACCCAAATCATATGCAAACCTATTGATCGAGTTTTGCGTATGTTACGGCATGCTTTCCCTCGATTCTTACTTCGACGATCTGCTCAGGCACGGCCGCGCCTACTTCTCCCGGAATGATGTCGCCGCTGCGCTGGGCCTAAAGCCGCAGACACTAGCCGCAGCGCTCACGCGGGCAATCAACAAGCGCCGCTTGGCGAACCCTAGGCATGGCTTCTATCTCATCCTGCGCCCGGAAGACCAGATCGCCGGTGCGCCAGACCCCGTGAAGTGGGTCGACCCGCTGATGAAGCATCAAGGGATCGACTACCGCATT
>JBKQNQ010000223.1:0-8334 GCA_052145875.1 Thiobacillaceae bacterium
TTACTCGGTTGCGGTCGGCGGGCCAACGCAACGACTGCCAGTCCTTAAGGGTGATGACGGTACGCTGTGCGCCTGCATCATGCCGTTCTGCCGGGGTTGGATGACGCTCACTTCCGTGAGCCACAAAGGAGCAAAGATGTCGAAACCACTGGATCAGCTGTGCATCAACACTATCCGCTTCCTGTCGGTGGACGCCGTGCAGAAGGCCAACAGTGGGCACCCCGGCCTACCACTCGGCGCTGCGCCAATGGCCTACGTGCTGTGGACTCGGATGCTCAAGCACAATCCGCACAATCCGCAGTGGTTCGATCGCGACCGCTTCGTGCTCTCGGCCGGGCACGGCTCGATGCTGCTCTACAGCCTGCTGCACCTCACCGGCTATGACCTGCAGCTCGACGAGATCAAGCGTTTCCGCCAGTGGGGCAGCAAGGCGCCGGGGCATCCCGAACGTGGACTTACACCTGGCGTGGAAAGCACGACCGGGCCGCTCGGACAGGGCTTTGCCAACGCGGTTGGCATGGCAATCGCGGAAGCGCAACTGGCGGCGCGCTACAACCGCCCGGACTTCACGGTTATCGACCACGCCACCTATATGCTCGTCGGCGACGGCGACCTGATGGAGGGTGTTGCGTCCGAGGCGGCCTCGCTTGCGGGACATCTGCGGCTCGGCAAGCTGACCTGTCTGTACGACGACAACCGGGTCACGCTTTCCGCCGGCACCGACATCACCTTCTCGGAAGATCGCGCGCGCCGCTTCGAAGCCTATGGCTGGCACACGGTTTCAATCCCGGACGGCAACAACCTCGAGGCGATCGACGCCGCGCTGCAGACCGCGCGCGAGGAAACAACGCGGCCCTCATTGATCTTGGTGCGCACCCACATCGGCTACGGCTCGCCCGAGCAGGACAGCTTCAAGGCGCACGGTTCGCCGCTCGGCGTAGAGGACGTGCGCAAGACCAAGCGCAACCTCGGCTGGCCGACCGAGCCAGATTTTCTGGTGCCCGATGAGGCGCTGGCGCTTTTTCGCGATGCACTGCCGCGCGGCGCGCGCGACGAGGCCGCGTGGAACCAACGTATGAAGGCCTACGCGCAGGCCTACCCCGATTTGGCACACGAGCTGCGGCGCAGCCTGTGCGGCGAGCTGCCGTCCGGCTGGGACGCGGACATTCCGATCTTTCCCGCCGACGCCAAGGGCATCGCCACGCGCGTCGCTTCAGGCAAAGTGATGAATGCGATCGCGCCAAAACTGCCGGCGCTGGCAGGTGGATCGGCGGACCTTGATCCGTCCACGCACACTGCGCTAAAGGGACTTGGCGACTTCAATCCGCCTTCGGCGCCGAATGACGAAACCCAGGGCTCCACCGGTGGCGGCTGGAGCCTTGGCGGACGCAACCTGCACTTTGGCGTGCGTGAGCATGCGATGGGCGCCATCGTCAACGGTCTCGCCGCGCACGGAGGATTTGTCCCCTATAGCTCAACCTTCCTGATTTTCTCCGACTACATGCGCCCGCCGATTCGCCTGGCTGCACTGATGGGGTTGCACGTCGTGCACGTGTTCACCCACGACAGCATCGCCGTCGGCGAGGACGGCCCCACCCATCAGCCGGTCGAGCAGTTGGCCGGTCTGCGCGCGATCCCCAACCTCATCGTGATCCGCCCCGGCGACGCCAACGAAACCGCGGTCGCCTGGCGTGTCGCGCTGGAGACACGCGATCGTCCGGTGGTGCTGGTGCTGAGCCGGCAGGACCTGCCAATTCTCGATCGCGGCCGCTACGCGCCTGCTGACGGCCTGCGCAGCGGCGCCTACGTGCTGCTCGATGCGGCCAGTGCAAAGCCGGACCTAATCCTGATCGCTAGCGGCTCGGAGGTCGGTCTAATCGTCGCTGCGGCGGAACGTTTGCATGGGCAGGGCGTCGCTGTGCGCTGCGTCTCGATGCCGAGCTGGGAGTTGTTCGAAGCCCTGACGCAAGCCGAGCGCGATCACGTGCTGCCGCCGTCGGTCAGCGCGCGTTTGGCGGTCGAGGCGGGCACAGGGCAGGGTTGGCACCGCTACGTCGGCGCTGCCGGCGACGTGATGAGCGTGGAGCGATTCGGCGCGTCTGCGCCATCTGAAACTCTGCTGCGCGAATATGGATTCACTGTCGAGGACGTCTGCCGCCGCGCGCTGGCGCTGCTACTGAAGGTTTGTTAACGCCAGACAACCGGACCTTCTCTGAGATTACCCGACCATCTCCTCATGGTCGATTGCACTAGTTTGCGGTCAAGCCACACTTATCGGCTGATTCTGTTGGTGACGGGCTTCACGACCACCCCAATCGGGACGTTCCCGCTCTCCAATTATCCTTCTGCAAACGGGTGCGAATCAGCCGTTCCCTTGTGGAGTAGCTGCTCCAACTTCTTTACGTCGGCCGGAGGGAATGGTTTCACGCTGATATCAATCTTCACGTCTTTCCCATCAACCAACCCATAAATCTCAATTCGGTTGGGAGGACGATTGCCTTGGGAGCCCAGCTCAGCCCTTCTCACCACTCTCGTAATTTGTCGCAACGCGATGACTTTTTTGTGGCGAACAACGATCTGTACCGCAATTCCATTTCGTCAATCTCTACAGAAACACTTCGCCACCAAATAAAGATAGCCACGCACAGAATGCCCCCTACGAATGCGCCTTCCCCGCCAGTATGACGCACCACGGCGCCGTACAAAAACATCGAAGAGATCCCAACTGCAAACGTTTCAAAACTAAGCAAAGTGGAGAGCGTTGCGCTCAAAGTGAGTTGGGATTACATCATCATTGCCACCAACAGGTACCGGCAAAGACACCGTCGCGCTCGAGCGTGACTAGGGGCATAGTCCCCTTTCGGATCGCTCTCTGCCGGCAAATTCAAAATCCACCGTTTCAGGTCCCAAGAAGACTAGCGGTATCATCCAAATCATGGGATGGCAATGGAGCAACCTTGCTCGATCTTGCCAAAGGAAGGAAACGCGAAGCGCACTCTGGATCAGGCAACGCAGATGGAGTCTCAAGATGAGTGGATTCACACACCGTTTATGCATTGGAAACTCGGGCACTATGGAGCTGCCTGATCGCGGACGCCCGAGACACACCCTGACCGGGCGCTTCAAGTGGCCGGTGTTCCACAAGTCTGTTCTTGAAATTTCGACATCCTCGCCATTTGGGCCGATCGCTCTTCCCCTGGGGCCGACCGGCCCGGCAGCCGCGGAAATTGGCACTGGCGCTGTCCCTGCCACCGCACACAACGACCGATTCCAGAATACCGATGATTGTTGGCATCCCGCCCTGAATTTGGCCAAACTTTGGGCTCTTCATGATGAATGACGCCAACCTGGATAAGGCGCTCGAACAGTTGCGATCCATTCTCATAGAAGGCGAGACGCTCGAAGCATGGGCAGTCCAGCGCCGGCTGTTCGCGCTTACTCACAGGCGCGACCTAATAGCGGCCACAACCGGCAGGTTTGTTGCGTTGCGACGCGGACTATTCGGAGGATTCGACATTTCAAACTTTCGCTGGCAAGACCTTCGCGACGCAACGCTACGAGTTGGTCCGTTGGCGGCCGCCCTCAATTTGATCACGTCCAATACGTCTGACCTAGCCATGGATGGCTTAGCATCTCGGATGCTCAACTTTGTCGGCTTCCGCAAAGAGCAGACACAACAAATATATCGGCTTGCCCAAGGTCACGATCAAGCTTGGCGCGAGAAGCGTCGCATCAGAGAGCTGGAGGAGTTACGGGCGAAATCGGGCGGTTATCAGTTCGCTCCCTCTGGCGCTCCATCGTCTGCCGTTCCCACGGCACCCAACGTTGGTGACCCAGTCGCACGACTGCAGCAGGCCAAGCAAATGCTCGAAGCCCGGTTGATTTCAGATTCCGAATATGAGGCTATGAAGGCAAGAATCATTGGGAGCGTGTAGCGGCATGGCGCAGCGACAACGCGAAAGTGGAACCCAGTTCATTTCACTGGCGTAAAATCCGCACTCCAGCGCCCTGGTTCCATTGGGATCGCGCACGAGCGTTGAGCCGCCTTCGGGAAAGGTAACTATTGGTGCCCAACCCCATCATGGCAAAAACCGCCGATGCCAGATCCGTTGGCAGGCTAGAACCCGAGAGATGATGCGCGCCTGCCGCAATAACGAAAAACCCGCTTCGTCAACGGTCGAACTCGTGCGCCTCGCATGGCCTATCCTCATCGCCCAGCTCGCGATCATGGCAAACGGGGTCATCGACACCGCGATGGCGGGCCGGCTCTCCCCCCTTGATCTAGCCGCGGTCGGAATTGGCGGTTCGATCCAGGTTACGGTGCTGATGTCGCTGCTGGGCGTGCTGCTCGCCCTGCCCCCCTTGATTGCCCAACTTTACGGTGGCGGAGAGCGTGCCGGCATCGGACGTGAGATCCATCAAAGTGTCTGGGTTTCCCTTGTTCTTGGTTTGATTGCAATTCTGTTGCTCCGCCATCCGGGGCCGCTTATCGCGATTTCCGCGTTGCAGCCAGCGGTCGAGGTCAAAGTTCGTGCCTATCTAAACGCTTCCGCCTGGGGTGTACCCGGCACCCTCGCCCTCCGCCTTTTCTTTGGGTTAACCACAGGCATCGGCCGCCCACGATCGATGATGATCATCAATCTCTTGTCCGTCATTCTTAAGTTGCCGCTCAATGCGCTTTTCATGTACGGCCTACTCGGCGCGCCGGCGTTGGGCGCACCCGGCTGCGCCGTAGCAACGGCCATTGATGCTTGGTTGATGGCTAGTCTGGCTTGGGGCTGGTGCCTCAACCGCCCCGATTACCGGGAATTTCGGCTGCGGACTCGTCTTTCTGCGCCAGACCGTACCGCGATTTCGGCTTTCCTACGACTCGGTGTACCCATCGGCCTCACTTTCTTTGCTGATGTCAGCGCCTTTGCCCTCATGGCGCTGTTTATTGCACGCCTTGGTCCGATCGTCTCCGGTGCGCACCAAATTGCCGCAAACCTTGCCGCACTTGCCTTCATGGTTCCCCTCTCCCTAGGCAACGCGACCGCTGTCCTCGCAGGACAGGCCCTGGGCGCGGGACAGGCTCAGCGGGCGCGGCACGCCTGTTGGAACGGAATCCGCTTGGGCATGGCTATCGCGGCTGTTGTTAGCGTGGCGTTATGGGTGGGCGCAACCCAGATTGCCGCCCTGTACACCACGAGCGTTCAGGTGCAGGCCGTAGCGGCCCCACTTATCGAACTCGTCGGCTTCTACCATCTTGCGGACGCCCTCCAGGCCATCGCCGTCAATGCGCTGCGCGGGTACAAGAAGTCGGCAATCCCCATGATCATATACACAACATCCCTTTGGGGCCTTGGCCTGGGGGGAGGTGTGACGCTCGGGTTGTCGAACGCTTTCGGCCCCGCGCGTGGCGCCGCCGGATTCTGGATCGCAGCGATTGCCAGCCTCGGGCTGGCGGGTGTGCTGGTTGCGCTCTACCTCAAGGCCGTAAGTCGCCCCAAGGGCGACCGGTCCCGAGGGCATGTTATGCCGCTCGACGGCGGCGTTTAAGGCATGCTGCCTAGGAGTGGTGGAGTGCCAGTGTCCGTAAAGGAACGGGCGATGAAGTGTGCAAGCTTGCAAGAAGTTCACAGCACCCAAGAGTGTGCAACCGCCACAAGACGCGAATCTCCCGGAGATCCCGTGCGGCCTCGCAAGTCTCTTCCTGCATGCCGTCCTGTCACGGCCCGCGATAGCACGGCATCGATCGAATGTCGCGGAATCGAGCAGCTACCCGAATTTGGCGGTTGGCTTCGCCAACCCGGGTCCAAAGCCAAGCCGGCATCCGGTTGATTGCGGGCGCGCTCCTGCGCGAGGTGTGGGGACGCACGGCGATCTCTACACGCCTGCCATTGTGCGCCAGACACCCCTCATCTCGGAGACGTTTCCGACGCGTGATGAAATCGATCGTCCTGTTCCTCGGAAATTATTGGATCGGCAACATAAGCTTCAATCTCGCGTGCGCGAGCGCCCCGAAGAATAGGGGCGGCTCGGCGCGTCGCCGGCAATCACTGGAGCGGCGAGTCGCGTGACGGAATGAGGGGTGAACTATAAGCCTGACAGTGCCATTGCTACGCGTTGCGAGCCGAGAAACCGCGCTTCCTCCGGGGAGCCACTGGACCCGATGACGACGCGTCAAGGTCAGCAAATCTATCTCTTCGCGCGTCGGAGAGCGTTAAGTTCTCGGGGAAAACGGATGGGGCGGCGCGCCTGAAATACCCAATTCCTCACAAAGCTTTGCGACCACATTCTTCAACGCGTCAACCTCCGCCTCAACCCGCGCCAGATTGGCTTTGAGCGCTGCAATTTCGCTCAAACTTATATCGCGGTTCGTCTCGGTCATCACCGGCTGCGTGACCATTGTCCCCTCGATCTCCGGGGCAGCACTTAATAGGTGGGCCCACCGGTTTTCGCGCGAGCCAGGCTGACGGGACAGTTCAACCACCATGGGGCCTTCGGGCCGTTCTGCAAGCTCTGTCAGGAACCCCTCCACGGCGGAGATATCAGCGAACTTATGCAAGCGCTCGCAGTTGATGCGCAGTTCGCCTGCCGTCTGCGGGCCGCGCAACATGAGCACCGTGAGCAAACTGAGCGACTGGGATGGCAGCTGCAGAGCCTTTTCCATGTTGTGTGCGAATCGGGGCACACGCCCGCCGCTGGATTCCATGAGCAGCGACGGGCCCTTGAGGCCGTCAATGGCAGCCTGAACCTCGGCCTCGGCCACCTCCATAATGGGCTGACGACTGGTCTTCTGGTTGCAGCCTGCCACCAAGGCATTTAGAGACAGGGGGTAGGTGTCCGGAACCGTGTGCTGCTTTTCGTAGAGTACGGCGAGGACACGGGTCTCGAGCAAGGACAGGATGGGCAGGCGGGCAGCGGTCATGGTGGAGCCTCGATAGCATGATAAGGATATTATCCTCCAGCAGAACCCACCCGGTTCTCTTGCTCGAGTCCATAGGGCGGTTCGGGAAACGGAAGGCCACTGGCATGCGGGTTGTCCTCGGCTACCCGAATTTGCGCTTGCCCACCCCACCCCCAGTCCTCCGACCGTTTAGAATCGGCGCTGGTCCCATGTTCCGTGCATTTTCTTGGGCATGAATTGATAGCGCCTCACACGGCCCAATCAATTCCAGCCGTGGAACTAGAAACCCGCTTTGCATCCGCCCAAGCGTACGTTTGAACCCAATCTGGTTGTTTGTTACCGATTGTGCAGCCGCCCCTGGACTTAAGCAGGTTGGCTTCAACTTCTGTCTAGGCGGTGCATCGGGACTCACATAGAAGTGTTAGTTTTCTTGGCGCCCCACAGTTGGGATTAGATGGTCAGGGTGCGATATCGGTTGGCAATCCTTGCGCGCAGCAAGGCGAGCCGAACTGCCACTGTCAGGACCAGGATCGATCGTTATCATTGGATAAGCCAAGCTCCAGGAAAAATGCCCGTGTAACAATAAGCGACGGTCCCCCAACTTCTCAAAGCTTGACCTTTGAACAGCCGCTTGAAGGCCGAATTCGGGCTATGGTGAGCAGACCCTGGTGCCGCACCATTCAGTGTTGACGTTGACCGCCGGCCCTAGCTCGCCCCATTGGAAGGTGGGTCCGAAGATCTTTCCCCTATCCCGGCTTTACCTCGACGCAGCCATGCCACGAAGGCCCAGACAATGAATAGGGGAAGCACGAGCGGCAACAAGAAGGGAACGCCTACGACCACAAAAATTAGCCCAATCAGCACGAGGCCCCCAAGAACCATGAGACCGATGCCGGCAAAGACAAATGCCAACAGAATGGACACACAAAATAATACGACGATTGCAACAAGAAAGCCCCATCCTCCGACGATGGCCTTCATCGGCCCTGCGAGCTCGCTTCCATTGAGTGTTGTGGAGACATTACCCGAAGCTAGGAACCACCAGCCAAACAGACCGATCAGTAAAGCGACGAGTACCAGAGCAACCTTTTTCATTTTTCCTCCTCATGTTTTGACGGTTAGCACGCGGAAAGGTGGAATCGCAAAGGGATCACTGATTAGGTCAATACCTCCTGATCGGGTTCACTGATTCCCTGACGCTTTTATTTTCCTGCCCTGCCGCAGTGCGGGGACTGTCCCCCGCGTCAGTGGCCAGTCCAAAGGCAAGCCCTTTGGCAGCGCATAAGCCTGCGCACCGGCCGCCGGAGCTGCCGGCATTCGCGCTTCGCATTTTTCGACGCATCCGGTATGGAAGTATACTTCCATGTTCCATCGCGTGTAGTCCATGTCCAAGGCCACGCCTACAATGGGCCCGCCCCATCAGTAACGATAGGCGGAGTGCTCGG
>JBKQNQ010000224.1:0-12214 GCA_052145875.1 Thiobacillaceae bacterium
CGCCCGCTTTGTTCGCCTTATTGTTGCCAACGGAGTTTCGCAAGTGGCTCGGTTAATACAAATTGAATTGGAGGACTGGAATGCTTCCTGTTTCTCAGCCAAAACTGTCCCAACGTGAGATTGACTACGTGACCGACGCCGTAAAGTCGGGCTGGGTCTCCTCGCTTGGTGAGTACATTGGCGCGTTTGAACGGGGCTTTGCAGATTTCTGTGGAACCCGATACGCGGTGTCAGTTTGTAACGGCACCGTTGGCTTGCATCTTGCGCTGAAGGTCTTGGGTATTGGCGAAGGGGACGAGGTAATCGTACCGGACCTGACGTTTGTTGCGACCGCCAATGCCGTAAGATTAGCACAGGGCACGCCGATAATGGTGGATGTCTGTCGTGATACGTACTGCATCGATCCGGCTGAGATCGAGCAAGCAATCACTCCCAGAACACGGGCGATCATTCCCGTTCATCTTTACGGGCATCCCGCGAACATGCCCGCAATCATCAATATTGCGCGCGACCATAATTTATACGTGATCGAGGATGCGGCTGAGGCGCACGGGGCATCGATTAAGGATGTGCGCGTTGGCGGCTTTGGCGACTGTGGCGTATTCAGCTTCTATGGCAACAAGATCATTACTTCCGGTGAAGGGGGAATGATTACAACAAATGATTTTGACCTGTATAGCAAAGCGCAACTGCTGCGTGATCATGCGATGTCGAAGGACGTGCGCTATTGGCACACAGAAGTTGGTTACAACTATCGCATTACAAATCTTCAAGCAGCCTTAGGGTTGGCTCAATTGGAACAAATTGGGGATTTCCTGAAATTCAGAAGTGATCTACTTCAACTTTATAAGGATAAATTGGAACCGGCCGGTATTGAGTGCAACCCAAGCGTAAATGCGACGCCGGTCAATTGGATGGTATGTGCGGTTGTCGAACGACTTGATAGAGAGAAGCGCGACCAGGTGATTGCTCGGATGCGCGACCTGGGCGTAGACGCGCGACCATTTTTCTATCCCATGTCGATGATGCCCATGTACACCACAAGGAATAATCCAATTGCCTACAAATTATCCGAATGCGGGTTCAACCTGCCGACATTTGTCGGAATGACCGAAGGCCAGGTTTCAAAGGCCTGCTCCGCCTTCTTGTTGGCGCTCGACCAAGACAACTAATACCATGCGGATAGGCATTGATCTGGTCGGCTACGACCCAGACTACTCCGGAGGGGTGGCCACCTTCTCGATGGGAATTGCCAAGGGCCTCATAAACAGCATAAGAATCCCGGATAGAATCGTGATTATCGTTTCGGACCGAAATGAAAGCGCGTTGCGTTTTGTGTTTGACGGGTTGCCGGTTTCCTTCCTTAGGATTTCCGTAACCTCTTGGTATCGCTACGCCAACGGTGTATTAGGGGTACTTGCGTGGGCCAGTCGCAATTTTAGGCTGCGAGGGTGGTACGAGCGGTGGTTTCGATCAGACCTAATGAATCAGGTTGACGACTCCGTTGATGTGTTAGTGGCTCCCATGACAAAGTTGAATTTTTACGCACTAAAGGTTCCATCGATCTTATGCATTCACGATATCCAGCATGAGTATTATCCTGAGTTCTTCTCAGTCAAGGAACGCATGTCGCGATGGGTTTCGTATCGACTTTCCTGTTGGAAGGCGGCTGCCATTCAAGCGAGCAGCGAATACATTAAGGCGTGCTTGGTCGAAAAGTTTCTGTTTCTCAAGCCAGAGAAGATATTTGTTGCCTACGAAGGAGTTGACTTAGAAAAATTTTCAAGCAGCGCGCCATGCGAAAGACCTTCAAATCTAGAGGACTTGGCCAAAGGTGATTTTGTATTCTACCCGGCCCAGATATGGGCACATAAGAACCATTTGCTGTTGCTTGAAGCGCTGGCAATTTTTCGAACCAAGCATGGAGAGGAACTGCCCTGCGTCTTGACTGGCCAAGACGCCGGCTATTGGGCCGTCGTTCAGACCCGGATACGGGAGCTCGACCTTAAGCGCGTCTATTATTTGGGGCGCGTCAGTTTTGGCCAGGTGCTGTGGCTCTACCAAAATTGTAGAGCTGTTTTGGCACTGGGGCTTCATGAATCAAGTTCACTGCCTGCTCGGGAAGGCGCGGTGTTTGGAAAGCCACTCCTATGCTCCAATATTCCTCCGAACATCGAGGCACAAGGGCACCTGTATCTTGAAATTGTGGACAGCGAAAATCCACTTGATTTGGCCGATACGTTTGATCGCCTCCTCGAAGATCGGGACGGGATCAATGAAAGAAGCCAGGAAAACATCGAACGGGTGCGCGTGTTTGATTGGAATTCCATAGCAGCGAGGTATGTTTCCGTGTGTCGCGAGCTAACCGCCTCGGGACACAGCACAAATAGCAGCATCGGGGGTAATCCTGATTTTCAGAAGTGAGTTCCTATTGGATGCCCGTGGCATAGCAGCCCCGGCTGTGGCCAGGGTTCGGGCCATCTGGCACGAACGGCCTGTGGTGGGCGTGCGGCCTCGCGGACACACCGGATCCAAGACCGTGACCGGCATCATCGGACTAAAGCCTGACACCGCCCTTGCGATCGCCATGCAAGCCGAAGCACGGCGGTCCGACCATGCTGGGCGGCTCATGCAGGTGACGCGCATGATGCGAACGCGGCTGGGCGAGTCCTCCCTCATTCGACGCTGGCAACCCTCCAGCCCGTTCATCTGACCCCGAGCATGCCCACTTCAAACGCACGCTTTACTGTCGTTACCCCCAACTACAATATGGGAGCTTATCTCGCTCAGACGATTGAGTCTGTCTTATCCAATCTGCGGTCTGACGACGAATACTTCGTGATTGATGGGGGTTCGACCGATGAAAGCGTCGAGATTCTCCGCCACTACGCGTCGCGCCTGACCGGCTGGGTCAGTGAAGCAGACCACGGATATTCGAGCGCCCTGGAAAAAGGCTTTCGGCGCAGTACGGCGGAGTACCAGTGCTGGATAAATACGGGAGATCTCTTGTTGCCAGGGGCACTTGACGAAGCCCGTGCATGGTTGCAGCGTACCGGCGCGGACCTGATCTTCGGTGATGACTTGTATGTCGATGAGATTGGCGAAGTGCTCCAGGTTTCAAATGGCCGTGTGGCTGACCTCGCTTCCATGATGATTTACGGGGGCTGGACCCCCTTGCAGGATGCGTGCTTCTGGCACCGCGACCTCTATGAACGGGTAGGAGGCGTCGATCCGAGCGTGCGCTACGCTGCGGATTATGACCTGTTCCTACGCATGAGCCTTTGCGGCCGGTCGGCGTACGTTCCCGTCATATTCAGTGCGTTCCGGCGCCATCCGGGACAGACCTCGGCGCGCCATGCAACCAGCTATCGGAAGGAGCGGGAACACTGCCGCCTGCGGGAGATGAAGCGCCTGGGCGTCCATGGAAGGGGCGGGAGGCTCAAGGCATCCTATTACAGGTGGGGCGCACGTCTTCGCGCCCGATTGATCCCGCGCAATCGTGACCGGGCGGACTTGGTGGGCAGCCAAGTCAGCGGCCTACCCTGTATGCCGGCCCACGCCATTGATCGTTCTGCCTTATGAGACGAGTTACCCGGACCGCGCGAAACTGGATAGCCGCCATTCTGGATCCGCGTCGGCTTGCCTCTTTGGTTTATTTGCCACGATACTTTCGGCACTGGCGACTCTTTGAGAATCAGTCGGGAATGAGGCTGACCCTCGCAGATAGCCATCCCTGCCTTCTAGACTGGATCGCGCAGACCCCGTTCGATCCGCACATCTTTTATCAGTCAGCCTGGTTGGCAAGGAGATTGGCGCTGCCCTGTCCTACCGAGCACGTGGACATCGGCTCGGACATACGCATGATCAGTGTCCTATCAGGCTTCATCCCGACGGAGTTCCTGGATTATCGGCCATTGCAAGCATCGCTCCCTGGGCTCCGCTGCGGCAGCGCAGACCTGATGCAATTGGACCGGCCCGATGGGAGCATTCCTTCCCTGTCCTGCCTGCATGTTATCGAACATGTCGGCCTGGGGCGCTATGGGGATCCCGTCGATTTCGCGGGCAGTGCCAGGGCGGCCGCCGAACTCTCGCGCGTCTTGGCACCAGGTGGAAGGCTCTATGTTTCGGTTCCCGTCGGACGACAGCGGGTTTGCTTTAATGCCCACCGTGTTTTTGACCCGAAGGGCTTTACTACACTGTTCCCGAAGTTGTCCCTCATGCACTTCAGTCATGTTGATGACGCAGGGCAATTTCATGAGGGCTCCTCGGTGGGAAATGCCTGCAACAACGAATACGCCTGTGGTATGTATGTATTCACCAAGCAATGAAACTACGATCGTTCCTTAAGCGTTCGCGCCTATTCAATTTCAACGTGATCAACCGTGATCGCTGGATCGCCGAGCAGGCTGCCAGCGTCGTCGCTGGCAGCCGTGTATTGGATGTCGGCGCTGGCTCCTGCCCGTATCGGTCCCTTTTTTCGCACTGCAACTATCAAACGCAAGATGTAGGCAAGCTGGAGGATCATCAGCTGCGCCATGGGGGCTACGGAAGAATTGATTATGTGGGCGATGCCACTTCCATTCCCGCGCACGATGGAGAATTCGATGTGATCCTGTGTACTGAGATGTTGGAACATCATCCTGAGCCCATTCAAGTCGTGAAAGAATTTGGACGTTTGCTTAGGCCCGGTGGCCTGTTGATACTAACCGCGCCGCTCGGATCCGGCATTCATCAAGAGCCCTACCATTTCTATGGCGGCTACACACCGTATTGGTATGAGCGTTTTCTACGGGATGCAGGGTTTGTGACCATTGAGGTCACGCCCAATGCGGGTTTCTTCAGCCATTTCGGTCAGGAGTCCCTACGTTTTCTGCAGCTGTCTGCGCCTTGGCGTCGAGATGTACCGGCCGTATCTCGCCTGATCTGGGCGCCCGCATGGCTCCTGCTCCTTCCCATCCTAGGCATCGGCATACCGATGCTCAGCATCGCCCTGGACCACTGGGACAAAGAGCGTCGTTTCACCGTCGGCTACCATGTCCGTGCCCTGCGGCAAACCGAGTCTGCCTGAAACGATGAACGATGCTATTGATCTCGCTGCTCCAGTATCAGCGCATTGCATGGATAACCTGGCGCAGAAGCCTATTTTCACCTTGAGCCATTTCGCGAGCGGTCGGAAGAGCTGATGACTGTGTTCAACGGTCGCCATCGGTTTGCGAGCTATTGCCGGCGTATCGCGGCCCATTTTATTCGCGGATTGGTCAAGACTGGCGGCGGCGTGATGCTATCCGAATATGCGTACAGGCAGCTTTTGCTACAACGAAAACGGGCTGTATCAGCGCTTGTCAGCAGCGAGAGAATGCAGCTCAAACCGGGCGTTACCGGTATCGTCTTTAGCAAAGACCGGGCGCTACAGCTCTATGCGCTGCTCAACACTTATTTTGAACACGTCAGGGCCCCTGCGCCGTTGTTCATTGTCTATACGGCGAGTACCGACGCTCACGATAAGGCGTATGCAGAAATTGAAGCAGCGATTAGCCAATGTCCGGTAAACGTCACATTCGTTCGAGAGGGCATAAGTTTTCGAGACAGCGTGTTACAGGTCTTGGACCAGATCGGCACCACAAACCTCTTCTTCCTAGTGGATGACATCGTTTTCATTAAGCCCCTTGACCTCGAGATTGCATCCGAATTAAACCCCCTGGACGCGATCTTAAGCTTTCGACACAGCCCCCACTTGCGGCGAAGTTACACCGCTTCGGTCAAGCAAACGCCACCGACCCTAGCCGCATCTCGCATCGGCCCTGATCTACTCGAATTTAAATGGTTTGAGCAAGGTAATGAGTGGTCTGACCCGTGGTCGCTCGACGGACAGGTCTTGTCCACCACAGAAGTACGCGTACTGACCCGACTGTCTGATTTCATGGCCCCCAACACTTATGAGAGTGCGCTCAAATCATTTAATGATATCGCCGAGGGTCGGTCCGGGCTGTGCTATTCGGAAAGCAGGATCGTCAATCTGCCGATCAACAGGGTGCAAAGTGAGATTCCCAATTTGAGTGGCACCGTCTCCCCGGAGTTCCTCTTGGACCAGTGGAACAAGGGCTTGATGATGGATACCCAAATGTTTGAAGGCCACATTCCAACCGCCCCTCACGAAGAACATGCAATTAGGTTAAGGCCCAGGCGACCTTTCGAATGTCCGCTCCAAAGCTCCGTTGCTATCACCAAAGACCGGCCTGCATGAAACCACGCATAATTATTGTTGGTGCGGGGCTGGGCGGGTGTTTTCTCGCGGACCGGCTCGCTGAATCTTGGGATGTCACGATCGTTGAGTTTGGTGGTCGTAAAATGGCACTTCAACAGCGAATGATGGATACGGATATCGCTGCCGTGACCTATCCTCACATCGGCTGTGGGCTCGGCGGGACAACGGCACTTTGGCACAATGGCCTGATGGAGGTCCATGACGCTATCTTTGAGCAACAGTGGCCGTTTGCAAAATCGGAACTGGCGCCATACTACGAGTTGGCCTATGAGAAGCTTGCCGGCGTTTCAAAGGATGTGGTGACAAAGGCGGCCGAGGACCTCAGGCAAAAGTTAATCCAGGCCGGGGTGCCCGGGCGTCTCTTAGCGCAAGAATTGTATTACCCATCCAGGCGCAGGAATGCATGGCGCACCTTGAAGTTATCAGGTCGCGTCAATATCGTTTGGGGGGAGGTTACGGCGCTGATACCCAGTAACAATGCTTCGATAAGTCATGTGGTAGTGAGATGCGATGGAATAGAGAAACAATTCATCGCTGACTGTTTCGTCCTCGCTGCGGGCGGTCTTGGCACTCCACTCTTGTTGCAGGATCTAGCCGAGAGGCACCCTGCACCTTCGCTCAAGAATGCGGGGCTTCACTATGAAGATCATCCCTCAGGCTTTGTTGGTGAAGTCATCCTTGATATGCCTCTATACAAATTGTGGAACTACTCCGTCCCCGGGGCCAGCGGCAATTTAAGGTTACCGCTGACAGTTGAACAAGATGGGCTAGCTATTTCATGCCAACTTAGACCGGGCTCCCAGCTTAGAATCGGTGCGCCTCGAAATCGGGTCGTGAGCGTGCTAAATCAATTGAGAAACGAACCTTTTCGGGTAGGCTCTTACCTTAAGCTGTTGTCTCATTGGGACGATATCCTCGAAATCTTTTCTTTCAAATTTGGCATTCGGCTCCCGACCCGACACTATGCGCTGTTGATGGTGGCTGAACAACCGCCGTCAGCCACGCGTGCGGTGTGGAGAGAGCAAGGTACTGCAAATGTCTATAGAAAATGGGTTCTTACCCAAAGCTACTTCGAGTCGGTGCAAAAAGCCATTCAACAGGTGATCGACGCGCTGTCACCTAAGATCGTGAGTGCTACAATCTTCCCCGCTTGGACTGGCCAAATATTTTCATCTTCCCATCATTCGGGTACTGCCCGGCTTGCATCGTCTCCCGCGAACGGCGTCTGCGATCCCGATGGATGTGTCTTTGGCTTTTCCAATTTATATGTGTGTGACGGCTCTTTGATACCAGGCAGCGGTTACGCCAATACGGGTCTAACCATTGCCGCCCTCGCCCTGCGTATGGCGCGACATCTGCGTGGAAACAGGTGACCACTCCCGCCCATGCGGTGGCGAATTGGTATTGAAGTGCCGGAAACCGATGGACGCCTGCCCGCCGAATTCGCGCCGGGAATTGATTCAGTTCAGTTTTATGGACAAGAAAATAGTGGTGTTCCGGAATGTTGAGAAAATGGTGGGCAAAACTCGTTATTACTTCGCATCCCAACAGGACAGTGCAGGAATCGCCGCCGCGGCATCTGGGCGTGGCGCAGAAAGCATACCTGCAAGTCCCCGCCTGGGCCTGCCTTGCGTCCCGGAACTGGCCGTACAGAGGGGGACACCGCATTTGCGCGTGCCGTCGCTGGGCCGGCCGCGACTGAAGCGCCAGCGCGGCCCCTGTGCAGTGTGGCGTTGGGTAATCGAGCGTTCCAGGCACGTTGCGAAACGCCGCGCATATTTCGCCACCGGGTCGCCAGGCCTGCGGTTCTATCGGGAAAACTGATGCCGGGACCCGACGTGAGCATTTTGCTGTCGTATCGAAACAGTGAGAATACCTTAGCTCAGGCCTTACGTTCGATCATCGGCCAGACGTTTGAGAATTGGGAACTGATCCTGATCGATGACGGCTCAACTGATCAATCAAATGAAGTGGTTCAGGCGCTGGCAGATGAGCGGTTCCGCCGCTACGGCGATCACATTTGTCGGGGACTCGCCGCGCGGTTGAATGAGGGAATCGACTACGCACAAGGCGACTTGATTGCCCGAATGGATGCCGACGATATATCGTTTCCTGAGCGCCTTGCTACTCAAGTTGCGTTTTTGCGCGACCATCCACAGATTGACTTGCTGGCAGTTTCTGCGCTGCTTCTGGGAGAAAATGATGAGCCGGTGGGTGTGCTGCCGGCAGGCCTGGAGCATCGGGACATCTGCCGCAGACCCTGGCTCGGCTTCCCGATGCCCCATCCCACCTGGATGGGACGCAAGGCGTGGTTCCGACAGTATCGCTACGACATCAAGGCGCGTAAAGCTCAGGATCAGGAACTGCTCTATCGGGCCTACACCCACAGTCAATATGCAGGTCTTGCTACTGTATTGTTGGCGTATCGATACTCGAGTCTATCCTTGGGCAAGTCTCTTGCAGGGCGGCTCGCTTTTCTCAGAGGAATTGCAACTCAGCGGAACTGGCTCGATTTGCTCAGAGGCAGTAGTATTCACGGGGCCGCGATGGTTCGCGATTTGAGCGCGATTCTTTTAAACAGTGAGATGCACAATATTCGGCGCCGAACGATACCCGCAACTGAAACGCTTGTGTCCCAATGGAAGACCGTGGCAACACGGTTTGCGGCGGAATAGAGAAACATGCGCACCAATAAATCGAATCGTGATGAAGAGGTCATTGCGGGATTTGGCGATGAATGGCATCGCTTCGATCAGGGCGAATTACTGCAATCTGATCGCGCCACCATCTTTGAGGATTACTTTTCTATTTTCCCCTGGTCGATGTTGCCGAATAATGCAGTGGGTGCAGATATTGGCTGCGGCAGTGGTCGCTGGGCACTCTTGGCAGCACCGCGGGTGGGAGTGTTGCACTGTGTTGATCCCAGTGGCGCCCTTGAGGTGGCGAAATCAAACTTAGCAAAGTTAACAAATGTGAAGTTTCATCGCGCGGCCGTTGACGACCTGCCATTTCCCGATTGCTCGCTCGATTTTGCCTATTGCCTCGGGGTCCTGCACCACGTGCCCGATACCGCCGCCGCAATCTGCAACGTTGCTGCCAAGCTAAAGCCAGGCGCTCCTCTCCTTCTGTATCTTTACTATGCGTTTGATAATCGCCCCAGGTGGTTCCGGCTCCTATGGAGCATTAGCGACATAGTGCGACGACTTGTCTCGCGCCTACCCAATAACCTGCGCTATGCTGTGAGCCAGGTCTTGGCCGTATTGGTCTATTGGCCATTGGCAAAGAGTGCTCAGTTCTTGGAACACCTGGGCCATTTGCCCAAGAGCTGGCCCCTGGCCTATTATCGTGACAAAAACTTCTATGTTATGCGAACGGATGCGCTAGATCGTTTTGGTACGCGTCTAGAGCATCGATTCAGCCGGACTCAAATACATAACATGCTGGAAACAGCGGGTTTCCACAGAATATCTTTTGCAGAACACGTTCCCTATTGGTGCTGCGTGGGAATAAAAGCGTAACGGGTGCGCCCATCAAATCATGTGCGGCCTAGCCGGATTTTTCACTGACCCATCTGCTTTTCCTGGCGAAGCATCGGCTCATATTCGTGCCATGACAGATGCGATTGCCCATCGCGGCCCCGATGACAGCGGGGCTTGGCTGGACGAATCTGCAGGCATTGTGCTGGGCCACCGACGCTTGTCGATCCTTGACCTTTCTCCGTCTGGACATCAACCGATGCTGTCAGCAACCGGCAGGTACGTACTGGTCTTCAATGGGGAGATATACAACCACCTCGAATTGCGGGGGGAGTTGGAAAAGAGCGCGGGGAACGCCGCTTGGCGCGGGCATTCGGACACAGAAACGCTACTGGCATTATTTGAGCGCTGGGGCGTGGAGGCGGCGCTGAAGAAATCTGTCGGGATGTTTTCCATTGCGCTTTGGGATCGAAAGACACGCTCACTTACGCTCGCGCGCGACCGCTTGGGAGAAAAGCCCCTTTATTACGGTTTTAATCGTGGGGCTTTGTTGTTCGCCTCTGAACTCAAGGCAATCATGGCTGGTCCAGGATTCAAGGGAGAGATTGACCGGAGCGCACTGAGTCTGTTCCTTCGCCACAATGTCATTCCCGCCCCTTACAGCATATATCAGGGTATTTGTAAGCTTCCACCTGGCACGTTCATTACTTTCGGTCAACACGACATTGCCGCCCAAGTTCAGCCTGCTCTGAAAGCATATTGGTCAGCACGGGAAATAGTGGAACGCGGCCAGCGCGAGGGCTTCAATGGCAGTGAGGCAGATGCCGCTTTCGAACTGGAACGGCTGTTGACTCAGTCCGTCCAGGGTCAGATGCTAGCCGATGTCCCTTTGGGGGCGTTTCTTTCCGGTGGAGTAGATTCGTCAACAGTCGTGGCACTGATGCAGGGCCTGACCAGCCGCCCGGTCAAGACGTTCACCATCGGGTTCAACGAAGAAGGCTACAACGAGGCTGAGTACGCCCATGCAGTAGGACGGCATCTGCACACCGAACATACCGAATGGTATGTCACGCCGCAGGAAGCCCAAGCCGTGATTCCGGATTTGCCTACGCTCTACGACGAGCCCTTCGCTGATTCGTCGCAAATACCCACTTATCTGGTTAGCCGGCTCGCACGGCAGCATGTGACCGTAAGTTTGTCCGGTGATGGGGGCGACGAGTTGTTCGGGGGGTACAATCGATATTTCTGGGCCATGAATATTTGGCGCCGCTTGGGGTGGGCCCCCAAATCACTGCGGGCGGCAGTTGCGGGAATACTGACTACATTTCCCACGAGCAGTTGGAATCAACTATTCAGGGGCTTTTCCCACTTGCTTCCGGCAAGACTGCGGTATGCCAACCCCGGGGACAAGCTACATAAACTCGCTGAAATCCTTGCAGTGCGGTCTCCGGAGGAAATCTACCTCGGCCTAGTCTCCCACTGGAAACACCCGGCCAATGTGGTGATAAACGGATCTGAACCGCCGACCATACTTACCGACGACCACCATTGGGCACGCCTACCCGATTTTGAGCACCGCATGATGTACCTGGATACGGTGACGTACCTGCCTGATGACATTCTCGCCAAAGTGGACCGGGCGGCGATGGGGGTGTCGTTGGAAACGCGCGTTCCGCTGCTCGATCATCGCGTACTCGAGTTCGCGTGGACACTTCCCCTCTCGATGAAAATCCGAAATGGGCAAGGAAAATGGTTGCTAAGACAGGTGCTGTACAAGCACGTGCCGAAGGAACTCATCGAGCGCCCCAAGATGGGATTTGGCATTCCACTGGATCACTGGTTGCGCGGACCGCTGCGCGAATGGGCCGAAGATCTGCTTTCTGCGGAGCACCTAAACCAGGACGGGTACTTCGAGGCCAGCCCAATCCGGAAAAAATGGGCTGAGCATCTGGATGGCCGACGCAACTGGTCATATTACCTTTGGGATGTGCTGATGTTCAACGCTTGGAAGCGGCGATGGCACTGAAAGTTTGCCAGCTCTGTGCAGTTGACTTCACCCTGCGAAATTTCCTCCTGCCACTGATTGATGAGATGACGCGCAACGGCTGGCAGGTGACCGCTGCTTGCGCAGATGGCCCGTACATCGCCACATTGCGCCAACAGGGCTACCAAATCGAAACCCTGCCGATCGCGCGCAGCATGCATCCCATCAAGGCATTGCGCGCCTTGCTTGCGATGGTGCGTCTGTTCCGACGGGAAAGGTTTCACGTCGTGCACGTGCACACCCCCGTGGCCGCGCTACTGGGACGCGTTGCGGCACGGCTCGCCGGTATTCCGCTGGTTGTTTACACGGCACACGGGTTTTATTTTCATGATGGCATGCCTCACTGGAAGCTTAAGCTGTTCGTGATGCTTGAGCGATTCGCCGGGCGCTTTACCGATTTGCTGTTTTCCCAAAGTGCTGAGGATGCCG
>JBKQNQ010000225.1:0-4361 GCA_052145875.1 Thiobacillaceae bacterium
GGTGCCGCCCGCGTTTAAGGAGGCCGGGCAGTGGCAGGCCGCACAAGGGGCAGAGACTCGGGTCCAGGCGAAGTGGTGGGTAGCCTTTGGCGATCCCGGCCTCAATGGCCTCGAGGAGCGGGTGGTCGTCGACAACCAAACCCTGCACGTCGCGGAGGCCCAGTATCGGGCGGCCAAGGCCGCCCTGGACAGCGCCCGGGCCGCACGGTATCCGACCGTTACGGGCGCAGCCAGCGCGACCCGGGGTGCAGCGCCCACCACGAGTTCCGTGGCGATCAGCAACACCGGCAGCGACACGTTTTCCGTATCGGCGACCGCCAGTTGGGAGATCGATGCCTGGGGACGAATCCGTCGAACCATTGAAGCCGCCGGCGCCAACGCGCAAGCCAGCGCGGCCGATCTGGCTGCGGCCCGCCTCAGCATTCAGGCGTTGCTTGCCCAAACCTGGTTCCAATTGCGTGCGAGTGACACGCAGCTCGACACGTTAAGCCACACGGTGGACGTGGACACCCGGTTTCTCGCATTGACCCGAGATCGATTCACCGCGGGAGTGGCGTCAGCCTTGGATGTCGCCTTGGCCGAGTCTCAGCTCGGCACGGCACGCACCCAAGCTGACGATGCCGCGCTTCAGCACGCGCAACTTGAGGACGCCGTCGCGATCCTTGTCGGCAAGCCATTGGCGAGCATCGATTTGAAGCCCAACGGGCCCGTGCCGACGATCCCCGCTGCCCCGCGCCTGCTGCCCTCCGCCTTGGTCGAGAGCCGTCCTGATATTGTGGCCGCAGAGCGTAGCGTCGCTGCCGCCAATGCCCAGATCGGCGTGGCCGAGAGCGCTTTCTATCCGTCGCTGGACTTGGCGGCCGATGGTGGCTTCACCCACAATAGCCTCGCCGGGCTGCTGAGCGCCCCCAGCCGATTTTGGTCCCTGGGCCCCGCACTTGCCGCCACCCTATTTGACGGAGGCGCCCGTGCGGCGGCCGTCAATCAAGCAAAGGCCGGCTACGACCAGACCGTCGCGAACTATCGGCAAACGGTACTCACCGCGTTCCAAGAAGTGGAGGACAACCTCGCTGCAGCCCGTCAACTCGAGCAGGAAGCGGATCACCAGGACATGGCGCTAAAGGCCGCCCAACGTGCTCGCGACATCGCAGAAAACGAGTATCGCGCCGGCACGGCCAGTGCCCTGGACGTGATCACTGCCGAAACGGCGGAATATGCCGCTGAACTCAATGCCATTAGCATCTGGAACCGACGGATCAGTGCCGCCGTTTTGCTGTTCAAGAACGCGGGAGGCCGCTGGCCCCCCATCGATACGGAGCAAGGGCTGGTTCTCAAACTCGATAAGGAATTGGCCGACTCCACGCCGGGCAAACCTGCCGCAGCCCAGAAAAACAAGGATTAGCCGGCAGCTGAAGTCCCAATCGGTCGCACGCCCGGCGCCAATCCCCCGGCGGATGTCCCGCCGGTTCCAAGGCTGTTTACGCTGACGGCCAAGTGAATTTCTAGAATCTTCGCCCGGATCGATCGACCCTGATCAACGGGGCGATCCCGTAGCCGACCGGGGGTCATGGCTCGACTTTGTGGCTCGCCTCTATCATTTCGGACCGGGTGGCGCCGGCTGTGGCGGCGCGGCCGCCGGGCCAACCACGAATTTCCAGTCCTGATACCGGGTCACGCCTTCGAACTCACTGTCATCAAGCGAGAAATTCGCTTGCTTGACGGGTTCGCCTTCTGCCAGGCTGAAGACGCCCATGATGCCGTTATTCGGACCGCGGATTATTCCCCAATTCGTCTTGCCCGTCAGCGGGTCGGGGTAGACGCGGCGCAGGTACCGACGGGTGTCCGGAAAACGCGGGTCCTTCAAAAGATCATCCAGGCTGGCTGGAAATTGCTTTGCGTTGCCCGGGCTCGCGTAATAATAATTGCTAATCGCGTGACGAAACGCGTGGCCGATGAACAGGAGATCCTTTTCCTTGTCGCGTTTGACGGCTACGTGCCAGGACTCCCCCGCCAACCCCAAGGCCAATCCGATAAGCACGACGGCGATCAGGACTCCGAGGTAGGTGAAGCCGCGCTGCGCGCCCCCGTTAGACGTGCAGATCATTGGTGACACGAAGTGCCGTTAGGTGCGGCGAAAGCGACCGCGGCGCACGCCATGACGATAAGCTCACCAGTCCTCATAATGCGTTCCGTCCTTGGCCTGCCCGGGCGCACCGCTATGGATGTCGGCGACACCGTCCTCCCCTTCGGGAGCGGGAGTTGCCTTCCAGTCGTTAGTCTCGCCGGTAATTGGATCGGGTGGCAGCGCACGCAAGTAACCCAACGCAACCAGCTCATCGAGGCTCGCCGGGTAGCGTGCCCGGTCGGCATGGAACTTATCGATCGCATCGCGCATCGATGCAAGGTCATGCTTGAGGGTAATCTCCTTGGCCTGCTCCAGACGAGCGAAGTAATTCGGTGTAACCAGAGTAAGCAGCAACGCAACAATCGCCATGACCACCAGTAACTCAATCAGGGTAAACCCCTTTGGTTTTACCATTGCCGGTAGGGCAGGCCATTCATGCCCTGCTTTTCCGATAAGGAATACACGTCGTAAACGTCATCACCCGGCTGCGGATCGTCGGGCGGGCTCTCGTAACTGCGCAATCCCCACGTTTCCGCGGGCGCGGTGCTCCCCTCAAGCGGACTCATCGGGTCCCGTGGAATACGCCGCATAAAATACAACTTCTTCTTTCCACTCGGGTCTTTAAGATCCGGCACACCCCCCGCCAACTCGTTCAGCGTACCTGGATAGCCATTGGAATCCGCTTTGACCTTGATTCGGCCGTCGATGACAGCCTGATGGTAGGCATCGATGGCCTCTCTCATGGTGCGCAAGGCCGCTCGCAGCTCCTGCTCCTTGTCGCGTTGTATCGACAGGCTAACCAGCGGCGCCGCCATGGATGCCAGCAAGCCCAGAATGGCAAGCGTTACGACCAACTCAATGAGCGTAAAGCCTTTCACTGCCGAACTTCAGTCGAGCCCGGTGGGACAAGTGGTGACGCCTCCGGGGCCTGCGGAATTGCGCCCCGCGAAGTGGCCCCGCCTGGTACGTTGACGTCGGGTGACAACGTCAGACCCTGGTCCCGATCCTCAGGCGGTGGCGCAGGCTGAGCGGACTCGGGGACAGCGGAACGCATGCCAGCCCGAACAGGCTGAGTGGAGTCGGAGGACTCAGGTTCGGACGAGCGCGTGCCCGCCCTAACGGGCCCACTGCGCATCTCCAGGGGCGCAGCGCCCAGGCTTGACTCCGTGCCAGAGCTGAATTCCACGGTATCGGCCTCCGGGACCTGCACATTACGCACGATGTGGGGCGTAATCAACAGCACGATTTCAGATTTGTCGTGCTCGTCGCTGTCGTTGGAGAACAGATGACCCAGCCAGGGCAAATCACCCAACCCGGGAATCTTGCTCGAGGATTTGGTGTCGTTATCGTTGATGAGGCCCGCCAATATCTGAGTCTCACCATTCCTCGTTCGCAAATCGGTTGTCGCCTCGCGCGTACCGAGCTGATAGGTGACGGTGCCGGCCGCATTGGTGATTGTGTTGATAATGTTGCTGACTTCGAGGTCCACCTTGATGCCCACGTCATCATCTAGATAGACGTTGGGCTCAACCTCCAGCTTCAACCCGACGTCAAGATACGTCACGGATTCGGAGACGCCCACTGTGGGTGAACTGGTTGTTGTAATCACGGGGACCCGGTCACCCACGTGGATCTTGGCCTTCTCGCGATTCTTGACTCGGATGCGGGGATTGGCCAACAGTTTCACATCACCGTCGGTCTTAAGCAAATTTGCGGTGACGGCCAGGTTGGAGATGCCAATGTCTCCTGCGCCAACGGTTCGCAGGCTTTGCAACGTCAGCGGATTGGTCTGAGTCGTTTGGACAACCGTTGAACCCGCCGCTACGGCTGCGCTCGTCGTGGTGGAGTTCAGGCTCGCGGTAACGGAAGGGGGATAGAGGATCCCGAGCTGTAACAGGCGGGTGCGATCCACTTCCAATACCTCGACATCCAGCATGACCTCGGGCTCAGGTTTGTCCTGCGCGGCAATGAGCTTCTCCGCCATGGCGACCACTTCGGGCGTGTCGCGCATGATCAAGAGATTCAGTTTCTCGTCGATAAACATGTCGCGGGTCTTAAGTAGGGTCTTGAGCATGGTCAGAGTGACTTTTGCATCCGCATTGGCCAAATAGAAACTCTTGATGACAAGCTCCTGATAATCCTTTTGCTTCGCGGGCTGATTCGGGTAAATCAGTAACGTATTTTCATTCAGCACCTTCTTGTCGAGCTGGTTGGTCACCAGAAGAACATTAATGGC
>JBKQNQ010000226.1:0-2586 GCA_052145875.1 Thiobacillaceae bacterium
CCAAGTCATAGGATTGCTTCGGCTATAAGTTAGCACGATCTTACATATCTGACTAGTAATTTCTAACGGCTTTTGCCAACCCAAACCGGCTGCCAGCCCACCGGTTCGGCGGCCTGTAACCCATCGCGCATGGGGTAGCGCGTGGCGATTAGAATCTGAATCCCCGCCCCGGAAGGATTTGCGGAAATTGCGCCAGCCGTTGGCAAAGAGGTCGAGGGGCTCAGCGTGGCGGAGCAGCCGACATAGACCGGCTGGTGCCTAAGATGCGGGTAGCAACACTTGTTCCGTGGAAGCCTTGGCCTACCATTCAAGCCCGCGGGGCGACAGCCCCGCTCCTTCGCAGGGAATCTGCGTCATCAGCATGCAGGCGTAAGTTCGTTGACGTTTGCCGGGGCAATCGGCATATACTGAGGCGACTTTGTGGCAACGCGAGTGCACGTTTTTGCGATCTTTACTGGAAAGAGAGGCCATGGAGCTCAAATTCTGGGGCGTAAGAGGATCGACTCCCACTCCGCAGATGGAAAATATGCGCTATGGGGGCAATACGTCTTGCGTCGAAATGCGGATCAATGGCCAGATCTATATCCTCGATTGCGGCACGGGATTCCGCATTCTCGGCAAGAGTCTGCTCGAGGAATTCGCTAACGCTTCGATGTATGTCCACATCTTCCTTTCGCATTTTCACTGGGATCACATCCAGGGGATACCATTCTTCGCCCCGCTCTATGAGAACCGGGACAGCTTTTTCTTCTTCCACTCCAGCAACCGCAACGGGAGTCTCAGGGCCACCATAGAAAACCAGATGGCCGACCCATACTTTCCGGTGAACATGGCGGAAATGGCGGCGCACCGCAACTTTTACAACATCGGCGAAGGCCGCATCGCGTTTGATGATTGCGTGTTCGATTCGATGTGGCTGAACCACCCCCAGGGATGCCTCGGCTTTCGCGTCACCTGCGGCGGTTCCGTCGTCGTCTATGCGACCGATACTGAGCCGGGCGACGCGGTCTTCGATAAGGCCGTGCGGAAACTCGCCGAGGGCGCCGATGTGTTGATCTATGACGCGCAGTACCGGCCCGAGGAATATGCGGCGCGAAGACGCGGCTGGGGGCACAGCCATTGGCAGGAAGGCGTCAGCATCGCCAAGCATAGCGATGTCAAACACCTCGTGCTCTATCATCACGATCCGGATCACAGTGACGATGACGTCGACGAAATCGTCCAGCAAGCGCGGCAGCACTTTCCCCGGGTGACCGCGGCCAGCGAGGGGCTGGTATTGCATCTCTGACGGTTCCAATTCGGCCCCGCGCGGCTGGCGAAAACATTCTGAAAAACATAATTTGGACGCATCCCCGGTAACGTTGTGAATCGTTTCCAGCCCGCATATACTTTGTCAGGCCAGAACTGCGCTCCAAGCCGTCCGTGCGAGATTGGCGCGGCTGGGCCAGGCATAAGGCAGAATTCAGGCGTACGACTTCGGAGATTTTTATGACTACCGCACTCGAACAGGAAATGCAGGAAAAGAATCCCTGGGAAGCACAGGCGGCGCGTTTTGAATACGCTGCCAGCAAACTCAATCTTGACAAAGGCCTGTGGAAGATCCTGAGTCAACCCAACCGCGAGATCATTGTTCACATCCCGGTGCAGATGGACGACGGGCGCATGGAACTGTTTACCGGCTACCGCGTCCAGCACTCTACGGCCCGCGGCCCGGCTAAAGGCGGTCTTCGCTATTCGCCGGAAGTCAACCTCGACGAAGTGCGCGCCCTGGCCGCCTGGATGACCTGGAAGTGCGCGGTCGTCGATATTCCGTTCGGCGGCGCCAAGGGTGGAATAATTTGCGATCCGAAAAAGATGTCGCAGGGTGAATTGGAGCGCATGACGCGGCGCTACATGGCGGAGATGATCGAGTTCCTCGGGCCGGAAAAAGACGTCCCCGCGCCCGACGTTAACACCAGCGAGCAGACCATGGCGTGGATGATGGACACGTATTCCATGCACATGCGGCAGACAGTCACGGCCTGCGTCACCGGCAAGCCAATCGAGATCGGCGGCTCGCGCGGACGCCGCGAGGCAACCGGACGCGGGGTGATGGTGGTGACCGACCAGGCCCTGAAGAAACTCGGCATGGATCGCGACTCCTCGCGGGTGATTGTGCAGGGCTTCGGCAACGTGGGCTCCAATGCCGCCCACCTGATGTTCCAAAACGGATACACGATTGTCGGCATCGCCGAATGGGACGGCGGGATTTACAACCAGCACGGCATCGATCTCGACGCTCTCTGGGCATACCGCCAGGAGAAGGGCACGATTCACGGCTTCCCCGGCGCCGAAAAGTACAATTCCGCGGAACTGCTGGTCACCGATTGCGAGGTTTTGATTCCGGCGGCCACCGAAAATGTGATTACCAGCAAGAACGCCGCCCAGGTGAAGGCAAAGATCCTGGTGGAGGGAGCCAACGGGCCGACCACCGCCCAGGCCGACAAGATACTGGGCGACAAAGGGGTGTTCATCGTTCCCGATATTCTCGCCAACGCCGGCGGTGTCACCACCTCATATTTCGAGTGGGTGCAGGATCGCCAGGGC
>JBKQNQ010000227.1:0-18275 GCA_052145875.1 Thiobacillaceae bacterium
CTCGGCTGAATAAGCCTCATCGCTCACCAAGGCCTGCAAGTCCTCATCAAAAATTTCCCGTTTTTTGTCCGCGAGTTCCTTGAAACGGGAGAAAGCCCCATTGAGTGCCTCTTCGCTATCCATGACAATCCCCAGTTCGGCCAGCTTGTTGCGGAAGGCATTGCGGCCGGAAAGTTTGCCTAAGGTCAGGCGATTTGCATTCCAACCTACGTCCTCCGCCCGCATGATTTCATAGGTCTCCCGATGTTTGAGCACCCCATCCTGGTGTATGCCCGACTCATGCGCAAAGGCATTGGCTCCGACAATCGCCTTATTGGGCTGCACGGGGTATCCGGTGATAGTCGAAACGAGTTTTGATGCCGGGACGATCTGGGTCGCATCAACGCGGCTGTCGCACCGAAACACATCCTTACGCGTTCGAACGGCCATGACGACTTCCTCGAGCGAAGCGTTGCCGGCTCGCTCACCCAGGCCATTGATGGACATTCCACCTGACGGGCACCCGCCATTACGGCAGCCAACGAGTTTGCGACGGCCATGCCAAGGTCATTGTGACAGTGCGTGGACCAGATCACCTTATCCGAGCCGGGCACGCGCTCGATAAGCTGCTTCATGCGCTCGCCCCACAGGGACGGAATGGAATAGCCGACCGTGTCAGGGACGTTGATGGTCTTCGCCCCGACAGCAATCACGGCAGCGAAGATACGGCATAGAAAATCGAGGTCGGAGCGCACCGCATCTTCGGCCGAGAATTCCACGTCGTCCGTGTATTCCCGTGCCAGCTTGACTGCCTTAACGGCGGCGTCCAGCACCTGGTCCGGATGCATCCGCAGCTTCTTCTCCATGTGGATGGGTGAGGTGGCGATGAAAGTGTGGATCCGTCCCGAACGAGCCGGTTCAATTGCCTCGCCGGCCGCCCGAATATCGCGCTCATTGGCACGCGCTAGCGAGCAGACCGTGGCGTCAACAATGCTTTCGGCGATTGCCTTGATCGCATCGGCATCGCCCGGGCTCGCCACGGCAAAACCCGCTTCGATCACATCCACCCCAAGCTTCTCCAGCTGCCTGGCAATGCGGAGCTTCTCATCCCGGGTCATGGACGCGCCAGGACTTTGCTCCCCGTCGCGAAGCGTCGTGTCAAATATGTATAAACGGTCATTCATGCGATTCTCCAGGCCGGCGGCCGATATGCTTGAGGTTATGCCCGTGGTTCGGGCCCGATCTTAAGGGGGGAGGAAAAAGGCGCTTACTGCTTGCGCAGCAGCAGTGAGCCGAACAGCAGGTTCGACAGACAGGTACGGTACGAGAGTGACATCCAGCTAGCCATGCTTAAATTGTATTTATTTTTGTTCGCCAAGCAAGGCCCGCGTTCGTCTTTTCCGCTGTTTTAGCCAATTCCATGTTGTGTAAACGTAACCCGACAGGCCGTAGAGCACAAAGATCAGGAACAACACTTCCGGAGGACTACTCGATACCAGGATAAAGAACAGGACAATCAGCAGCACGACAAAGAACGGCACGCTCTTGCGCAGGTTAATCTCTTTGCCACTGTAGAACTGGAGATTGCTGACCATGGTGAGCCCGGTAAACAGGGTGAACCCGAACGCCAGCCACGCAACCTGCGGGCCGGGTACGTCATATTCGACCATGAGCCAAACGAAACCGGCGACAAGCGCTGCCGCAGCGGGTGAAGGAAGACCTTGGAAGAACCGTTTGTCCGCGACCTCCAGCTGCGTATTGAACCGGGCCAAGCGCAAGGCCGCCCCTGCGCAGTGCACAAACGCTGCAATCCAGCCCCATTTGCCCAGGCCTTTCAGGGCAAAAACGTACATGATCAATGCAGGCGCCACACCAAATGACACCATGTCCGAAAGCGAATCAAGCTCTGCGCCAAACGCGCTCTGCGTGTGTGTCATCCGTGCCACCCGGCCATCAAGTCCGTCCAGCACCATCGCAGTAAAGATCGCGACGGCCGCATGTTCCCATCGCCCGTTCATTGCCTGGACGATGGCGTAAAATCCGGCGAACAGGGCACCAATGGTAAAAAGATTGGGAAGGACATAGATGCCGCGATTGCGGAATCGCGGCCGGACAAAGTCATCCTTGCGGTGCTGGAAGTCAAGCATGTCAGAATTCTAGGCCATTACCAGCGGGCCAGTATCGTTTTGGCTGCCTTTACCTTCTGACCAATTGAAACCTCTGGCTTGGCATGTGGCGGAAGGTAGACATCCACACGTGAGCCAAAACGGATGAATCCATAGCGCTGTCCGCGCGCCAGAAGATCGCCCGATCTAACGTAGCAAAGAATGCGTCGCGCAATCAGTCCGGCGATCTGTACAAAGGTGATGTCGCCCCGTGCCGTGCTTACCCAAAGCGCATTACGCTCGTTTTCAACGGATGCCTTGTCCAGCGCGGCGTTGAGAAACGAGCCGGGGTTGTACCAACGCCCCCGGATTTCGCCGTCCACCGGACTGCGGTTGGAATGGACATTAAACACGTTCATGAAGACGCTGATCTTCAGGGCATCCCGCTTAAGGTATGGATCGGTCGTTTTTTCCACGGCGACAATACGCCCATCGGCAGGTGCAATAACGGCATCGACATCCGTAGGCGGCACCCGGGCGGGATCGCGGAAGAACTGCAGCACAAACAAAGTGACGAACCAAAATGGGATCGAGCCCCTGCCGACCGCCCACGTGGCGATCAGCGAGACCAGGAACGCAAGCGCCAGGAAGAGCCAGCCCTCACGGGCGATGATGGGATGTGACATTTGTCAGGGATCAGAGCTTCGGTGGGGTGAGGCCGGACCGGGCGTACATCGCCGCAACAATCCGATCCCTGACCCCTACCTCAGTTCTTCGACTGGTCAACCAACTTGTCCTTGCCAATCCAGGGCATCATGGCGCGCAACTTCGCACCCACGACTTCAATCTTGTGCTCAGCGTTAAGACGGCGGCGCGCCGTCATCTCCGGATAATTGCTCCGCCCTTCAAGAATGAAGCGCTTGGCATATTCCCCATTTTGGATATTGGCCAGCGCTTCTTTCATCGCCGCCCTGGACTGGTCGTTGATCACCTTGGGTCCGGTGACATATTCGCCGTATTCCGCGTTGTTGGAGATGGAGTAGTTCATGTTGGCGATGCCGCCTTCATACATCAGGTCGACGATGAGCTTGAGTTCGTGCAAACATTCAAAATACGCCATCTCCGGCGCGTAGCCGGCGTCGACCAAGGTGTCGAACCCGGCCTTCACCAGCTCGACACAGCCGCCGCAAAGCACCGCTTGCTCGCCGAACAGATCTGTTTCGGTTTCCTCGCGGAAAGAGGTCTCGATCACGCCGCCCTTGGTCCCGCCATTGGCCGCCGAGTAGGACAACGCGATTTCCTTGGCGCGCTTCGACACGTCCTGGTGGACGGCGATCAGGGATGGCACGCCGCCCCCCTGCTTGTAGGTGGAGCGCACCAGATGCCCGGGGCCTTTGGGTGCGATCATGATCACATCCACGTCCGACCGGGGGGTGATCTGGTTATAGTGAATGTTAAAGCCGTGAGCGAACGCGAGCGCCGCACCCTTCTTCAGATTCGGCGCGATTTCGTCGTAGTAGACGGCGAACTGTTGTTCGTCAGGCACCAGTATCATCACAACGTCCGCCGTTTTAACGGCAGCGCTTACTTCCTTGACGTTTAACCCTGCCTGTGTCGCCTTGTCCCAGGACGCGCCCCCTTTGCGTAATCCAACGGTGACCTCAACGCCCGAATCCTTCAGGTTGTTGGCATGGGCATGGCCCTGCGAACCATAACCAATGATGGTGACTTTCTTTTTTCGAATGATTGAGAGATCAGCATCCTTGTCGTAATAGACCTTCATCGCATTTCCTTTTAGCTTGAGTCAGATTTTTAGCGTGCGCTCACCGCGGCCGATGCCGGATGCGCCAGTGCGCACCGTTTCAAGAATCGCGGTCGCCTCCAACGCCTGCAGAAAGGCGTCTAGCTTGTGGCCAGGACCGGTCAACTCGATTGTGTAAGTCTTGTCCGTGACATCAATTATGCGGCCGCGGAAGATATCCGCCATGCGTTTCATTTCTTCTCTGTCCTTGCTGCCCGCACGAACCTTTACCAGCATGAGTTCCCGTTCGATGTGGTTGCCATCCGTCAAGTCAAGGACTTTTACCACATCTACCAGCTTGTTGAGCTGCTTGATGATCTGTTCGATCACATCTTCCGAGCCGGTTGTCACGATCGTCATACGAGACAACGTGGCATCTTCGGTGGGTGCCACCGTCAGGGATTCGATATTGTAGCCACGTGCGGAAAACAACCCTGCGACCCGCGACAAGGCACCCGCTTCGTTTTCCATCAACAGTGAAATAATGTGGCGCATGGTCAAGGCGTGGGACTCGTGATTTCGCGTTCGTGACGGCAGCGAATCGGAAAATGGCCTGAACGGCATGGCGGGATCGCATTGCGTGGCACGACCAGATCCGGCTTCCTGTGACGGGCATCGCGGGACTTCTCGCTACCACCTAGCGGTGAGATTACGCGCAACACGCCCTATAACTCCTCTGCCAGAATCATTTCCGTAATGCCCTTTCCGCCGGGCACCATCGGGAAGACGTTTTCGGTCTGGTCGGTAATGAAATCGAGAAATACCAGGCGATCTTTCAGGGCGGGCGAGAATGCCTCCTTCAGGGCGGGTTCAACATCCGCCGGTTTTTCGATCTTCATCCCGACATGGCCGTAAGCCTCCGCCAACTTCACAAAATCAGGGAGCGACTCCATGTAGGATTCAGCGTAGCGGCTGCCGTAGAAAAACTCCTGCCATTGACGCACCATGCCCATGTAACGATTGTTCAGGCTTACCACCTTGATTGGAACATGATACTGCTTGCAGGTGGAGAGCTCCTGAATGCACATCTGTATACTGGATTCGCCCGTTATGCACGCGACCTGAGCCTCGGGATAGGCGAGCTGCACGCCGATGGCATAGGGCAGGCCCACGCCCATGGTTCCAAGACCGCCGGAGCTGATCCAGCGGCGCGGTCGATCAAAACGGTAGAATTGCGCGGCCCACATCTGATGCTGCCCGACGTCCGAGGTGACAAACGCGTCGCCCTTGGTAACCTCCCACAGTTTTTCCACGACATACTGCGGCTTGATGATTTCGCTGTTGCGGTTGTAACGCAGACAATCCTTCGAACGCCACAATTCAATCTGCGTCCACCAAGCCGTCATTGCCTCAGCGTCAGGCTTGCGCTTGTCCATCCGCATCAGGTAGATCAGATCATCCAACACGCTGACCACATCGCCCACGATAGGCACGTCAACCCTGACCCGCTTGGAAATCGAGGAGGGATCCACATCGATATGAATAATCTTGCGCCGTTCACGCGCAAAATGCTCGGGGCTCCCAATCACACGATCGTCAAACCGCGCGCCGATTGCCAGCAACACATCGCAGTGCTGCATCGCCATATTGGCCTCATAGGTGCCGTGCATGCCAAGCATTCCTAGAAACTGCTTGTCGGAAGCCGGGAATCCCCCCAGCCCCATCAACGTGCTGGTAACCGGGCAATCTGCCAGCGCGGCCAGATCTCTGAGCTGGTGGGATGCGTTGCCCAAGATCACGCCCCCGCCCGTGTAAAGCAGCGGGCGCCTCGCTTCTTGCAGCATCTGCAGCGCTTTCTTTATCTGCCCCGTATGGCCTTTCGTGACCGGGCTGTAGGAGCGCATATCCACCGTGTCCGGATATTCGAACCGGGTCTTGTGAATCGTGACGTCCTTGGGAATATCGACCACCACCGGCCCGGGACGACCGGTCGCCGCGATGATAAAGGCTTTCTTGATTGTGGTCGCCAGGTCCTTGACATCCTTGACGAGGAAGTTGTGTTTGACGCACGGGCGCGTGATGCCTACGGTATCGACTTCCTGAAACGCATCAAGGCCAATCGCCGCGGTCGGAACCTGGCCGGTCAGTATCACGACGGGGATGGAGTCCATGTAAGCCGTCGCGATTCCCGTAACGGCATTGGTCGCGCCCGGGCCGGAGGTGACAAGCGCGACGCCCACCCTACCCGTCGCGCGCGCGTAGGCGTCGGCCGCGTGCACGCCCGCCTGCTCGTGGCGTACCAGGACATGTTTGAATTTGTCCTGCTTGAAAATCTCGTCATAGATGTTAAGCACCGCCCCGCCGGGATAGCCGAAAACAAATTCGACGCCCTCCTCGGCGATACAGCGCACTACAATCTCGGCACCGCTCAGTTCCATAAAAAGTCAGCAAATTGAAATCTTTGGCGAATGGGTGAGGGTAAACGTTTTACCCATCGCCGGTCAAGAATTGGCGCGCCATCCCGGGTACAACAGGCATCAAAAACGTGGCGCCTGCCGAGGTCCAGTGGGCTAACGGATGCTAGTCGTGTGCAGTATCGGAGAGTGCTTCCATCAGGACATCAAGCGGAGCCTCGCCGTTTTGTACCATGCAGACCACGTTCCCCACTGAGCATACCGTCATGTGTGCGCCGTGCACGATCCAGCCAAGGGAGGGAGCCCATCCCCGCATTTGGGAGAACAGCGAGACCAGATCCAAATTGCCAGACACCATGCGGCGATACCACTGAGCGAATTGTGCCATTCGATCCAAATTTTCTTGGGGCATCAAGCCCGCCGACTCCATGATCGAGCCATCATCCTGAAAACGGCATACCGCAACCACGCCATCGAGGATCAGCAATTTCTTCAGGGACATTCGGCCTCTCCTTAAGCCTGACAAGCATGGATGGCGTTGAACGTCGCTTCGTAGTCCACCTCGCGATTCTTGACCACCACGCCGAAATTGCCGTTCACGACGGCCGACCATTCCAAACCAATCATGGAAAAACCCTGCACCGGTTCAAACCCCCTTTGTCCCGTGAGCGCTTCCCATCCCCTCGCCTCCAGGGTTGCTACCGCCATGTTCGCCACGCACGAATGCGCCAGCAAGTCCAGAACCTGGGGCGTAATTTCGGTGCCTTCACGGATGCGGTGATCCTTGAGGTCGCCTTTATCGGTATAACTGAAAGCTGCGAGCGCCCCCGGCAACCCCATCAATTGCTCAATATTCATTATGTCTCCCGTTCTTTCGATATCAATAGAGCGCTTCTTTCACATCGCCACCAATCTTGGCATACAGACTCACCAGCAGATCGTCCCCGAGATCACCCACTTTAGCGCGCAGGATGGTCATCACATCGTTGAGCAACTCCGGCCGGTTTTCGATAAAGGCAAAATAGTTTCCAATACTGCACACCGTTACATTCACCCCGCGCACGATCCAGCCCTGCGCGGGCCGGCAGCCACAATTTTCTGCGAAGGAATTAAAAATTTCCGACTGCATGTGCACGCTCATGGTATTCGAGCGGCACAGAATCGACGCCATGCGAGCAAATTCGCTTGTCAATGCCCCTTCATACGAAAACCGATCGCCACGATAGGCGAATTCACCGGCAGCAATGACGCCCGGAATAGCCATGAGCTGTTTGATAATATGCATGCATGTCTCCTCTGTCCCGCTTTATTGTTTCGGCTTGCCTCATCGAGGAGACATTGAGCCGTTGTTGCGCTCGACACGTGTAGTTTAGCGCTTAAACACCCGACCCCGTATTCTTGGGCCTGTATGACGAACTATAGTGCTACCATGCGAAAACCTGCAATACCTCAGCGCACCCCGTCGATCAAGCGCCGGCTCGCGTCGATGTTCTATGAAGCCGTATTGCTCGTTGCGCTATGGATTACGGCGGGGTTCCTGTTTCTTGGACTGCACCGGGACGCGTCTTCCGGCAGTTGGCGCGTCATGTTCCAGGTGTACCTGGTCGCCGTAACGGGGATCTACTTTGTGTCATTCTGGCGTTGGGGACAAACCTTGCCGATGAAGACTTGGCGCATCCGGCTAACCGATTCAGAAGGCCAACGTCCCCGTGTCACACTGGCGGCCCTGCGTTATCTGCTCGCCTGGCCCAGTCTCTCACTTCTTGGCGTCGGTATCTTCTGGGCTCTTGTTGATCGCGACCGACAATTTCTCCATGACCGTCTCACCGGTCTGCGTCTCGTGGATACACAGGCCGAGGCCTAGGCCCGCACAGCCTACCGCCTTTCAACCCATCGAATGGTGCCCAGCGCCACCGCAAAGAAAAAGACGGTGGGCAGCAGGGAGGCCAACAATGGCGGCCAGTCATTCAGGAGTCCGATGTGCTCAAACAGGCGATTGACCAGTTGAAATGCCAGGCCCGCGAGTATCCCGAGGAACACCCGCGAACTGATCCCACCGGAACGGGGCGAGTGATAGGCGAACGGCAGCGCAAGCAGCATCATGACAGGGGTTGCCAAGGGCAGGAATAGTTTGGACCACAACGCGATTTCATAGCGCGATGCCTTTTCCTTGTTGGCCCTCAAGTGTTGAATGTAGCGATAAAGCGTCACCGTCGACATCTTTTCCGGCGCAACCAGCAGAACCGACAGGATATCGGGGCTAAGCACGGTATGCCACATTTCCTGATCCGCGTGACTCGCTTTCACCCCGGATGACGAAATCTGGCTTTCAGCGGTGTCTGTCAGTTCCCATTGCCGATTACCCATCCACTTGGCCGACTTGGAACGACTCGCGGATAACAGGCGCCAGCTGTTGTCGAAACGGAAGATCCGGACGTCCTTCAGCGTTGAATCAGGGAGGACTTCACGTGCGTTGATAAAGGCATTGCGGTCCTTGGCCCACAATCCGGACTGGAACTGCTGCACCACCACAGCCCGCGTTGCACTCACCTTAATTTGCTGCGCAACCTGCTCAGTCCAGGGAACCACCAATTCCCCATTGAGCAGCGCAAACAACGACAAGATCAGGCCAAGGACACCCAGATGAAACGCGACGTTCCAGGAGGAGAATCCAGACGCGCGCATCACCGTAAATTCCGAATTCATCACCAGCCGAGACATGGCAAAAAGGCTGCCGATTAGCGCTGCAACAGGCGCAGTCTCATCAACATGGCCGGGGATGCTCAGCGTGACAAAGAGAAACACTTTACCGAGGCCATAGTCGCCATTGCGTTTCATGTTGCCCATTTCGTGCAACAAGTCAAAAAAGGAGAAGAGGACAATTAGCGCAAGAAAGACCAGCCCGATTGAAAGCAAGACCTCACGCACCAGGTAGCGTCCCAGCGTGGGCATCACCGTCCCCCGAAAACCGGCCGCAGCCGGGTGCGGACAAGAAACAAGACCACCAATGTGACCAACGCCGGAACATGCCCAAAAAGGAAACCCGTTATCGCGTGAATTCGTTCTTGGACAACCCAGGCCTGGCCAATCGATTGCAGGTTGTTGTAGATGAAGTAGATCAACAAGGCACCAATCAGGCTGAAGGAGCGGCGGCTACGGTTGTTAACCACCGCCAGAGGAATCGCCATTATCGCCAGAACCAAGGCACTTACGGGAAAACCCAGGCGCCAGATCAATTCACCCTTGTAGAGGGGGTCCGTGGACTTGAGCAAGTCGGAAAAGCGCGCCTGTTTTGAACTCCGGTTCACTTCGTGAACCGCGCCAGGTTCAAGCTTGATCCAGTAACGCTTAAACGCCATTGAGGTGTAGTCGCCGCGGCCTGGCGTACCCTCATAACGCCGGCCATCGTCAAGTACCAGATAGCGAGCGCCGTCTTGTTCCATGAGATGCCTCCCTTCCGAGGCAACAACAATTCCAATCTTGTCCTTTTCCTCGGTCTGAAGAAACACATTCTTGACCACCCCGGTAAAGGGGTTGAGGCCTTCGACAAAATAAACCCGGTTTCCGCCCTGGGCTTCGGCAAACAAACCTGGCGTAATCATGCCCATCTCACTATTGTTCTTTAGCACCTGGCGATATTCGTTCTTCTTGTTAAGGGACCAGGGAATCAGGGAAAGCGTCAACACGGCGATGATTAGGACGAGTGGCACGGCGATCTTCAGAACCGGGCTGATCCATTGATACGGACTGATACCGGTGTTGAGCCAGACCACCATTTCGCTATCCCGCCACAGCCGGGAAAATACCAGTAGCACGCCAACGAACAGCGCAAGAGACAGCAGGACTGGCAAAAAATAAAGCAGATTGAATCCCAACGAAGTGAATACGGCTTCGTTGGCCAACTCGCCCCGTGCAGCATCCCCGAGCAACCTGACAAATAAGGTCACGGTGGCAATTGCAATCAACACGATGAGCGCCCCCGCAATGGAGACCGCCAGTTCACGCAGTAGCGTTCGTTGATATAACATTACGAGCTAACTCACGCCTGACGGCGCGGGGAGCGGCGCAGCGCAGAGCGCACGGCGTGATGCCCAGACCATCGTGGTCCGATGATGCCAAGCGGTGCGACACCGGCGCGCCTTGGCCCCGCAACACTGTTCGCGGCTGGCGCGAAGCCGTGCACTCGCGGCGCTGTGCAGCTTGGCAGCGTAGCCGCGGCAATGACTTCCGTCGCATTCCTTGCAGCTGGGCATTGTTCGGGGCACGCGCGTCTCATAGAGGACTTAATCGGAGGTTCCTTGGGTGGCAATTAGCTTTGACGGCGGCTAGGACATAGCAAATAATGACAAGAGCAGTTAATTAGGTTAGGGGCGTTGGCTCCCGATCGTTACTCACCCGGACAGCGAATCACATGAACAGCAAAGAAATTGACCTGGAATTTAGCATAAAAAGCGTAGCACCCGAAAAAGGCCGCGGCGCCTGTACGGTGGTCGGCATCTTCGATGGTGGCGTGTTATCTGCTGCCGCGAAGAAATTGGATCAGGCCTCAAAGGGCTATCTCGGTGAAATCATACGTGGCGGCGACATGAACGGAACCCTGGGCAGCAGTCTGCTGCTGCACAAAGTTCCAAATGTTGCGGCCGACCGGGTGCTTCTGGTTGGCCTAGGTAAGGAGCCCGATCTAAATGAGCGGGCATATCGCACCGCCCTTTTGGCAGCCGTCCGCACGCTCCGCGACACCGGTTCCGGTGAAGGCGTGCTCAATCTCTTCGATCTGGCTGTGGGCACGAGAAATATCACCTGGCAAGTGGAGCAGGCGACCATCCTCGCGTATGAAACGGTATACCGCTTTGATCAGCTCAAAAGCAAGGCGGTCCCGCCCAAGCATCCCTTGAAACACTTGGTGCTCAATGTTCCCGAAACAAGCGATGTGACCGATGCAAATCAGGGGCTCAAGCAGGGTCAGGCGATTGCCCATGGAATGAATTTGGCCAAGGATCTGGGTAACACCCCCTCCAACATTTGCACGCCAGACTATCTGGCTGAAGAAGCGCGCAAGTTGGCAAAGAAATTCCGATTCAAAAGTGAGATTCTCGATCAGGCCGCGTGTGAAAAACTGGGAATGGGTTCGTTCCTCTCGGTGGGCAAGGGCAGCGACAAACCGCCGCGCTTCATCATCCTGAAGCATGAAGGAGGAAAACGCGGTGACGCTCCGCTCGTACTGGTGGGCAAGGCGATTACCTTCGACGCCGGGGGCATCTCTCTCAAGCCCGCGGCCGAAATGGACGAGATGACTTACGATATGAGCGGCGGCGGCTCCGTTCTGGGCGCGTTCCGCGCCATTGGTGAACTCGGACTTAAGCTCAACGTCATCGGCCTCGTGCCCTCTTGTGAGAACATGCCCGATGCGAAAGCCAACAAGCCTGGCGACATCGTCACGTCGATGTCGGGGCAAACCATTGAGATTCTCAATACCGACGCGGAAGGCCGTCTGATTTTGTGCGACGCCCTGACCTATGCGGAGCGATTCAAGCCTGAGGCAGTTGTTGACATCGCCACACTGACCGGTGCCTGCGTCATTGCACTGGGCAGCCACCCCAGCGGTCTGTTTACAAGCCACGATGAGCTCGCCCATGAGCTCGAACGCGCAGGCGATGAGTCCTGGGATCGCGTATGGCGTCTTCCTCTGTGGGAGGACTATCAGGAGCAGCTCAAGTGCAATCTCGCTGACATCGCCAATATCGGTGGCCGTCCGGCCGGCTCCATCACTGCTGCCTGCTTTTTGTCGCGATTTACCGGCAAGTACCACTGGGCTCACCTTGATGTGGCTGGCACAGCCTACAAGGGCGGCCGAGAAAACAAGGGCTCGACCGGGCGACCCGTTCCCCTTCTGGTTCACTGGCTCTTGGGTCGGGAGAAACACAAGCATCCCACCCAGCGAACGCCGGCCAAGCAAGATGGCGGAAAAACCGGGAAGAAGACGGCCGCCCCGCGCCTGCCACGCGCCGGTGGGGGTCCTAAGCGCGCGGCGCCCTGACCCATGACGGAAGTCACCTTTTATACCTTTGTCTCCGACAAGCTGGGCATCGCGTGCCAGCTTGCCGCCAAGGCTTACGGACAGAAGTTCAACGTGCTGATCCACACCTCTGATGCCGCCGTAGCGGAACAGGTCGATCAGCTCCTCTGGAGCCGCCCCCCCCTCGCCTTTCTGCCGCACTGCCGGGATACCCATATGCTGGCGGTCCAAACACCCATTCTGGTTGGCCTGGATGCCAATAAGTTGGCCCGTGCGGATATTCTGATTAACCTGGACGAAACTTACCCTGCGCCGTTTAGCCGATTTGATCGTTTGCTTGAGATCGTCACGCCCGATGACGATGACCGCTCCAAGGCTCGGGAGCGCTACAAGTTTTACCAGGAGCGTGGCTATGCAATCAAGACTCATGACATGAGGACTGCGACGTGAGCGAAAATAGTCTAATTGGGAAAGTCGAAGCACTGATTCGCAAACATCGCGGGACCAGCACGGATTCCTCAGATCCAGCACTGCCGCCGCCTCGAGTGGCTCCGTCACCCGATGCATGGTTGCCGGTACTCACCGATGTTATCCACCGTGGTTCGCCCCCGGTTGTTACGCCTAAAGTCCCCGCCCCGCACGTCGGGGCGGCCGAACCGATGCAACCGGATCCGGTCGCGCCGAGCAGCGCGGCAACACCGCCGTCCGGCCGCGACACGCGCGAAGCGCCTGTTGAGTGTTCGGATCCTGCCGCCATCGCCCAGGCGCAAGAACCCGAGGTGGCCACCGCCGCCGCCGCGATAGCGCGGCCCGATCAAGCCCTCGAAGAACACGAGACGCCGCCGGATGCGCCCGTCGGGCCCGGCGCCGCTCCTGCGCCTGATGGCGTCGTGGAAGGGCCCGCGCAGGCCAACCCCGAGATACGGACGGCCGAAGACCTGGTACATGAGTTGGCGCCAAAAATCACCGGCCTGATGCAAGAACAGGTCGCCGAAGAACTGCGCAGGAGTCTGAACCAGTCGATGACCAGCCTGATGGCCAGCCTGAATGCGAATGTGGAAGAGATCGTCCGTCAGGCGGTGAACGAAAGGCTCGCCGAAAAGGACAAAAAGGCCAATTAGTCCCGGCGCGCAGCTCGCCCTCGCGGCATACTGCCGCCGGGATGCCCTGTATAATTCCGGGCTTTCGCCCCACCACTGCCCATGGACCTTGCCAAATCCTTTGAGCCCCGCGAAATCGAATCGCGTTGGTATGACCATTGGGTCGCCGCCGGCTATTTCCAACCCTCCGGCAATGCTGCTCATCCTGCCTTCTGCATCCAGCTCCCGCCGCCGAACGTGACCGGCACCCTCCATATGGGGCATGCATTTAATCAGACGGTCATGGATGCCCTTACCCGCTACCATCGCATGCAGGGGTATAACGCACTCTGGCTGCCGGGCACTGACCACGCAGGCATTGCGACTCAGATCGTCGTCGAGCGCCAACTGGAAAAAGAAGGGCTTTCGCGCCTTGACTTAGGACGCGAGCGATTCATCGGAAAGGTCTGGGACTGGAAAGAGCATTATGGCAACACCATAACGCGACAGATGCGGCGCATGGGCGACTCGGTCGACTGGAGCCGCGAGTACTTCACCATGGACCCCAAGCTTTCTCGGGCCGTCACCGAGGTGTTTGTCCGTCTTCACGAGGAAGGCCTGATTTATCGGGGCAAACGCCTGGTGAACTGGGATCCGATGCTGCATACGGCCGTGTCCGATTTGGAAGTGGTGAGCGAGGAAGAAACCGGCTCGCTTTGGCACATCCGATATCCCCTTGTCGATGGCAGCGGTCACCTGGTCGTTGCCACCACCCGGCCCGAGACGATGCTGGGCGATGTGGCGCTGATGGTTCACCCCAGCGATGACCGCTACCAACGACTGATTGGCAAGCGCGTGAGGCTGCCACTTTGCGACCGCGAGATTCCCATCATTGGCGACGAATACGTCGACCGGGAGTTCGGTACCGGTGTCGTTAAGGTCACACCCGCGCATGATTTCAACGATTACGCGGTTGGGCAGCGGCACCATTTGCCGCAGATCAGCATCCTCACCCACGACGGGACGATCAACCAAAACGCGCCCGCGGCATACCAAGGCATGGAACGATTCGAGGCCCGCAAACAGATCGTCGCGGACCTGGACCACCTGGAGCTGCTGGCGGAGGTCAAGCCGCACAAGCTCATGGTCCCACGTGGCGAGCGTACGGGTGTCGTCATCGAACCCATGCTCACGGACCAGTGGTTTGTTGCAATGGCCAAACCCGACGCCTCAGGAAGGTCCATCACGGCCAAGGCCCTCGATGTGGTGGCAAAGGGCGACGTCCGGTTTCACCCCGAGCAATGGATCAACACCTACAACCAGTGGCTCAACAACATTCAGGACTGGTGCATCTCACGCCAACTGTGGTGGGGGCATCAAATTCCCGCCTGGTACGATGCTGCAGGAAACATCTACGTTGCCCGTAATGAGGACGACGCTCGTGCGCAAGCCGGTGGCAAGCCCCTTACCCGCGATCCGGATGTACTCGATACGTGGTTCAGCTCAGCGCTCGTGCCTTTTTCCTCGCTGGGCTGGCCCGACGATACCCAAGATTTGCGCAGTTTCCTCCCCTCCTCGGTACTCGTCACGGGATTTGACATCATCTTCTTCTGGGTCGCCCGAATGATCATGATGACGACCCATTTCACTGGCAAGGTCCCTTTCAAGGATGTGTACGTGCACGGGTTGGTGCGTGATGCCGAAGGCAAAAAGATGTCCAAGTCCGAAGGCAACACCTTGGATCCGGTCGATCTTATTGACGGCATTTCGCTCCACACGTTGCTGGAAAAGCGCACGGTGGGCCTGCGTCGTCCGAAGGATGCGCCCAAGGTCGCGTCGCGGACCCGTAAGGAATTTCCCGAAGGCATTCCCGCCTACGGAACCGATGCGCTTCGGTTCACCTTCGCTTCTCTCGCAACGCTTGGGCGCAACATCAATTTCGACCAGAAGCGTTGCGAAGGCTACCGCAATTTCTGCAACAAGCTGTGGAACGCGACGCGCTTTGTTCTAATGAATTGCGCGGAGCACGATGTCGGGCTTGATCCAACCCTGCCCCTTGAACACTCCCAAGTTGACGCATGGATTGTCAGCCGTCTGCAGCAGACCGAGCAGGAGCTTCGCAATGGCTTCGAAATCTATCGCTTCGATCTGGTTGCCAAAGCCATCTATGAGTTTGTTTGGGATGAATACTGCGACTGGTATGTCGAGCTTGCCAAAGTTCAGCTTCAGGAGGGCAATGAGGCGCAACAGCGGGCCACGCGGCGTACCCTGATTCGGGTTCTCGAAGCCGCCCTCAGGCTGGCGCATCCGGTGATTCCGTTCATCACCGAAGAATTGTGGCAAACGGTCGGCCCGCTCGCTGGCGTGCGCGGCGACTCGATCATGGTTCAGCCCTATCCCATGCCCGACCAGAACAAGATCAATTTGGCGGCAGTGGCGTACATGGACGATATAAAGTCCATGACCAATGCGGTGCGGGCACTGCGCTCTGAGATGAAAATCAGCCCGGCCGATAAGCTGCCGCTGATCGTGCAGGGTGACAAATCAAAATTGGAATCAATGATGCCCTATGTTGCGGGCCTGGCGCGGCTATCCGACATCATCTTCAATCCGGCGATGGCGCCCGCTGGGTTACCCGTTCAGGTAATCGGCGAAACACGACTCATGCTAAACGTTGAGATCGATCTTGACGCCGAGAAAGCCCGGCTCGACAAGGAGCTCTCCCGCCTTCACGGGGAAATTACCAAAGCCCAGGCCAAGCTGGCCAACCCCTCCTTTGTCGACAAGGCCCCCGAGCAGGTCGTGACACAAGAACGGCGACGGCTGATCGAGTTTAGGTCTCGGGCCGAGAAGCTTTCCGCGCAGCGCTCAAGTCTTGGCTAGACGTTAGTGCCAAGGTGCCGACTCGTGGATCGACGCGGCGCTGCGATGACGGGGTCCCATCTGGTTGCCGATCGAGGTAACGGGCACCCATTTTTGCCGTGGATGACGGACTGGGCCCGTCCCAGTTCACGCAGGGTCAGCGCGCAGCTGCCTTAATCCGAAGATGGCGGCCGGCACAGCCGGCCTCGCGGGTGATGCGCCGGGTTCGGCTATGGTTTGGGTATGCCACCGGCAACTAATGTCAGCATATTGACGATATCGTTCGGGGTATACGCGATGCGCATGAAGTGCCCCATGGACAGGTCCGGAAACGCCAGGGCAATCCGAAAGCGGCCAAACAGGGCTTGCGCCGCATCGTCCACGACATACAATTCGTACGGTAGCGCGGCAATTTCATCGTCTGCGCCGATCTTCGCTAGCCAACGACCATCGCCTAGGGTTTCATCGTTCATCGCCACGCCGAAAACCGCGATCTTTTTCTCTGGCATGACCACTTCATAGACCTTTCTCGTGTGGGCCACGCCCCGGTCCAGGTTACTCCTTATCACCTTTACCGCATCCTCAAAGCTATTGAAACGTGCCAGTACATTCTTGTCGGAGTCAAACCGCTCCATTCCAATCAGATAGCGGTATCTGGGCAGATCCTCTGCGCTCACGTCGCCACCAAACGTTCCCCGAGACCCCAAGACCCGAGCCAGTTTCGTCTGAATCTCCTGGACGGTCTGTTCGGCCTGAGGAAACTGGCTGCGGAAATAGGCGCGATACCAATAATCCGGATTCATATAGGACACGGCACCGTCCGACTTGATTCCAATGCGGATCGCCGCGCCAACAATATTGGCGCCGCCCAACCGCCGAATCTCATTGAGCAGGCTCTCATCGGTCACGACCACCACACAATACTCGCTCAGTTGCGGGGGACAATACTGACCCAAAGGCTGGAACCCTGCGGCTTTGAGCTTTGCCTCCACCGCATTGGCCAACTGATGAATCTCCCCCCCTTTAATCGGGTCCGCGTCAACATAGGGAGCAATTGCCAGCGCCAAGGTCGGCGTGGCGAGCCATACGAAAAGGGCAACTAGAAAATTTTTCATCGTCAGATCAAGAACCGTTCACACACTCAGGGCCACCATTATGCCAAAAAAAACCGGGGACGAGGCCCCGGCCTTTGTCTCTTCCGCTTGCGGGCCTTACAACTTCAGGCCATACGCGATGCCGATGGAGTCCTGATACATCGAGATGGTATCGGTCCCACCGAACAAGGGATCTGCCCCAGACACACTGTTCTTGAAGGCGTGCATGTAGGCCATTGACACTTCGCCGCCGCCATCCAGCGTGTAGGTGAAGCCCAGCGTAGCATGGTCTGTAATGACGGCAGGCGCGAGGATATTGAGCGCAACCTCACCGAGATTGGACCCGCTAATCGGATCATCCGTGTGGTTGTAGCCGGCTCGCAACGTCCACTGGCTGTTGGCTTTGAACTCCATCCCGAGTTTCCACACGTTCACATCCTGCCAGCCAAACCCCGGACCGTTGCTTGAGCCCAAGGGATTGCCCAGGACCAACAAATTTGAGACCGGATTCCCAACGGATGGCACTTGGTTGTAGTTGATGCGCTCATAGTCCAGGGCCAAGAGGATTTGCGGACTCGCCTGCCAGGCAAGGCCCACACCATAGTTTTCGGGAATATCAAACGCGCCCTGCCCGGCAAACAACCCCGCGTAGTTACTGAACTTGCCAAAACTCATCTTGGACGCGTAGGCCGCGCCCAGCGTGAGTGTTGGGGTAATTCGCCCCTGGTAACCGACCCGCACGCCATAACCCCATGAGTCATCCGTACCGTTGTTGGTCAGATTGGCGGGTGAACTGGAAAAAGGTGTGAACGCTTGCAGGCCATAGGCTTCGAAACGTTGATAACCGATGAGAGGCGAAATTCCAACTGCGTGATCCGGCGTAATCTTGAAGGCAAGGGTCGGCGCGATGACCAGCTGCTCCAAGTTCACGCCCAGCTTGCCGCTGCCGCACAGCAGGTTAGCCGGTCCTGCCCCACAATTAACC
>JBKQNQ010000228.1:0-6710 GCA_052145875.1 Thiobacillaceae bacterium
GTGCGCGGCTGCGACCGGATCGTGCCCGTGGATATCTATGTCCCGGGTTGTCCTCCTACGGCAGAAGCGTTGCTGTTCGGAATTATTCAGCTACAAAACCGGATTCATCACGCCAATATAATCGCACGAGAATCTGGCCGCCGCGACTTGGTAGACAATTGATACCCCATGTGACTCTGGCGACTAAGCCATCGCTTAGCCCGGTAAGTGAGAATGCTCTTGGCTTTCCCCGCGTTTTGGGTTCATCCTCTAAGACAGGGTTGCAGTTAGAGAAGGCGCGAGTCGGACGTGAGCAGGAGCTCGCTGCGGCGAATCGCTGGTTTGCCGTCAAGACGTGGACGTCCGTAAATGGCTTCGATGCCAGGCGCTGGCGAATCAGGTCGATGCCACAATGCCTTCCACAAATGGCAGGATGCTGACCGTCTTTTCCCGCCCATCCACCCTCTTCCGCCTTTTATCGAAATGGCACATTAACTTTGCTACATCATCGGGTTGTACAGGTTGATTGCGGCACTTTCACACGAGCCGCGATGGGATGTTCAATCCGCCGCGAGCATTCGCCGCCAACCGATGCCGGTTAGCTTTGGAACGAACGTTCCCCCTACTCTGAGGTCTGGACCGCGCCCGGGCAGCCGGTCAATGTATCACCTGATTTCCGACAGATGGCACTACCGGTGCGTGTTGAAGCTTCGATTCGGCCTCGGGGATTCATTTGCCGGAACTTCTGAACTCACGCGAGGCAGAATGGATGAACGCCTTGAATTTCCGATCAACTTCTTCGCCTGGGCTAATTCCGGATTGACTATCTACAGCTGGCTCATCGTCGCACTCTGGCTTGCCCTCATCGGGTACTGGGCGATCTCGGCCACCAGCGCGAAACGGAACATCGGCGAACAGGTCTGGCGGAGGGCGACCGGATTACGCTTGAGCATCGTGATTGTTCTTCTGGCGCTATATGTCCCCGTCGTGCGTCATGCATTTCAAAACGTGCAGGCCCATGTGTCTAGCAGCATGGTCATGGGCCTTATCGGGGTTGTGTTCTGTGCGCTTGGTATCGGCCTTGCGATCTTGGCCCGCGTCTATCTTGGCCGAAACTGGGGTATGCCTATGTCTCAAAAGGAGAATCCTGAGCTTGTTACGACCGGCCCGTACGGCTTCGTGCGCCATCCGATCTATGCGGGGATGCTCCTTGCCATGCTAGGCTCTGCCATTGGTTCGAGCGTTTTCTGGGTGTTGCCGCTCATTCTGTTCGGAGCCTATTTCATCCACAGTGCACGGCGGGAGGAGACGCTCATGATCACCCAATTCCCGGACCAGTATCCGTCGTACATCAAGCGAACGAAGATGCTATTGCCCTTTGTGCTTTGACTGAGGCGCGCGTACTCAGCCACATGCCCTCTGGACTTACTTAACCCGGTAGCCGAAATGGACGGCTCGGTCGGACTTGGGCATCTTTCATATGCGGCCCGGGCCGGGAGCGCCCACAACTGGAACACACGCCAAATCACCGAAGTCTGTAACGTCTCTACCGGGAGACGAGAGGAACGCGAACGAGGTTGTTCCCATCAGCCAAGGGCGCATGAGCAAATAAAATCAAATTAAAACAATAGAGTTGCAATACACTCAAAGACCACACTTGAGCTTGGCCATCAGTCGCTAGCCTTCGGCACGTTCCACAGGTACCGGCGTACCCGCCCACTCCCAAGCCTGCGTTCCCGTCGGTTGTTTGTACCAGCCGGGATCCCTGTAGTCACCCGGCTTGACATCATCATGCACCTTGAGCACCGTAAACATGCCGCCCATCTCAAGCGGGCCGAAGGGCCCTTCACCAGTCATCATTGGCAAGGTATTGTCCGGTAGTGCCATTCCCATTTCGCTCATCTCCGCCATGCCCGTCGAGCCCATCTCCATGTAACCCGGCACCAGCTTGCGGATCGCAGCGTTAACTTTGCTTTGGTCAACTCCGATCATAGTGGGCACGTCGTGACCCATGGCGTTCATAGTGTGGTGCGACTTGTGACAATGGAATGCCCAGTCTCCAGGATTGACCGCATTAAACTCGAAGGCACGAATCTGGCCGATGGCTACGTCCGTTGTCACTTCCGGCCATCGTGCTGACTCGGGAATCCAGCCGCCATCTGTGCCTGTCACCTCATAGTGGTAGCCGTGAAGGTGCAGGGGGTGGTTGGTCATGGTCAGATTTCCTGCGCGTACCCGCACTCGATCCCCGGTACGGACCACCAGCGGGTCGATTCCGGGAAACACCCGGCTATTGAAGCACCACATATTGAAATCCAGCATGGTGTTCACCTTGGGTGTGTAGCTCCCGGGGTCGATGTCAAAGGCATTGAGCAGGAACACGAAGTCGCGATCGACGCGCATGAAGTCGGGATTCTTGGGATGGACCACGATGATGCCCATCATGCCCATTGCCATCTGCACCATCTCGTCAGCATGTGGGTGATACATGAACGTACCCGATTTCTTCATCTCGAATTCATACACAAAGGTCTTGCCAGGCTCGATTTGGGGCTGGGTCAGACCACCTACTCCGTCCATACCGTTGGGCACGATGACCCCATGCCAGTGGATGGTGGTGGGCTCGGGCAGGCCGTTGGTTACGTATATGCGAACCCGGTCACCTTCCACACATTCAATTGTCGGGCCGGGGCTCGAACCGTTGTAGCCCCACAGGTGGGCCTTCATGCCCGGCGCCATCTCGCGCACCACGGGCTCGGCCACCAAGTGGAACTCTTTGATTCCATCTTTCATGCGCCAGGGTAGGGTCCAGCCGTTTAGCGTCACCACCGGATTGTAGGGCTGTCCCTTCTCGGGCGGCTGCGGTGGCTGTGTCCTGGGGTCGAGCAGGCGCGCTGCTTCGGGCAGGGCTGACGCTCCGGTCTTAGACACCAACCCGCTACCCAGTACGACGGCCCCGGAACGACTGAGAAACTGACGACGATCCATGGGTTATTTCCTTTCACTCACCGCTTTGACCGTCGGTGGGAACCCCAACATTGGTCGTGGCCATCTCCTGAGCAGTCACCCCGCTCCCGCTCAGGTTCATCTGCAGCTTGCTTTCCGCGAGCCAAAAATCCTTTTGGGCTTGAATGGCCGCGTTGACGATCAGCACCTGCTGGCGCGCATCGGCCAACAGTTCCCATACCCCGATAAGCATCCCGTTATAGCGCAAGAGAGATTCCGCTGAGATGCTCTTGCTCAACGGCACAATCTCATCGTGGTATCGCCTTGCGATGTCGAACGCGCTTCGGTACTCGTCATAAGCCTCGTGCAGACCCGACTCGGCATTCACCGCTGCCTCGGCCACCCGGTCCAGGGCCTGAGTGTAAAGGGCTTGGGCCTTTGCGGTCCGGGCTTGCCCCCAGTCAAAGATGGGCAGGGACAACTCGATCGAATAGCCTTGCAAGGCAGGGCTCCCCGTGGTGCTCTTGTTGACATAGCCCAAGTCAAGTACGTTAATGAAACCGCTGGCCTTGGTCAGCCCCAAATTCCTGGCGAGCTCCGCGGCTTCCTGTTTGGCTAGACGCACATCAAGACGTTGCGCCATCGCGTGTTGCATCAAGTCCTGTTCGGCCATCAGGCTCTCCGGCAGTTCGGGAAGCTGGTCTGGCAAAGTGATATTGCGTTGGGCGCCGGATAGTCCTAAGAGACGGATGAGGTGTTCGCGCGTGGCCGTCTGTTCCTCGCGCGCGCGTGCCAGCTGGGCGGCCATTTCTGCCTCAAACAGCTGCTCGCGCTCTTCGCGGAGCTTGCTGAAATTGCCGGCTTCCGCCATGCGTCTGGCCAGATCGGCACCCGCTTGCGCCGCACCCGCCACCCGTTCCTGATAGCGGGCGGCCTGGCGAGCCGCTATCGCATTGAAGAAGGCTTGGCGGGTACTTTGTGCCCGGCGCAACACGTCCTGGGCGACGCGCAGCTGAACCGCTTGGTAGCGACGTTGTTCAATGTCAGAACGGGTGGAAAGAGTTAGCAGGTCCATTAAATCGAGAATGAATCCCCGATCGATTTCTCGTTCGCCATCCCCCGACTGGTTACTGAACGTGAAGCCTGGATTGTGCAGCCGCCCAGCCTGCACAAGATCGGCCTCCGCAATCCCCAATTCGGCTAGGCTCGCTTGCAGTCCCTGATTGTTGAGCAGGGCGATTTTGACCGCGCGGTCCGCGCTCAGCGGTTCGCCCAGTAGGCGACCCACCTCGGTGTTGGCCCGGGCGGCGTCCTCAGGAGTGCGGATGGCTGCGGGTACGACGGCCATGTGGGGCTGAGTAATCGCGCTCAGCTTCTCCATGCCACCGTCCGGGCTGAAGGTGGCGCAGCCGCCAATAGCCGCAACGCACCCTAACACGACGGCGGACGGTCTATGGATGCGGCGCGTCATTATCAACACCTTGCCGACTGGTTCCTCATCACGAGCTAAGACGCATAAGGCGTAACCGGAGCCACGAATCGCCACATGCGTTGGATCCAAGGCGGGCGTTCAGCTGAGCGGCTTATTTTTCCAGCAGTTTCTCTACAACTGCCTGCAGAAAATCCACCCGCTGTTGCAGCGCACGAACCTGCTCTTCCAGGGCACCTTGTTTCCCCCCCATGTTGTGCATTCCGCCCATCTTAGCCATGCCACCCATCTTCGCCCCGCAATCATTCTTGCCCATTCCGCCCATCTTACCCATGCCATCCATGCTGCTCATGCCGTCCATCTTGGCGGTCTCAGGCTGCTTCGTGCCTCCCGGCGGGGCAGCACTTCCCACGCCGTGTTGCATCCCCGGCATGTTGTCCATATTCATTTGCTGGGCATCGTCCGCGTGGGCCATCGGCAATATGCTCAAGCCAAGGCTTAGGGTCAGGATCGTAACGGTCTTCATCGGTGTTCTCCTGCAGTTGATTGCTGACGATTGGAAATGATCGGTGCAGAAACTCATGCGGGCGGCGGCGACTTCGGGACGCCCACGTGTCTCCGGGTCCCATTGAAGTCTGCAAAACCATCTCGCAAAGTATCGTTAACTGATCATAACTGTCGCTCTTGGGAATGGCAATGCAAAGCTGAACAGAAACGCGGGCGTTTTGTCTGCGCGTCCGCCCACGAAACCCCAGGGAATTAGCTCGGCAGGCTCAGTTTGAAGATGCTCCCCAATGCTTGCCTGATCTCTGCTACCGTCAGATATCGCTTTTGCGGCGTGTAGTTCTGATTCGACTGGCAGGTCATCCGAAACACACTAGGTTGGGAATCCGAGTGAAGATAAAACGCGGTCTTGTAGTAATAGTCGCTGGGGCCGCCGGAACTGCCGATTCGAACCGGGATCAGGGCCCCCCCCATGGGAAACAAGTCAGCGCGCGCAATGGTGCTGATACTCCGTTCCACGTCAGTGACCTTGAACTCGTCTGGTTTCACCCATTGCGGGCGTCCAGCCACCGTGGAAAGCTCGAAGATGCAGTAGGGATCTTGCTCTTGAACACCGTTGGGTGCAACGACGTGTCCATACTGGAGGCGGACGGTGGCCGAATCGGAACGGATCTCGAGGGATTGATTAAGGATCAGCCGTACATCGTTTGGATAGTGGTAGTAGGGCGAATCAACCCCGTATTGACTAGGCGTTCCACAACCGGCCACAAGAAATGTCACGGCAACAAAATGGTAGAGCCCTTTCATGACGGTAACCTCCTCAGCCAATCGACCAACTTCCTGGCGGGTCACGCCTTTAGCTTAGACGCAGTTTCTCTGTCCGCAAATTCCATGGCGACGAATGCTCATTGGGAGTTGTCATGTTACCCGGCACGGCGTGCTCCGAGGTGGCGAATGCGTGTTGGGCTACCGCGGCCGTTTAGAATCGGCTTGAAACGTTCGTACAACGCGATCCTTCTCTTTCAAACAATGCATTCATCCTTGCGAGTAGATAAAATCCTGCTTGGGAAGACGCGCGTAGCCGAACGCCATGGCGTACCCCGTATTTAGCCGTGGCACTCCTGGCCAATTTGCAACTCGGGGCCTCAAAGCACAGCTCCGAGGGGCCTGCAGAAATGGCTGAAGCTACGCCACGATGCCGAGCGCGGATAGGTCCACATCAATGACCCCGTGTGCATTGTCGATTCGAAATCCACTGGCTATCGTCCTTATATCGCCCCGCGATGGTCCGACTCGCCCCCCGCTTGCTTTGTTCAGAAACATATCGCTTGAATGTTAAGTGATATTCATACGGCAATTCCGGTTACACAGAATGTTTGCTACCATGCGTTGCACCTTCTGATTTTCGGATCAGATCGCCCCTTGCTTTCCTTTTTTTTCGGCGGAGAAATCCCGTGCGTCCACTCCTGTTTTGTGTCGTTCTCGCTCTCCCCTACGTAACATCCAGTTTCGCACAGGACGGGATGCCTTCCACAGGCCCACACATGGGTAAACCCATGCCGGAAACGGTAACTGACTTCCGCCAGATTGTCTCACTGACCGAGCCAGAAAGAGTCCTGGTTGCAGAACGGATGCGACAAATGCTGATGAGCGTTGAGGGAGTCGTTGACGGCCTGGCACGCGGTGATGCTAGGGCAGTCGCGGAAGCGGCGTCTCGGAGCGGCACACATATGATGCAGGATTTGCCCGCGCAGATTCGCAAGCAGTTTCCTCCCGCGTTCGCCCAGATGGGCATGGCCGCGCATAAGGTCTTCGACCAGATCGCACATGAGACGAAATCGGTCAAGAATCC
>JBKQNQ010000229.1:0-2634 GCA_052145875.1 Thiobacillaceae bacterium
TAAGACCACGTCAGATTTTAGTCACGCTCGATCCTGCCGATGCGCAAGTGGCGTTGGATCAAGCCGAGGCGGATCTTGCCGATACGGTCAGAAGTGTGCGTCAGCTGTTCGAGGCGCGGGACCAGCAGCGGGCGAACCTGGCTTTAAAAGAGCGTGCGCTTGAACAAGCGGAGGCCGATGAAGCACGGCGTGCCAGGGCGGTCGCGGCCCAAGTCGTGTCCCGCGAAGAGGCCGAGCATGCTGACACCATGCGCGATCAGGCCAAGTTGGAGCTGCAGCTCGCCCGCGCCCAACTGGCGTCCGCACGCGCGGCGATTGCGGGCACCACCGTGGAAAGCCATCCATCGGTGAAGCAGGCTGAGGCACGGGTGCAGGCCGCCTGGCTTGCCCGGGAGCGGTGCAAGATACGCGCGCCCGAGGAAGGCTATATTGCCGAGCGATCCGTACAGATTGGTCAGCAAGTTGCGTCCGGTACCCCGCTCATGGCGGTCGTGCCATTGTCTCAGGTCTGGGTGGAGGCAAACTTCAAGGAGGACCAGCTGCGGAGCATACGCATCGGCCAACCCGCAACCCTGGTGTCGGATCTCTACGGTGGCAGCAGAAATTTCCACGGAACGGTGGTTGGCCTTGCCCCCGGTACCGGTAGCGTGTTCTCGCTGCTCCCTGCGCAAAATGCGACAGGTAACTGGATTAAGATCGTACAACGTTTGCCGGTGCGCATTGCCTTGGACCCAAAGGAATTGGCGGAACACCCGCTGCGCGTTGGCCTGTCCATGAACGTCGACGTGGATATCCATGATAAGAGCGGTCCGGTGTTGGGCAGCAACAGCGGGACTCGCTATCAGGAGAGCGGGACGAATGGGGCCGAGGACAAAGCGGCCGACCAATTGATCCGCCGCATCGTTCGGGCCAATTTGGGACGCAACGAGTGACCCCCCCTGTCTTGCCACGCGAGCCGCTGCACGGGCCGCCCCTCTTCTTGCTCACCTTGGCGCTTGGACTGGGTACCTTCATGCAGGTGTTAGACACCTCCATTGCCAATGTCTCATTGCCTGCGATAGCGGGCGACCTCGCCGTGAGTCCCGACCAGGGTACGTGGGTCATCACCTCGTTCGCCGTGAGCAATGCGATCGCCCTTCCGCTGACCGGCTGGCTGTCGCGAAGATTCGGCGAGGCCCGTCTGTTTGTGATCTCCACCCTGCTTTTCACGGTCGCGTCTTGGCTGTGTGGGTTGGCGCCCAACCTGCCGATGTTGATTGCTTTTCGCGTGCTGCAGGGGGCAGTGGCGGGTCCGATGATCCCGCTGTCGCAGAGCTTGCTTCTGGGGAATTATCCACCCGAAAAGAAGGGTCTCGCGCTGGCGCTTTGGTCCATGACGGTGATTATCGCCCCCATCATGGGGCCCATCCTCGGCGGGTGGATCACAGACAACATCAATTGGCCCTGGATCTTCTACATCAATATCCCCGTGGGGGTTTTGTCCTCCTTCCTTACGTGGCAGATTCTCAAAACCCGTGACAGCGAGCGGCACATCGTGCCGATCGACCGGATCGGACTTGCCTTGCTGGTGATCGGAATCGGTACGCTACAGATTCTCCTGGACAAGGGAAACGAGCTGGACTGGTTCGAGTCGCAGACCATCGTGATGCTCGGTATTACGTCACTGGTAGCTTTGACTTTTTTTATCGCTTGGGAGTTAACCGACGCTCACCCGGTTGTGGACCTGCACCTGTTTGGGCGGCGCAATTTCCTGGTGGGGACCCTGGTGCTCAGCTTCGGCTACCTGGTGTTCTTCGGCAATGTCGTGCTCCTGCCGCTGTGGCTCCAAATCAACATGGGCTATACCGCCACTTGGGCAGGGTTGGCCGCCGCGCCCATCGGCATCCTCCCGGTGTTTCTGGCGCCCTTCGTAGGCAAGAACATGAACAAGCTCGATCTGCGTGTATGGGCCAGCTGCAGCTTTGCCATCTTCGCGGCGGTTTCATTATGGAACAGCCATTTCAACACGGACGTGAGCATCGGCCAGATCGTGATGCCGCGTCTGCTGATGGGATTCGGCGTTGCAGCGTTCTTCGTTCCGCTCACCTCGCTCACGCTGTCTGATCTTCCACCCCAGATGATGGCAAGTGCCACCGGCCTGTCAAACTTCAGCCGCATCCTTGCCGGCAGTTTTGGAACGTCCTTGAGCATCACCTTGTGGGATCGGCGCACGAGTTACTACCATAGCGTTCTTGCCGAACACATCAGTCCGTTTAACCCGGTAAGTGTCGATGCGTTCGATGCCTTAAGGGCCCTTTCGCCAAGCGTATCCACCGATGCATCGTTGATTGAGCGTACGCTCAACCAACAGGCGGTGATGCTGGCGACAAACGAGATGTTCTGGCTTTCCGGCATTTTCTTCGCCAGCCTGGCGCTGCTGGTTTGGCTCGCGCGGCCGCCGCGCCGGGGACCCGGGATCGCGCCCAGTGGGGCCCATTGACGGTAAGCGTGATGCCGTACCTCATTCTCTTGTCAAGTGGAAGGGTGTATCAGCTCATGCGGCGGCGGCGAGGGTGAGGGTGAGGCGATCCGACGGCGGCGGTGTTGGACCCGGGGTGTCGTCGTTGGCACGCAGCGGCAACAGCGAATCGATCT